>LNFL01000163.1 GCA_001464275.1 Actinobacteria bacterium Ga0077560 | reverse complement strand
TCGGCGGTTTACATCGCCATGCTCATGATCACCGACCCCGACATCCACCCCAGCGAGGGCGCCTTCGCGCCGATCACCGTGATCGCGCCCAAGGGGACCGTGGTGAACCCGCGCGAGCCCGCCTCGACGGTGAGCGGCCTCACCGAGACCTGCAACCGCATCATCGACATCGCGCTCGGCGCGCTGTCGCCCGGGCGGCCCGACCACGCGGTGGCCGGCGAGCTGGGGTCCTGCAACGTCCACACGCTGGGCGGCGTGCGGCAGGCCGACGACGGCACCCCCGAGCAGTGGGTGATGATCCTCAACCCGAAGGGCGGCTGGGGCGGCATGGAGGCCAAGGACGGCTGGACGGCCATCCAGGACCCGCTCAGCAACTGCCGCAACCACCCGGTGGAGGCCATCGAGCTGGCCTACCCGGTGGTGGTGCGCCGGTACGAGCTGCGCACCGGCCCGGAGGGGGCCGGTAGGAGCCGCGGCGGCTACGGGCTGCGGCGCGACCTGGAGCTGGTGGAGCCCTGCGTCCTCTCGACGTGCCTGGACCGCAGCACCATCCCCCCGTTCGGGCTGCTGGGCGGCGCGGACGGCGCCCCCAACCTCATGTGGCTGCGCCGCGCCGGCGCCAACGACTGGGAGCCGGTCGAGCCGCGACTGTCGAACCTCCCGCTGTCGGCGGGTGACACGGTGCGCATCGAGACGGCCATCGGCGGCGGGTACGGCGACCCGCTGCAGCGCGACCCGGCCCGCGTGGCCGACGACGTCACCGACGGCTACATCGCGCCCGAGGCGGCGGCCGAGGTGTACGGGGTCGTGCTGGACGGCGACGGCCTGCTCGACGCGGCCGCCACCGACACGCTCCGCGCCGAGATGACCGCGCGGCGCGCGTCGCAGACGCCGGCACCCCCGGCGTTCCCGGGGCGCGTCCCCACGCTCGTCACGACCACCACCGGCCCCGGGGAGGGCGCATGACATCCCGACCGCTCGACTCGCAGGTGGACGCGCTCCGTGCGTCCGAGCCGCTCTCCGATGCGTTCCTCACGGGTGTGTTGCGCGACCTCGTGGGCGCGCGCAGCATCAACCCGGGCGTCTACGAGGCCGAGATGGTCGCCCGCGTGCAGGCGTGGCTCGAGCCGACGCCGGCCTCCGTGCACCTGGTGGAGATGTTCGACGAGCGGTACTCGGTCGCCGCCGTGCTGCGCGGGGCGCACGACGGCCCCACCCTGGTGCTGAACGGCCACATGGACACGGTCCCCATCGACGACGGGGAGCGGTGGATCGCCGACCCCTTCGCCGGCGAGGTCATCGACGGCTTCATGTACGGGCGCGGCGCCTGCGACATGAAGGCCGGCCTCACCACCCAGATCGGGGTGATGCACCACTTCGCGGGGATGGCCGACCGCATGCGCGGCACCCTCATGCTGCACTTCGCCGCCGGTGAGGAGTGCGCCGAGCCCGGCACGCTGAGCCTGGTGGAGGCCGGCTTCACCGGTGACTACGGCATCGTGACCGAGCCCACCGACCTGCGCGTGGCGACCGCCGAGCGCGGCATCGGCTACTACACGGTCACCATCCCGGGGCGCTCCATCCACGCCAGCCGGTCGCACCTGGGCCTGAACCCGCTGCAGCGGGTCCCCGCGGTGCTGGAGGCCCTGTTCGAGTACGACCGCGACGTGCGGCAGAAGCCGCACCCGCTGCTGCCCGGCGGGTCGTGCACCCCCACCGTCATCCGCGCCGGGGTGAAGGAGAACGCGGTGGCGGATGCCTGCACCATCCTCATCGACCGCCGGCTGCTGCCCGGCGAGACCGTGGATGGCGAGCTGGAGGAGATCCGCCGGCGGCTGGCGCCGATCTCGGCCGCCGTGCCCGACGCGCCCATCGAGGTGACGCGCTTCCGGTTCTCGTTCCAGCCGGCAGAGATCCCGGCCGATTCGCCGTTCGCGCTGCAGGTGCGCGACACCGCGCAGATGGTCACCGGACGCGAGATCGAGATCTACGGCACCCCGTTCGCCAGCGACGTCCACAACCTGGTCAACGACGCCGGGATGGAGGCCATCACCTTCGGCCCCGGACGGGTCGAGGAGTGCCACTGCGCCAACGAGCGGGTGCTCATGGCCAACGTGCGCGACGCGGCGCTGGTGATCGCGAAGGTCGCGGAGGACGTGCTGCTGGACGAGGCGGCATAGGTGTGCGGAATCGCGGGGGTCTGGTACCGGGGCGGTGACGGCCCCGTGGGCGACGACCTGGCCCGGATGCTGCTGGCCCTCTCCCACCGGGGGCGGGACGGCAGCGGGGTGGCGGTGTACGGCGGGGACGGCCCGCCGGTGATCATGAAGACCGCGCGCACGCCCACGGAGCTCATCGAGGATCACCCGCTGCGCGAGGCGACGGGGAGCCACGGCATCGGGCACGTGCGGATGGCGACCGAGACCACGGTGGACGTCGCGCACGCCCACCCGTTCCAGGGCTCGGCCACGCCGCAGCTCACCCTGGTCCACAACGGCCACGTGACCAACGCCCTGGCGCTGCGTGACCGGCTCGAGCGTGACGGGGCGCGGTTCCACACCGACAACGACTCGGAGGTCATCGCCGAGTTCCTGGCCACGCGGCTGGGCGACGGCGCGGAGCTGGAGGACGCGCTCGCCGATGCCTCGCGCGAGCTCGACGGCACCTTCAGCTGCCTGGTGGCCACCAACGACGCGATGGGCATCGTGCGCGACCGGTTCGCGGCGAAGCCCCTGGTGGTGTCGGAGACCGGCGACTGGGTCGCCGTCACCTCCGAAGGGCGGGGACTCCCCGCCGGGAGCGGTTGGCGGCGGTGTGAGGCCGTCGCCGGGGAGGTTCGGGTATGGCGACGTTGACGGGGCAGAGCCAGGCACCGGCGTCCGCACGGACGATCGCGTGCGAGAACCTCACGACGCGTGAGATCAACGCAATGCTGCAGGGCCTCGCCGACGGCGAGGAGGCGGTGCTCGTGGACCCCGGCGGGCGGCACTCGCTCGCCGTCGGCCTGGCGACGACCTGCGCGGTGACCATCGCCGGCGACGCCGGCTACTACGCCGGCGCGCTGGGCACGGGCCCGCGCATCCACGTCACCGGCCATGCCGGCAACGGCGTCGCCGAGAACCTCGACGGCGGGACGGTGCGCGTGGACGGTGACGTCGGCGCCGGCCTGGCGGCCAGCGCCCACGACGGCCTGGTGGTCGTGCGGGGCTCCGCCGGCTCGCGCGCCGCGATCGCGATGAAGGGCGGGACCGTCATCGTGGGCGGCGACGTCGGATCGCACTCGGCCTTCATGATGCAGCTGGGCACCCTCATCGTCCTGGGCGACGCGGGCGACCACCTCGGGGACTCCATCTACGAGGGCACCATCTTCGTCGCCGGCGGCATCGGCTCCCTCGGAGCGGACGCGCAGGCGAACCCCGCGACGGCCGAGGAGACCGACGCGGTCACCGCCCTCCTGGAGGAACAGGGGATGGCGGTGCCGGGGCTCCGGCTCACACGGGTCACCACCAAGCGCGAGCTCTACGAGTTCGACGCCAAGACCTGGCGGCACGCATGAGCGCCCACGGCAACGGCGTGGCCGGCGTGGCGACCGCCGCCGCCACCGACCCCACCGGCACCTCGCCCAACCACCTGTTCACCCCATGGGTGATCGGCGACATCCAGGAGAAGGCCCGGCTGGGCCGCTACCGGCTGCGCGGCTTCGGCTCCCGTGCCGACCTCCCGTCCCTGGACGACCTCACCATCCTGCCCGCGGGGCTCTCGCGGATGGCGCTGGAGGGGTACCGCGAGGAATGCGACACGCGGACCGTCCTGGGCACCCGCGCGGGCAGCCCGCTCGAGCTGGCGATCCCCATCACCGTGGCCGGGATGAGCTACGGCGCGCTCTCGCTCACCGCGAAGGTCGCGCTGGGACGCGGGGCGACCCTGGTGGGCACCTCCACCACCACCGGCGACGGCGGCATGCTCGACGAGGAGCGTGAGGCCTCGCGCCTGCTGGTGTACCAGTGCCTGCCCAGCCGGTACGGCTTCACCGCCCGCGACCTGCGTCGCGCCGACGCGGTGGAGGTGGTGGTGGGCCAGGGCGCGAAGCCGGGGACCGGCGGCCTGCTGCTGGGCTCCAAGATGTCGGAGACCATCGCGCACGCGCGGGACCTGCCGGCCGGCATCGACCAGCGCAGCCCGGTGCGTCACCCCGATTGGCTCGGGCCCGACGACCTGGTGCTGAAGATCGAGGAGCTGCGCGAGGCCACCGGGTATCGCATCCCGGTGTTCGTGAAGCTCGGCGCCAGCCGCGTCGTGGACGACGTGCGGCTGGCCGTGAAGGCGGGCGCCGACGTGGTCGTCGTGGACGGCATGCAGGGCGGCACGGGCGCCTCACCGGACCTGCTCATGGACCACACGGGCATCCCGACCGTCGCGGCCGTCGTCGAGGCCCGCCGGGCGCTCGACGCGATCGGCGCCGACGACGTCCAGCTGGTGGTGTCCGGAGGCGTCCGTCACGGGGCCGACGTCTTCAAGCTCCTGGCGCTGGGCGCGGACGCGGTGTCCATCGGCACCGCCGCGCTGGTCGCGCTCGACTGCAACCGGCCCGTGCACCCCGAGGACTACGCCGCGCTCGGAACGGTCGCGGGCGCCTGCCACCACTGTCACACCGGCCGCTGCCCGGTCGGCATCGCCACCCAGGACCCCGATCTGGAGTCCCGGCTCGACGTCGACGAGGGCGCGGAGCGGGTGGCCAACTACCTGGGCACGCTGGCGATGGAGGTCCAGATGTTCGCCCGCGCATGCGGCAAGTCCTCGGTGCGCTCCCTCGCGAGGGAGGACCTCGCCGCCCTCACCCCGGCCGCGTCCGCGATGACCGGCCTTCCCCTGGCCGGCACGGCCATCCCCACCTGACACGGGAGAGACTCGATGCCCACCGAGCAGACTTCCCAGATCCCCACCGCCATCGAACTGCCCGACGGGGTGCGGTTCCTGGCGGTGCAGTGGGTCGACATCCACGGCACGCCGAAGGCCAAGCTCGTGCCGACCGGCGGGATCCCGGCGCTCTGCGAGCCGGGCGGCGGCGCCGGGTTCGCGGGGTTCGCCAACCACGGCTTCGCGCGGGGGCCTGAGCACGCCGAGCTGCTGGCCGTCCCCGATCCCGGGACGGTCACCGTGCTGCCCCACCGGCCCGACACGGCGGTGGTGTTCTCGCGCGTCACCGACGGTGACCAGGTGGCCACGTGCTGCACGCGGTCGATCCTGGCCCGGGTGCAGGCCGAGGCCCAGGCGGCGGGGCTGAGCCCCGTGGCCGGCATGGAGCCGGAGTTCTTCCTGCTCACCCGCACCCCCGAGGGGGGGATCGCGCCGTTCGACTCGCAGGACGAGCTCGACAAGCCGTGCTACGACCTCGCCACGCTGCTGCGCAGCCAGCCGGTGCTGGCCGACATCGTCTCGGCGATGGAGGCGCTGGACCTGGGCGTGTACGCGGTGGACCACGAGGACGGCAACGGCCAGTTCGAGGTGAACTTCGGTCATGCCGACGCGCTGACCAGCGCCGACCGCTTCACCCTGCTGCGGTCGATCATCGGGGACATCGCCGCATCCCACGGCGCGATCGCGAGCTTCATGCCCAAGCCGCTGCCGGGGCGCACCGGATCGGGGGCGCACGTGCACCTGTCGGCCGAGTCGGCGTCCGGCGAGAACGTGTTCTTCGACGCGTCCGATCCCCGGGGGCTCGGCCTGTCGTCCACGGCGTACAGCTTCATCGCGGGCGTTCTGGCCCACGGCCGCGCGCTCGCGGCGCTCACCATGCCCTCGGTGAACTCCTACCGCCGCCTCCAGGCCTCGGCCCCGGCCTCCGGCGCCACCTGGGCGCCCAACGCGATCGTGTACGGCGGGAACAACCGGACGCCGATGATCCGCATCCCGGCGCCCGGACGCTTCGAGAACCGGGCGGTCGATTCGTCCTGCAACCCCTACCTGGCGCTGGCCGGGATCATCCTCTCCGGGATGGACGGGGTCGCGCGCGGCCTGGATCCGGGCGAGCCGATCGACGGGCTGGCGTCCACGCTGGGCGCGCAGGTGCTCCCCCGGACGCTCGCCGAGGCGCTCGACGCACTGGAGATGGACACCGTGCTGCGCGACGGGTTGGGCGAGGAGGCGCTCTGTGAGCTCGTGGCGGTCAAGCGCGCCGAATGGGCCGCGTACATGGATGCGGTCTCCGCGTGGGAGGTCGACACCTACCTGAGCCGGTTCTGACGTGCCGCCGGGGCCGGAGGAGGCGTCGTTCGACCTCGCCGTCGTCGGGCTCGGCGGGATGGGGTCGGCGGTCGCCCACCACGCCGCGGCGCGGGGCCTGCGGGTGCTCGGCCTGGAACGGTTCGACCTGGCCCACACACGCGGGAGCAGCCACGGCGTCACGCGCATCCTGCGGCTGGGGCTGCACGAGGGCGGCTACCTGGTGGACATGGCCCGCCGGTCGCTGGAGCTCTGGCGCGAGCTGGGCGAGGAGTCGGGCGAGACGATCTTCGTCGAGTGCGGGAGCGTGGACCTCGGCCCGCCGGACTCGTCGATCGTGCGCTCCTCGCTGGAGGCGTGCGTGGAGCAGGGCGTCGAGTACGAGCTGCTGGACGCCGCCGGGCTCGCCGAGCGCATTCCCGGGCTGGTCCCCGACCCGGACATGACCGGCGTGCTCCAGCCGGGCGCCGGCCTGGTGGCGTGCGAGGTGGCGACCGCGGCGCACCAGCGCCTGGCGCGGGAGCGGGGCGCGGTGCTCCTCGACCGGCGGCGGGTCACCGGATGGCGTCCGGACGGCGAGGGCTGGCGCATCCACACCGAGGGCGGCGCCCACCTGGCGGCGCGCGTGGTGGTGTGCCCGGGCGCGTTCGCGGGAGGGCTGCTGGAGGAGCTTCATGGCCGGGTGCGGGCGGAGCGGCAGGTGATCGGCTGGTTCCACCCGATCACCGACCCGGCGACATTCGGGCCGGACCGGATGCCGTGCTGGATCCTCGACGGTCCCCTGGGCCACTTCTACGGCCTGCCCGTCCACGGCATCCCGGGGTTCAAGCTGGCGCGGATGCGCCACGACGAGCTCGTCGATCCCGAGGATGCGCCGGTTCCGCCCCGCGAGGAGGAGATCGAGGACCTGCGCGGCGTGCTGGCACGGTGGTTCCCGGGCGCCAACGGGCCGCTGCACCGGTCGGGGACCTGCCTGTTCGAGTCCACCCCGGACCGGGTGTTCGTGATGGACGAGCTGCCGGGCCCCGGCGGGGTGTTCGTCGCCGCCGGGTTCAGCGGGCACGGCTTCAAGTACGCCTCGGTGGTGGGCCGCGCGATGGCCGCCCTGGCGGTCGGTGACGACCCGGGGATCGACCTGCGGCCCTTCCGGCTGGAGCGGCTGACGGAGGCCGGCGCGACCGCCTGATCGCGGTCCGGGCGCGGGGCCGGGTTCGGCACCAGCGGGCCCGGGTACGCCGGGGGCGTGTCCGAGACGCCTCACGAGGACCCGGGCCGCTCCCGGGAGACGATGGCCGCCCCGCAGGAGGTCGTCCCGTGGAAGCCGGCTGCCTCGGTGCCCGCGTCTCCGGCCGCCATCGCCTACCGGGCGGTGCTGCTGGCCGCGCTGCTGGTGGTGATCGCCTTCTTCATCCGGCAGCTGCTGACGCTGGGGCTGCTGATGGTGCTCACGGTCACCGTCGCGCTGGCGCTGTCGGCCGCCACCACCCGGCTGGAGCGGGTGGGGGTGCCGCGGGTCATCGGGGCCTCCGGGGTGCTCGCGGCCACCCTCGGCGGGGTGGTGGGCGCGGTCGTCCTCATCGCCCGGCCGCTCACCACCGAGACCGACACCCTGCGCGAGCAGGTGCCGGACGTCCTGGCGCGGGTTGGCGGCGAGGTGGAGTCGCTGACCGGCACGACCCCCGACCACCTGCTCGAGCAGGCGCAGGCGGTGGCCCTCGATCTGCTCTCGCCCGGGTTGGTGACCGGCGTGCTGAGCATCGCCGCGGGCGTGGTGCTGGTGCTGATCACCGCCCTGTACATCGCGATCCGGCCGCAGCCGCTGGTGGACGGGATGATCCGGCTCGTGCCGCCGGACCGCCGGGACTGGGCGCTGGGGACCCTGGAGCGGATCCGCGCCGCCTGGCTGGGCTGGCTGCTGGGGACCCTGGTGAACATGGTCGCCGTGGGTGTCCTGCTCTACGTGGCATTCCTGTTGCTGGGCCTGCCGTTCGCCGTGCTGCTGGCGGTGCTCGGCGCGCTGGGGGAGTTCGTCCCCTACTTCGGGCCCATCATCGTCTCGATCCCGGCGGTGCTGATCGCCCTCGCCGAGTCGGTCGAGCTGGCCATCCTCACCGCGGTGGTGATCCTGGTGATCCAGCAGGTGGAGGGGAACCTGCTGGTGCCCGTGGTGATGGCCCGCACCGTGAGCCTGCACCCGGCCCTGGTGGCGGTGGGGGTGGTGGCCGTGTCGACCGCGCTCGGCCCGGTGGCCCTGCTGGTGGCGGTGCCCGTCCTGTCCGCGCTCGTGATCCTGGTGGAGGAGCTCTGGGTGCGCCCGCGCGAGCACGTCCACGAGGAGGTTCCCCAGCCGGTGGCGGTGCGCCGCCGTGGCCTGCGGCGGCGGGCGGCGTGAGCCGCATCCGGGTTTCCGTGGGGCCACCCGCGGGCACTGGAGGTCGCTCCCAACCGAAGGCAGGTGATGCGGCATGACCGATGATCACAACCGGCGCGCGGAACGCCCCCTGGAGGGCCGTCGCGTGGCGTTCCTGGTGGCCAACGAGGGGATCGAGCAGTCCGAGCTGGCCGAGCCGATGCGCGCGGTGCGCGCCGCCGGCGGCCAGGCGGAGCTCATCGCCCCCGAGCCGGGTGAGGCGCAGGCGATGCAGCACCTCGACAAGGGCGACATCTTCCCGGTGGACACCGCGCTGGAGGACGGGCCCGACCCCTCCGACTACGACGCCCTCATGCTCCCCGGTGGCGTCGCGAACCCCGACCGGCTGCGGATGGACGATCGCGCCGTGGCGTTCGTGCGGCACTTCATGGACGAGGGCAGGCCGGTGGCGGCGATCTGCCACGCGCCGTGGCTGCTGGTGCAGGCCGACGCGGTGCGCGGCAGGACGCTCACGGGGTGGCCCAGCATCACCACCGACATCGAGAACGCCGGCGGCATCCGCGTGAACGAGGAGGTCTGCCGGGACGGCAACCTGGTGACCAGCCGCAGCCCCACCGACCTGCCCGCGTTCTGCGCGGCGATGGTGGACCTGTTCGCCGCCGCGCCCGTCCGCGGCGGTGACCGCTCAGCGGCGGACCACGTCCCGGGCGCGTAGGTCCACGTGCCCGCCGGCCTCGTCCTCCTGTGGGGGGACGACGGCCAGCGCGCCGGTGGCCTCCCACGGCTCGTTGATGATCCGGGCGCCGCGGCCGCGTGTGAGGAAGCTGATGGACCAGCGCAGGAACACGAACAGGCGGTTCTGGAAGCCGATGAGGTAGGTCAGGTGGATGCCCAGCCAGGCCAGCCACGCGGGCAGCCCGGCCACGCGCACGCCGAAGACCGTCCCCACGGCGCGGGCGCGGCCGATGGTGGCCAGGCTCCCGCGGTCGCGGTACCGGAACGTCGACGGCGCCGCGCGCCCCGTGGCGCGGGCGGCGATGACGCGTCCGACGTGGTGGCCCTGCTGCATCGCAACCGGGGCGATCCCGGGAAGCGGGGTGCCGTCGGGGCCCTCGGCCCGCGCGATGTCGCCCACCACGAACACCTCGGGATGGCCGGGGATGGTGAACGAGGCGTCCACGGGGATCCGCCCGCCCCGGTCCGGCGCGATCCCGGCCTGCTCGGCCAGGCGGCCGGCGAGCGCTGCGGCGCGCACGCCGGCACCCCACACGACGGTGCGGGTGGGGATGCGCTGCGTCGCGCCCTCGGTGTCGCGCACCGTGATGGCGTCGTGGGTGATCTCCACCACCATGCGATCGGGCATCAGCTCCACGCCGTGGCTGCGCAGGTCGCGCGAGGCGCGCTGCTGGAGTGTCGGCGCGAACCCCGGCAGCGCCGCGGGCGCCGCCTCGATCAGCAGCACGCGCGCGGTGGAGGGGTCGACGGCGCAGCGTGTCGCGGGCCATCTCCACGATCTGGCCGGCCATCTCCACGCCCGTGGGGCCCGCGCCCACCACCGCGAAGGTGAGCCACGCGGCCTGCAACCGTTCGTCGGTCTCGCGCTCGGCCGCCTCGAAGGCCACCAGGATGCGGCGCCGCAGCTCCAGCGCGTCCTCCACGGTCTTCAGCCCGGGAGCGAGGGGCTCCCACTGGTCGTTCCCGAAGTAGGTGGTGCGGCCGCCGGCCGCCACGACCAGGTCGTCGTACGGGCAGGTCACCTCGTCGCCGGGGCCCTCCAGGGGGCGCAGCACCACGCGGCGGCCGGCCAGGTCGATGTCGCCCACCTCGCCCAGGATCACCCGGACGTTGCGCTGGCCGCGCAGCACCGATCGCAGCGGCGCCGCGATCTCTCCCGCGCTCAGCGCGCCGGTGGCCACCTGGTACAGCAGCGGCTGGAACAGGTGGAAGTTCCGGCGGTCGATGAGGGTCACGTCCACCGGGACGTCGCGCAGCGCGCGGACCGCCCGGAGTCCGGCGAAGCCGCCGCCGATCACCACGACGCGCCGCCGCGGGCCGTGCGCGGCCGGGCTCAGCAGCGCGTCGATGTGTGCGATGCCGGTGGCCATTGATGACACGGTATGCCCTGCCGGGCCGCGGGCGAAGCCCCGGGGGCCGGATCAGCCCACGTCGTGATGGTCACGATCACGCGTCACGGCCCGCCGGACCCAGAGGATCTGGCGGCGCGCGACGGCGACCGCCGGCATGGGATCGGTGAGGCTCAGCAGGCCCTCGTGCACCGGCGGCCGCAGCGAGCCCGCCAGGGCCCGCGCGCTCCAGCGGCCGCGGGCCACCTCGGCGATGCCCGCGGGGATGTGCCGGGTCGCCAGGATCCACCGCACGCCGCTGCGGTGCGGCGTGGCCCAGCTGCGCGGCGTACCCACGGCGTCCAGGTATGCGGCCATCGGG
Organism: Actinobacteria bacterium Ga0077560; assembly: GCA_001464275.1. GTDB lineage: Bacteria > Actinomycetota > Thermoleophilia > Miltoncostaeales > Miltoncostaeaceae. The sequence continues at coordinate 83,357 of LNFL01000163.1, read as the reverse complement.
ATGTCGACCCCGCTCACCACGGCGGCGTCGATGAACAGCCAGGACCGGGCGTTCACCTCGATGAGGTACTGCCGGCCGTCACGGGGATCGAGCTTGGTCTCCAGGTGGGACATGCCGTGCAGCCCCAGCGCGTCGAGCAGCTCGTGGCCGCGGGCGGCGTACGCGGGGTCCCAGCGCGCCTCGACGGCGCGGCCGGTGCCGAAGTCCGGCGGCCACTGCCGCAGCTTCCTGCCGGTCCACGACGCCAGCGGGCGGCCGGAGACGTCGCGGTAGCTGCACAGCGCCCACAGGTGGTCGTCGCCGCCGGGGATCGCCTCGCTGATGTGCAGGCCCGGCCCGCCCACCTGGTCCCAGGCGCGCAGCAGGTCCGCGGGGGACTCCGCGCGGATGAGCTGCCGTCCGATCCGACGCCGGAAGGCGGGGTCGTTGCCCGGCTTGATGACCACGGGGAACCGCAGGTCCGCGGCGGCCCCGGCGACGTCCGCCTCGTCGCGCGGGGTGATGGTGCGCGGCACCGGGAAGCCGATCGAGCGGGCCACCTCGTGCTGGTGGAGCTTGTCCATGATCCGCTCGTGGCGTTCCCATGCGGTCCAGGGGCGGGCGAACAGGGCGTCCACCTCCGCCTCCCGCGCGCCGATCGCGTTGAGCGTCTCGTCGTGGGTGGGAAACAGCACCGGCCGGTCGCCCAGCCGCGCTCCCAGCGCCAGCAGCCCGTCGACGAAGGCGCCGGCGTCGGCGAGCGGGTCGGGCAGCGCATGCGGGCGCGCCCAGCGCGAGCGGAGCCCGATGGCCCATGGGTCGTCGTCGGCGGCCACCACCGGGACGCCGGCCCGCCCGAGCGCACGAACGATCGCGAGCCCGTTCGGCCCGGACGCCTGCAGGACCACGGCGGTGCGGCGGCCGTCGCTCACCTTGGCGCGCCGGTGCTGGGTGTGGTGTGGAGGCCCGGGACCGCCCGCGTCAGCGGGCGTGCCAGGCGTCCGGGACCTCGGTGAGCGCCGCGATGTCCTCGGGAAGCCGTCCCTCGACGAGATCCGCGATCGTGACCTGCTCCAGCACCGCCCGCAGGTTCGCCCGCACGGCGATCCACACCTCGCGCAGCGTCGCGGCCGGGCCGGTGTACGCGAGGCTCTCGGGACGTTGCCCGCGCACGCTGGCCAGCGGGCCCTCCAGCGCGCGGATGACCTGCGCCAGGGTGATCGTGTTCGCCGGGCGGGAGAGCCGGAAGCCGCCCCGCTGTCCGCGGACGCTGGTCACCAGGCCGGCCCGCTTGAGGTCGAGCAGGATGTTCTCCAGGAAGGCGACCGGGATCTCCTGGGACTCCCCGATCTGCTCGCGCGTGACCGGCCCGTCGCGGCCGGCGGACAGGAGGGCGAGGGAGGCCATCGCCCGCAGGCCGTAGTCGGCCTTCGCAGAGACGCGCATGCGCGGGATTGTGCCTGGCCATGCGGTCGGACGGAAATCCGATCAGCGAAGCGGGATTTCGCTCCGGGGCACCGGCGTGCCGCGCGGCCGCGGCCGGCCGGTCGCATCGGGCGATGCGGTGCGTGCTCATGCGTCCGCGTGGAGGCGGCCCAGTCCGGAGGCCAGCACGGCTGAGCGGACGGCTTCCCCGGCGAAACCCGGCGGGCCTCCCGAGACGCCGACGGCGCCCACCGGGAGGGGCCATCCGTCGAGCGTGAGCCCGGCGGCCGCCCCCGCCTCGGTGAACCCGGCGGCCGCGAGGGCCTCGCGTGCCCGGTCGGCCGCCTCATCCAGCGCGCCGATCCGCAGCCGCGGATGGCGCTGCGCGCGGAGCAGTCCACCGTCGGCATCCACGACCACCACGGCGCATGTGACGCCCAGGTCGTCGGCGAGATCCATCACCACGCTGACCAGAGCGGACGTCTGCTCAACGCTTGGGTGAATCGCCGGACGGGACCTCATGAGAAGCAATTCTTATGCGACGAATAAGAATTGTCAAGAGGCCCGCCGCCGCCCGACCATCTGGTGGAGCACGGGCTCGGGCGCGGCTCCGACGACCCCGTTCAGGGGCGGCCACCGACGGGTACGGTCAGGACATGCCGGAGCCGGTTCGCGAGGGACGGGGTGAGGGCGGCGAGCCGCCCTGCTGGATGGACCGCGTCTGCACGCGCTGCGGCGCCTTCATCGACGCGGCCGTGTGCGGACGCTGCGGAGACGACCCGGGCGAAGACTCGCCGCCCGGCGCGCCGGCTCCGGACGGGGCCCGTCCGAAGCCGGCGTCCTGATCAGGAGGCCGCGCCCGCCGCGGTTGCTTCGGGCACCTCGATGAGGCGGCCGGACCGTACGTCGTAGACGTAGCCGTAGACGGGGATGCGCTTCGGGACCAGCGGGTGGTTCCGGATGCGCGTGACGTCGTCGACGACCGCGCCGTGCTGGTCGGCGATGGTGAGCCAGTCGATGTAGTCACCCTCGGTGGACCCGGGGCCCGCGCCGACGTCGGTGAAGCCGTCCGCGCCGAGCGCCGCGGTCTCCAGGCTGCTGCGCAGCAGGCCGCGCATCGTGCCGTCGTCGAAGAACTCCATCCCGCAGTCGGTGTGGTGGATGACGAACCACTCGCGGGTGCCGAGCAGCTTGTAGGAGATCACGAGCGAGCGGATCGCGTCGTCGCTGGCGCGGCCGCCGGCGTTGCGGATGACGTGGGCGTCGCCCTCGCTCAGCCCCGCGTACTTGGCGGGATCCAGGCGGGCGTCCATGCAGGTGAGGATCGCGAAGCCGCGGGCCGGCGGGAGGGCGAGCGACCCGAGTTCGCCGAAGTCCTCGGCGTATGAGGCGTTGGCGGAGAGAACCTCGTTGAGGATGTCGGACATGTGGGATTCCCCGTGGGTTGGGTGACGGGCCGGTGGATCCGAGCCGGCGACACTCTACCCGGAAATCCTGACCGAATATATCCAGATTGGTCGCGCGACGTTCCGACCCCTGGGCATCACAGATCCGGAGACGGCCGGTCGTCCACCACCGGGCTCCACCTCGCGCCGTCCCGGCGGTAGGCGAAGCGGGGGCCGTCGCGCAGAACGGTCTCGAGGGCGTTCAGGAGGCGGTCGACGTCGCGCACCGTCGTCCCCACGCCGAAGCTCGCCCGCAGCGCGCCGCCGGGGGCGCCCAGGCGCTGGAGCAGCGGGTGGGCGCAGAACCTGCCGCTGCGCACACCGACGGCGTGCTCGGCCGACAGGCACGCGCCCAGCTCACCGGGGTCGTGGCCGTCCACGGTGAACGAGGCCACCCCGACCACGTCGGCGTGGTCGTCCCACACGCGCAGGACCCGGACCCCCGGGATGGCGGCGAACCCGGCGCGCAGGCGGTCCAGCAGCGCCGACTCGTGCGACTCCAGGGCGCCCTCGGGGAGGCTCGACAGGGTGCGGCACGCGGCCGCCAGGGCGACGGCGCCGACCAGGTTGGGCGTCCCGCCCTCGTGGCGCGCGGGTGCCGCCGCCCAGGTGGTCTCGGCGATCGTGACCTCGCGCACCGCGCCACCGCCCAGCTGGTGCGGAGGGGCCGCGTCGAGCCAGTCCCGCCGCCCGATGAGGGCGCCCGCGCCGAAGGGCGCGTAGAGCTTGTGGCCCGACAGTGCGATGTAGTCGGCGCCGGTCCCGGCCAGGTCCAGCCGCCGGTGCGGCGCGAGCTGTGCGGCGTCGATCACCACGCGCGCGCCGGCGGTGCGCGCCAGTGCCACGATGTCGCCGACGGGCGGGACCTCGCCGGTGACGTTGGAGGCGCCGGTGACCGCGACCAGGGCCACCGGGCGCACGGCGAGCGCGGTGGCCAGGCGCTCCAGCGTCTGCGCCACGGTCGGCGCGACGGGGACGCAGCGGTGCGGAAGCGTCTGCCAGGGCAGCAGGTTGGCGTGGTGCTCCATGTCCAGGAACAGCACGTCCCCGGCGCCGCGGGGCACCGCCGACGCCAGCAGGTTGAGCGCGTCGGTGGTGTTCCTGGTGAAGACCACCACGTCGTCGTCGCGTGCGCCGGCGAAGCGGTGGACCTCCGCGCGGGAGGCCTCGTAGGCGGCCGTGCAGGTGCGGGAGGGAAGGCCCGCGCCGCGATGGACGCTGGCGTAGTGGGGCAGCAGACGTGTCACGGCCTCTGCGACGCAGACCAGCGCAGGCGCGGTCGCCGCGCAATCGAGGTTCACGTAGGGGGCGGTGCGGCCCCCGAGGACGGGGACGTGCAGGCCGGCGCCGACCAGCTCGGCGAGCGGGTGGTGGCCGGGCGCGGCATCGTGGCGCGCACGGCCACGGAGCAGTGAGACGGTCATGGTGATCCTGGGTCGTGGTTCTGGACCCGGAAGGCGGGTCCGCGCTTGCCGCGCGGCTCACGGACGTGAGCGACGCGGCCCGGTCTTCACCCGGGGCACCCCACCGCGGAGGAGGGAAGCCGGCCAGCGAGCCGGGGCTTGGCGCTGGCGCTCTTGACCACGGACGACGTTATCGGGCCGGGGTGGCGCGATGCAATCTTGATCGTGAATTCGGCATTGGGCCGGGCCGGGTTGAGCCCGGGGGCGGGTCACCGCGCCTGGGCACGCCACCAGTTCCACAGCGATGCCTGGGGCACCGCGTCCACCGCGATGCCCCGGATCCCGCTCGTGAAGTCCAGCCACTCCAGCCGGGCACGTCCATCGGCGGTGCGGGTGCACGCGTACCGCCCCTTGGTCTGGCCGCCCTCGAAGTAGTAGCGCTCGATCCGCCGAGCGCCGCTGCAGGCCCCGCCGGTGCGCTCGGCGATCCCGAGGGTGCGGATGCTTCGCAGGTAGTCGGCCTGCCCCAGCTCGGGGTCGGCGTACCGGCGGTAGGTCACCTGGCCGCCCGTGCCCAGCGGGCACCGCAGCGCGGCGATCCAGGCGCCGGCGGCCTGACCGGGACGAACGCAGCCCGAGCCGGCCACCGTGGGGGAGATGTCGAGCAGCAGGGCGCGCTCGAGGCCGTTGGGGAAGCGCACGCCGGCGGTCGCGACCGCTGGGTCGAGCGGCCCCGTGAGGTCGTTCCGCTCCCACCACGACCAGAGCGCGGCGCGATCGCGGTCGGGGCGGACGGCGACCGAGACGATCGCGCTCGAGGCGTCGAGGGTCACCACGACCGCATTGGCCCGGGTGCGGTAGCAACCCACGCGTCCGGCCGGGATACCGGCCCGTGTGAACACGGCCTCCTCGGACAGCGCGCGGGTTCGGCACCGCCGGAGGTCGGGATCACGTCGCCGGGGGACCGCCGAGACCAGGCGTCCGTAGCGGGTCTCGGCGGCCTCGAACGACGGGAAGCGGAGGTAGATCACGGTCACTCCGACGCTGGTCGGGAGATCGCACACCACGGCCGCGTCCGCGCCCGCCGCAGGGGTGGCCAACGCGACGCAGTGGCGCTCCACATCGGCCGGCAGGCGGGTACGAAGGGCCTGCTCGGCGGGGGACTGGCCCATGGCCGGCACCGTGGCCGCCATAAGGGCGGCGAGCCCGCCGGTGATCGCATTCCGTGCGCGCATCCTCAAGCCTCCATGCGTCGAATTGTGGTTATTCGACTACACCTCATCGGGGGAGCGCAACCGATGCACCGCCGCCCGGCGACGAGCCGCGGGTGACATAAAACACAGCAAAACCACGAGTGTTTCTTGGTATTGTCGCCGCCGGGCCCGGCCGGGCCCGACCATCCCGTTGGCACGGAGGTGCGACGAATGAGCGAGAGCGACGCGGAGAACCCGGTCCGCAACCTCATCTCCGGGTTCCGCGCGAACCCCGGAAAGGCGAAGGCCACGTTCAGCGTGGGAACCGAGCTGGTGGAGGGCCTGCGCGCCGAGGTGAACGCCCGACAGCACACCATCGTCATCGACGAGCCGGCGGTCCTCGGCGGCACCGACAGCGGGGCGAACCCCGTGGAGGCCGTGCTGGCCGGCCTGGCGTCGTGTCAGGCCATCACCTACCAGGTGTGGGCGGCGAACCTCGGCATCGCGCTGGACCGCGTCACCGTGGAGGCCGAGGCCGACATCGACCTGCTCGGCTTCTTCGGCATCGACCGCTCCGTGCGCGCCGGCTTCAACGACGTGCGCCTGCAGGTGGCCCTCGACGGCCCCGAGTCGCCCGAGCGGTACCGCGAGCTGGCCGACGCCGTGGACGCCCACTGCCCGGTGCTCGACATCGTCGCCAACCCGGTGCCGGTGACCCGCGTGCTGGTGGAGCCCGCCGCCGTCTGATGTCTCCCCGCGGGGCGCCGGATCTCCGGCGTCCCGCGGGTTTGGCGTGCGCGGTCGCGGGCACCACCGCGCATGGCCGGCGAGACGACATCGCGGGGGACGCTGCTGGTGACCGGCGCCGCGGGGGCGCTGGGGTCGGCGGTCCTGGACGCGGCGGCGAGCCGTGACCTTCCCGCGGTGGGGCTCACCCACGAGCAGCTGGACATCAGCGAGCCGCCCGAGGTGTGGGCGGCGCTGCACGAGCATCGGCCTCGCTGGGTGGTGAACGCGGCCGGGTTCGTGGGCGTCGACGACGCCGAGGGGGAGGCGGTCGCGTGCGACCGCGCGAATCGGCTGGGCACCGAGGTTCTCGCACGGTTGTGCCGGCAGGACGGGGTACGCCTGGCCGTCATCTCCACCGACCTCGTGTTCGACGGCGCGCTCCGGCGGCCGTACCTGGAGAACGACCCGGTGCATCCGCTCAGCGCCTACGGGCGCAGCAAGGCCGCCGCGGAGCGGGTGGCGCTGGAGTTGGATCCCGACGCGCTGGTGGTGCGGACCGGGCCGCTGCTGGGGCCGCCCGGTCGGCCGGACTTCGCGTGGCACGTGGCGATGTCGCTGCGCCGCGGGGTGCGCGTGCACGCCGCATGTGACGAAACGGTGTCGCCCACCTGGCTGCCCGACCTGGCCACGGCCCTGCTCGACGAACTGCTGGTGGGGCGGCGCGGCATCCTGCACCTCGCCGGCGCCGAGCCGTGGACCTGGTCCCGGCTTGCCGAGGAGGCCGCCGTCGCCGCCGGCATGGATCCCGCCGGCATCGTCCCCGTTGCGGGGAGCGCGCTGGGACGGGCGGCACCCCGGCCGGCGTGGTCGGTCCTCGGAACGCGGCACACACCCCTGCCGGGGATCTCCAGCCACTTCAACGAGTGGGCCGCCGGCCTGGTCTCAGGCTCGACTCGACGTTGAGATACGCTCAGGCGCAGGCGCCTGAGCAGGGGAAACCGTACCGTCGGCGGCGGCTGGGTCGTCCGGTGCCGACCGGTGCCCTTCCGGGTGGGGGCCGAGCGGGCCGTGAACGCCCGGCGCGGCGCCCCGGGGAAATTCGTCGGTTTACCGCACGGTTCCCGGGGAACATCGGTCGCGTGGCAAACGTGACGTTCGAGAACATCTGGAAGGTCTACGGGGACGACACCGCGGCGGTCCGCGAGCTGAGCCTCGACATCGCCGACGGTGAGTTCGTGGTGCTGGTGGGCCCGTCGGGATGCGGCAAGACCACCGCCCTGCGCATGGTCGCCGGCCTGGAGGAGATCACCGCGGGGGAGCTGCGGATCGGCGACCGCGTGGTGAACGACGTGCCCGCCAAGGACCGCGACATCGCGATGGTGTTCCAGAGCTACGCGCTCTACCCCCATCTGACGGTGTTCGAGAACATCGCCTTCGGGCTGCGCCTCCAGAAGGTGGACAAGGCCGAGGTTGAGCGCCGGGTGGCGGACGCGGCGCGGGTCCTGGGGCTGGAGCAGTACCTGTCCCGCAAGCCGCGGGCGCTCTCCGGCGGCCAGCGGCAGCGCGTGGCGATGGGCCGCGCGATCGTGCGCCGCCCCCAGGTGTTCCTGATGGACGAGCCGCTCTCGAACCTCGACGCCAAGCTGCGCGTGCAGACCCGCGCGGAGATCTCCCGGCTCCAGGCCGACCTGGGGGTCACGACGCTCTACGTGACCCACGACCAGGTGGAGGCGATGACCATGGGCGACCGGGTGGCGGTCATGCGCGCCGGGGTGCTCCAGCAGGTCGCGCCGCCCCAGGAGCTGTACGACCGGCCCGCGAACCTGTTCGTGGCCGGGTTCATCGGGAGTCCGGCAATGAACCTGTTCGCGGGGACGGTCGAGGACACCGACGACGGGCTGGTGGCCGACCTGGGCGGCGTGCGGCTGCCCATCCCCGGCGAGGCGCTCGCACGACGGCCCGCGCTGCGCGGTCACGCCGGGCGCGAGGTGGTGGTGGGGATCCGACCCGAGGACCTGGAGGACCCCGCCCACGCGCTGGATCCCGATGGACCCCGGCTCCGCGGCAGGGTGGTCCTGCGCGAGGCCCTGGGCTCCGAGATCGTGGCGCACCTTGCGACCGACCTGCGCCCCGTGGACATCGACCCCGAGGCGCGCGGCGTGGACCCCAGGGAGGCCGAGACGGCGGCCGCCGGCGCGGTGGGGCGCGACGAGGCCCCACTCGTGGCGCGCATCTCGCCCCGGTCGGCCGTGCGGGAGGGCGAGACCACCGAGCTGGCCCTGGACGTGACGGCCCTCCACTTCTTCGATCCCGAGTCGGGTCTCGGGATCTTCGACGCGGCACCGGCGATTGGAGCTTCCGCATGAGACGACCCCATGGACACCCAGGACGACTGCTCACCCTGCTCGTGGCGCTGGTGGCGGCCCTCGCGCTGCTGGCCGGCTGCGGCGGTGACGACGACGGCGGCGACTCCGGGGGTGCGTCCACCGGCGCCGCCGACACGAACGTGAAGGGCACGGTCAGCATGACCGCGGTGTGGTCGGGCGATGAGGAGGCCAAGTTCCAGAAGGTCCTGGACGGCTTCAAGGACCGCTACCCCAACGTGACGGTGCGGTACACCTCGGCAGGCGACCAGCTGCCCACCGTGCTCAGCACGGCCGTCGAGGGCGGCAACCCGCCGGACCTGGCGGCCGTCCCCCAGCCCGGTCTGGTGAAGGGCTTCGCCGCCCGTGGGGCGCTCAAGCCCATCGACTTCGCCGAGGGCACGATCACCGAGAACTACTCCCAGGGCTGGGTGGACCAGGGCAAGGTGGACGGGACGCTCTACGGCCTCTACTTCAAGGGCGCCAACAAGAGCACGGTGTGGTTCAACCCGCGGCTGTTCGAGGACGCCGGGGTGGAGCCACCGACCAGCTGGGAGGAGTTCCTGCAGGTCGCCGACACGCTCAAGGACTCCGGCGTGCCCGCCTACTCCATCGCCGGCGCCGACGGATGGACGCTCACCGACCTGTTCGAGAACATCTACCTGCGGTCCGCCGGCCCGGAGAAGTACGACCAGCTGGCGGCCCACGAGATCCCGTGGACCGACCCGTCGGTCATCAACGCCCTCACGCTGATGAAGGACGTGCTGGGCGACCGGCAGAACATCGCCGGCGGCATCGACGGGGCGCTGCAGACCGAGTTCCCCACCAGCGTCGCCCAGACGTTCGGCGACGACCCGAAGGCCGCGATGGTCCTGGAGGGCGATTTCGTGCCCACCGCGCTGCCGGCCGACAGCAACCTGGTGGCCGGCGAGGACTACGACGTCTTCGACTTCCCGGCGTTCGGTGAGGCGCCGGACGCGGTGATGGGTGCCGGCGACCAGATCGTGATGTTCCGGGACAGCCCTGCCGCGCGGGCCCTGGTGGAGTACCTGGCCACTCCCGAGGCGGCCGAGATCTGGGTGGAGCAGGGCGGCTTCAGCAGCCCCAACAAGAACGTGGACGAGGGGGCCTACCAGGACGACCTGACCCGGCAGACCGCCACGGCCCTCGCTGAGGCGGAGACCTTCCGGTTCGACATGTCCGACCTGCAGCCGGCGGCGTTCGGCGCGACGGTGGGACAGGGCATGTGGAAGGACTTCCAGGACTTCCTGCGCAACCCCGACCCCAAGGCCACCGCGCAGCGCCTCGAGCGCGACGCGGCCCGGGCCTACCGGTAGGACGCCGTGGCCGGCGGCGGCAACATCGCGGCGGCACCCCCGGTCCCCCGGGAGCGTCGCCGCGGCCGGCTGCGGGAGCGCCTGGTGGCCGGCGCGTTCCTGCTGCCGGCCGCGATCCTGCTGGGCATCTGGCTGGTCTACCCGGCGCTGAACACCGTCGTGCGGAGCTTCTACGACCGCTCCGGCGACGCGTTCATCGGGATCGACAACTACCGGACCCTGTTCACCAGCGATCCGCTGCTCACCGCGATCCGCAACAACGCGCTGTGGGTGGCCGTGGTGCCGGCCCTGGTCACCGCGATCGGCCTCATCTTCGCCGTGCTCACCGAGCGGATCCGCTGGTCGGTGGCCTTCAAGGTCGCGGTGTTCATGCCCATGGCGATCTCGCTGTTCGCCGCGGGCGTGATCTGGCGGGTGATGTACGAGAAGGAGCCGGACCGCGGGGCCCTGAACGCGACGATCGGGGCGGTCTCGGACTGGGTCGACCCACCGGGGGTGCTGTCGTCGGCCAGGGCCTCGTCCCCGGCCCTGGCCGGCGGCACCGGCGGCGGCTTCGCCCTGCGCGACACCGTTGCCCCCGGCGGTGTCGCGCTGATGGGGCTCACCGGGATCCGCGCCTCGGAGGTCCCCGACGACGCGCGCGACGCGGTGCGGCCGCGGCCCGAGCCGGGCACCGTCACCGGGGTGGTGTGGCGGGACTTCCGTCCCGGCGGCGGCCGCCCCGGGGTGGTGGAGGCCGGGGAGTCGGGGCTCCCAGGCGTGACCGTCGAGCTGCGGCGGCCCGGCGGCGCCCGCGTGGCCGACACGCGCACCGCTTCCGACGGCACGTTCCGCTTCACGAACGTGGCGGACGGCGACTACCGCGTGGCGATCGGCCCCAAGACGTTCGCCGAGCCGTTCGACGGCGTGAACTGGCTGGGGCAGGGGCTCATCACCCCGGCGGTGATGATGGCCTACATCTGGGTGTGGGCCGGGTTCGCGATGGTGGTGATCGGCGCCGGCCTGGCCGCCATCCCTCGCGACCTGCTGGAGGCCGCCCGCACCGACGGCGCGTCGGAGTGGCAGGTGTTCCGGAAGGTGACGGTGCCGCTGCTGGCGCCCGTGCTGGCGGTGGTGTTCATCACCATGGTCATCAACGTCCTGAAGGTGTTCGACATCGTCCTGTCGGTCGCGCCGGCGAGCGTGCAGGACGACGCCAACGTCATCGCGCTGGCGATGTGGCGCACCGCGTTCGGCGGCACCAACGACTTCGGGCTGGGATCGGCGATCGCCGTGTTCCTCTTCCTGCTGGTCATCCCGGTGCTCGCGCTCAACGTCCGCCGATTCCGGAGGGAGCAATGACGACCACCGAGGTCCCCACGCTCGCGACCGTCCCGCCGGAGGCCCGGGCCCGGGCGCATCCGGGGGTGGGGTCGCGCATCGCGCGCACGCTCACCCGGGCGCCCATCGCGATCATCCTCGCCATCGTGGGCGTGGCCTGGCTCATCCCCACCATCGGCCTGCTGCTCACCTCGCTGCTGGTGCCGCAGGAGATCCAGCGGACGGGCTGGTGGAACGCGATCACCGAGCCGGGGCTCCTGAGCCTGGACAACTACCGGGAGGTGCTCGACAACGGCGCCATCACCTCCTCGCTGTGGACCACGGTGTGGATCTCGGTGGGCGGGACGCTGCTGCCGATCCTGGTGGGCGCGATGGCCGCCTACGCCTTCGCGTTCCTGGACTTCCCGTTCCGGGACTGGCTGTTCATCGTGGTGGTGGGGCTGCTGGTGGTGCCGATCCAGATGGCCCTCATCCCGATCTTCTCGCTCTACAACGACCTGGGGATCTTCGACACGGTCCTCGGGCTCATCCTGTTCCACACCGCGTTCGGACTGCCGTTCGCGATCTTCCTGCTGCGCAACTTCTTCGTGGGAATCCCGCGGGAGCTGCTGGAGGCGGCGCGCATCGACGGGGCGTCGGAGGCGCGGATCTTCGTGCGCGTGATCCTGCCCCTGGGCCTGCCGGCCATCGCCAGCCTGGCGATCTTCCAGTTCCTGTGGACGTGGAACGACCTGCTCATCGCCCTCACCCTGGGCCGTGAGACCCAGCCGATCACCGTGGCGATCTTCAGCCAGCTGCGGCAGTTCGGCGGCAACATCGAGATCATCGCCCCCGCGGCGTTCATCTCGCTCGTCATTCCGCTGGCCGTCTTCTTCGCCTTCCAGCGGTACTTCGTGCAGGGTCTGCTGGCCGGCTCGGTCAAGTGATGGAGGGGCCGGACCCCGCGATGCGGTCCGGCAGGTCCTCGAGCCGCTCCAGGACGTCCACGGCGCCGGCCTCCAACAGCTCCAGCCGCCCGAAGCCGCCCGTCGCGACGGCGATGGCGCGGATCCCCGCGCGCGCCGCGGCCACGCAGTCCCACGTGGCGTCACCCACCATCACCGCGCCGTCGCGGCGTCCCACGATGTCCAGGGCCACATCGATGATCTGGGGGCTGGGCTTGGTGCTGCCGACATCCGCCGCCGTCGTCCAGCCGGCGAGCAGGTCGCGCGCCTCGAGCATGTCGACGTAGCGCTCCACCTCATCCTGCTCCGCCGAGCTCGCGAGCACCGTTTCGTGGCCGCGGGCCGCCAGTTCCCGTAGCAGGGCGGCCGCGCCGGGAAGCGGCACCACCTCGTCGATCAGCTCGGCGAACGCGGCGGCATGAGCGTCGCGCAGCGCGTCGCCGATCCGGCGTTCGGTGAGGTCCCCGGCGACGGCCGGGACGAAGCGGTCGCCGCCCATGCCCACGTGGCGGTGCAGGCGCCATGCCGGGATCGCCATGCCATGTGCGGCGAACGCCCGCTGCCAGGCGATCGTGTGCTGGTAGACGCTGTCAACGAGCGTGCCGTCGACGTCGAGCACCACCGCGGGCGGCCGGTCTGGGGGAGCCTCGCGCACCCGACAGGGGTTCCCGTTCCCGCGGGGCCGAATCCCGTCCGGCCGCCGCCCGCGATACCGTCCCGGGCCGCTCATGAGCGTGGCGCCGCGGGCCGATGGAACCGGCGCGACCGCCACGTCCGCGCTCCTGCACGACACCGACACGAGGGACCACATGCGACCATCCGTCCGGGAACGGCTCCGGTACCGGTTCGACACCACGATGTCCCGGGGCGCGATCGCCCTGGTCGCCTATCTGGCCGCCGCCGCGGCGGTGCTGGTGGTGGTCGGCGCGGCGCTCTACGCCCTCCTGGTGGGCGGGGACCAGTCGTTCGGCGAGCGCATGTGGGAGGCGCTGGGGCGGGCGTTCGACCCCGGGACCTTCACCGGCGACACCGGCTGGACGTTCCGGATCGTGTCGCTGATCATCACCCTGGGCGGCCTGTTCCTGGTGAGCGCGCTGATCGGCCTCATCGCCACCGCCCTCGACCAGCGGCTGGAGGAGCTGCGCAAGGGGCGCTCCAGGGTGATCGAGACCGGGCACACGCTGGTGCTGGGGTGGTCACCCAGCCTGCCGCTGGTGCTCTCGGAGCTCGCCTCGGCGAACGCCAACCTGCGCGACGCCGCCGTGGTGGTGCTGTCCCGGCGCGACAAGGTGGAGATGGAGGACCTGCTGCGGGACCGCATCCCCGCGGGGAACCCCACGCGCCTGGTGTGCCGCACCGGCGATCCGGCCGACCCGGCCGACCTGGCGCTGGTGGACCCGCTCGGCGCGCGTTCGGTGATCGTCATGTGCGACCCGGAATCCGGCGGCGACGCCCAGACGGTGAAGGCCGTGCTGGCGCTCATGAGCATCGACCCCGACCTGTCCCGGCTGTCGGTGGTGGCGGAGCTGTCGGAGGCGCGTCACGCCGAGGCGCTGGCCGCGGTCACCCGGGACCGCCTGCGCACGATCATCGGCACCGACCTGATCGCCCGGGTCACCGCGGAGGTGTGCTTCCAGTCGGGCCTCGCCGAGGTGGTGCAGGAACTGCTCGACTTCGACGGCGACGAGATCTACTTCCGTCCGGAGCCCGCGCTGGTGGGCCGAACGTTCCTGGATGCGCAGATGGCCTATTCCGACGCGACCGTGCTGGGGGTGCGGGACGGTGAGGGGGCCATCCACCTCAACCCGCCGGGAGACCGCCCGCTCGCCGACGGCGACCGGCTCATCGCCATCGCCGAGGACGACGACCGCTTCACGCTCGCGCCGGCGGCCGTGACCGCGGGCGAGCGGCCGGTGCCCGAGCCGATCACCCCGGAGGTCCTGAACGCGCTGGTGCTGGGCTGGAACCGCCTGGGCCCGGCGATCCTCACCGAGCTGGACCCACTGGTGGCGCCCGGTTCCCGCGTGCGCATCGTGGCCGACCCCGAGCTGGTGCGGGATGACGACTGGCCGGCGGTGGACACGCTGCGCAACATCGACGTGTCGGTGACCCCGGGCGATACCGCCGACCGCGAGATGATCGCCGCCGCCGTCGCGGAGCCGGGCCTGGACCGCGTGATCCTCCTGCCGCACCGCCGCGGCATCGACGCCGACGAGGCGGACGCCCGGACCCTGCTGTCGCTGGTGCTGGTGCGCCGGTCGCTGGACGTGCCGGGGAACCCGAACGGCGCCGCCACGGTGCTCGCCGAGCTCATGGACGTGCGCGCCGTCCGGCTGGCGAGGGTCGCGAACCCGGACGACTTCCTGGTGTCGGAGCGCCTGGTGGGCCTGGCCATCGCCCAGGTCGCCGAGAACGCCGATCTGGCACCGGTGTTCGACGAGCTCTTCGGCGCCCGGGGATCGGACCTCGCCCTCGCGCCGGTGGCCCGCTACCTGCCTGCGGGCGGGACCTTCGCGGACGCGATCGTCGCGGCGTCATCGGCGGGGGAGTGCGCGATCGGCGTGCGCCCGGCGCGCCGGGCCGGTGAACCGCCGTCCGCGCCGCGCCTGAACCCGCCGAAGGACGCCGCGGTCGACGCCGGCGACGAGCTGGTGCTGGTGCGGTAGCGCCTGAGCGCTCCGCTCAGCCCGCCAGCTGCGCCACCATCCGGCGCTCGCGTGGGCCGAACCACGGCGCGCTGCCGGCCTTCGCGTTCGCGGTCATGCGATCGGGCACCGAGGTCGCGGGGATCACCGCGGTCACGCGGGGGTCCGACAGCGCCCACTTGAGCAGGATCTGCGGCCAGGTCTTCACGCCGAACTCGTGGAACGGCTCCAGGGTCTCCGGGTGCGGGGGGTTCGCCAGCAGGGAGCCCTCCCCGAACGGGCGCATCACCAGCACGCCCAGCCCGAGCTCCTGGGCCAGCGGGAGGATCTCCTTCTCCACGGTCCGCTCGCGCGGGTTGTAGGGGATCTGGATCATCCCGATCTGCCCGCTGCGCATGAGCATCGCCAGCTCGTCGAACGCGGCGTCGGAGTAGTGGGTGGCGCCGATCACCCCGATCCGCCCCTGGTCGCGCAGCTCGTGGAGCCGCGGCAGGTGCAGCCGCCAGCCCACCAGGTTGTGCACCTGGAAGCAGTCCACGCGGCCCCCGAACCACTCCATCGACCGGTCGATCTGGGCGAGGCCCTCCGCGGCGTCCGGCGTCCACACCTTGGTCGCCACGAACGCCTCGTCCCGCCGGTCCCGCACGGCGTCGGCGAGCACCTGCTCGGCCCGCCCGTACATGGGGGAGGAGTCGAACAGGTTCGCTCCCGCGGCGAGGGCCGCATCAACGACCCGGTGCCGGAACGGCGCCTCGTCGGGCCCGACGTCCAGCACCTGCCACGTTCCGAGGCCCACCACCGGGATCTCCGGTCCATCCTGGCCGAGGGTCCGCCGTTCCATGTCGCGCCTTCCCGATCGTCTGCGTCGAGAGCCATGGCTTGTCACGGCCCGTTCGACTCAGGGTCACCCTAGCTGCCACGGCCTGCGTTGGAGTTTCGCCGCCGTTCGTGGTCCGGGCTTTGCGTGATTCGGGCGTCGCGTGATCCGTTGTTGGAGTGATCCGGGCTTGGAGTGGTGCAGTAGTTGCTTCGGCGCCCGGAGGGCGCCGTTTGCTTTTCGTTTGTGGTCGAAAGACGGTGCTTCTCATCGCCTGGTCGACTCGCGCGAGCGTTGCCCATGTGCGCGTCTGGGGGCGTTGGCCCCAGGAACAACGCCTGACGGCTGCGCTGCCACTGAGCGGTGCTCCCCATCCATGGGTCGCCCTCATCCATTCCTCGCCGTCCACAAGGGCTGCCGTGCCATCCCGGATGGTGGTGCACCGCATGATGGGTCGCCGCGCCGGGACGGCGCGGTTCCACCCCTGGCGCGCTGGCCGGGTAGCTCACCTGCAAACGCTGATCCCAGACGGCCGCAGAGCACCCAATCCGGTGGACGACTGCCAAATGCAATCGGCTCATGGATGAGCCGAGCTGGTTGGTTGCAGGCAGGCGCAAGCCGTGGTTCCTGGGGCCAACGTCGCCGAACGCATCTCAGCGCCAGACCTTGCGCGAGGCTGGGCGGCCATAAGAAGCCCGGACCTCGACCACGGGTGAAAAGCAAGACGGCGCCCCGGAGGGGCGCCGTCTCAACTTCTCCTGCGCTACGCCGTTTGGCTCAGACGCCCGGGGGCTTCGGGAACCGGTGACGCATCGTGTACTGGTAGGGCGTCGCGAACAGCAGGTCCGCGATGTCCTCGTCGGTGCGCTCGATCGTGTTCGACCAGATCGTCTGCGCGCCGGGGATGATGAGGTCGAAGTTGTAGCTCATCAGACCGATGAGCTCCTTGACCGGCAGCATCGCGCCGACGTTGTCGAACGGGCTGGCCTGCAGCGCCCACGACCGGATGGCCGAGGCGGACGCCGTACGGATGGTCTCGGGCTTCAGCTGGAACCGGTGCTGACCCTCGGTCTCCGGACGGCCCATCGCCGCCGCCGTGGCCTTGGTGACCTCGGACGGCAGGTAGGTGATCTCCCACTTGGTCTGCTTGAGCGACGGGTGGGTGCCCAGGCGCAGGTTCATGCGCCCGTACTTCGGGTCCCCGTAGAACGCCGGCTTGGCCGGAAGCTCCGCGTCGTCGTACCGACCGGTTGCGGTGTGCAGGAGGTAGCCGCGACGCTCCATCGTGAAGTTGAAGTAGTCGTTGCCGAACCCGCCGTAGCCGCTGGGTGACGATGTAGGCGATCTTCTTCGGGAAACCGAAGGGCTCACGGCCGGCGAACACCGCCGCGTCCTGCGTGAGGTACATGTACGGGTAGTACCCACCGTAGTAGGTGTTCCCGTCCTGGCCCTTGCAGGACACCGACACCGTCACGCCCATCTCGCCGTACGGGCCGAGACCGGTGTGCAGGTGGTCGACGTACCAGAACTCCACCACGTCGTCCTCGAGCTGAAGGGCCTTCGGCAGCACGTGCTTGAGGTCCTTCTCGTCGGCGCGGTAGAAGAACGCCGACCAGCGGGAGTTCGTGTAGGTGAGCGGGATGATGTCGTAGTCGACCAGCGGGTCGGCGACACCCTGCGAGATGATGTCCCGCTTGTCGCGGTCCAGCGGGAGGGGCGGGGCGTCGCCCGAGTCCACCCACGGAACGCTCGTGACGTTCAGATGCTGACTCACGTCGATTTCTCCTTACGCGCCGAGGCCGACGGGCTTCGGGAAGCGGTGACGCAGGCCGAACCGGTACGGCTTGGCAGCGCCCGCCCACGTGGCGTCGCGGTAGTAGGTCTCGGTCCAGAGGACCTCGCCGGCGGGGATGATCAGGTCGAAGCTGAAGGTCATGAGACCGATCATCTCCTTGGCCGGAAGCTCGTGGCCGAGGTTGTCGTACGGGGTCGCCTGCATGAACCAGTCGATGCTCTGCGGCGAGGCGGTGCGGATGGACTCCGGCTTCACCTGGAACCGGTGGGTGCCCTCGGTGTCGGGACGGCCCATGGCGGTCGCCAGGCCCTTGTCGACCAGCGACGGAAGGTGCACCAGCTGCCACTCCGACGAGGAGATGTCGGGAGCGGTGACGACCTTCATGTTCAGACGGCCGTAGTCCGTGTTGCCGTAGAAGGCGGGACGGGCCGACAGCTCCGCGTCGTCGTACTTGCCGGTCGCGGAGTGAATGACGTAACCGTTCCGGATCATCAGGAACGAGAAGTAGTCGAACTGGTAGTTCTTGCCGTCGTAGACGCCGTACCCGTTGTCCGGGTTACCGCCGTGCTCCAGCACGCGGATGAACGCCTCCTTCTTGGGGAAGCCCAGCACACGGCCGGCGTCCACAGCGGCGTCCTGCGTGAGGTACATGTACGGGTAGTACCCACCGTAGGTGGTCTTGCCGTCCGCGCCCTTGAAGGAGGCGGCAACCGTGATACCCATCTCGCCGTACGGGCCGAGCATGGTGTGGTTGTGGTCGACGTACCAGAACTCGACGATGTCGTCCTCGAGCTCCAGGCAGTCGGGAAGGACCCGCCGGAGCTGCTTCTCGTCGGCGCGGTAGAAGAACGCCGACCAACGCGAGTTCGTGTAGGTCAGGGGAAGCGTGTCGATGTCCCAGAGCGGTCATCCCGGTCAACGGGCGACGGCGGGATCTCACCCGTCTCGGCACCGGGGATCTGGGTCACGGCGAACATGTCTGCCATTGGCGAGACGATCCTTTCATTCCATGACGATGTGAACGCACGTCGAGGTATCACCCGGGTGTGCGGTCCGGGTGTCAGACGTGACGGGCCTTCGCGATTCGCAACGCCGGGGACCGCGTATCACTGCACGGCAACGTGCACGTCATAAACATGCGTTCATGACATGTGCGGTTGTCGAGGAGTGATGCGCTGCCCCGGACGCCAGTGGAATGAATGATGTGACGTCCCGCACAACACAACAAGGGGGTCCGGCGGGAGCGGGGCGGTCGTCTGTAGTGCGCGCCGGGGGCGTAGTGAAGTGAGGGGGACGCGTCAATACGCATCGGCGTTCGGTCAACGAACGGAAAAGTCCCCGCACAGCGCGGTCGTTCAGGATGCCGCCCGGCGGATGTCACATTGATGCGATCGTGACAAGGCGCGTGAGTACACACACCTTGTCACGATCCTCACATGGGTGTCAGGAGGCCGGAATGACCGGCAGGCGCCGCACGTCGGTGCTGAGCCACGTCGTGCTGAGCGCGCGCATGGTCCCGTCCGACACCAGCGCCTTGATGGCGCCGTCCACGCGGCCCCGCAGGACGGCGCTGGCCTTGGGGAACACCACCCCGTACTTCTCGCCGGTCACGAGGCGCCCGACGAGCGGGCCGTACCGGTCGGGCACCGCGTCGACCTCCGCGCCCAGGATGGGGCTGTCGTAGACCGCGGCGTCGCAGCGGGCGCTCTGCAGCAGGCCGAACAGGCGCTGTGCGTTGCCGGCCTGGATGGGCGCCTTGGCGGGGCGGATGACCGTCCTGATGACGCGGTAGCCGGTGCTGTTGCGCTCGGTGCACAGCTGCAGCGGCTTCAGATCGGCGATCGTGCGGGGAGTGATGCCCAGGTTCCTGCGCACCAGCACGCCCTGGTCGGCGTCGAGGTACGCGCGGGAGAAGCCCACCCGCTGCCGGCGGTCGGCGGTGATGGTGACGCCGGCCACGGCCATGTCCCACGGCTTCTCACCGGCGGTGAGCAGGCGCGAGAAGAACGGCTCGTTCACGAACCGCACATCGGCGATGCCCAGCCGGCCGGCGATGCGGCGCACCATCTCGATCTCCAGGCCGCGCGCGTAGCTGACGGTGCCGTCCGGGCGCACCGCGCCAGCCTGCAGGCCCGGGCTGGGCAGGCTGAGCGCCACCGTCAGCTGTCCGGGCACCAGGGTGGGCGGCGACTGCGCTGCGGCGGGGGCGGCCACCACGGCCAGGCCGGCGGCGGCCAGCGCGAGGCTCAGTGCGCGCCTCATGCCGAGGTCCCCAGCACGATGACCTGCGTGTTCACCGGTGTGCGGTCGTAGAGCCATTGCGCGTCTCCATTGGGGATGCGGACACAGCCGTGCGATGCGGGCGTCACCGGCACGCTGGCGGCCTCGTGGAAGGCGACGCCGCCCACGAAGTACTGCGCCCAGGGAAGCCACACGCTGTACGGCACCGACCAGTCCCGCGGGTACTTGCGGGTGATGCGGTACGCCCCGGTGGGCGTCGCGTAGCCCGCCTGCCCGGACGAGATGTGGAGGGTGCGCACCACCGCGTTGTTCTCGATGTAGAGCGCCACCTGCCGGTCGAGCAGCACCTCCACGCGCTTCGCCTCACCGGTTGCCCGCGGGGTGGGGCGCACGGCGGTGGTGAGGGCGGCGAGCGTCTGGGGGCCCGCGACGCCGTCGCGGCCCAGCCGCTGCCACTTCTGGAAGGCGATCACCGCGTTGCTGGTGGCGTTGTCGGTGACGCCGTCGGCCTTCGCGGCGTCCAGGTACCCCAGGTCCGCCAGGCGGCGCTCCAGGTCGAGGGTGCTGGGTGTCGAGGTGCCGGTGCCCGGCCCCGGGTCGACCGGCGGCGGCAGATCCGGGGTGCGGATGGTGGCCGAGGTGACCGGGCGGGTGAGGTCGATGCCGGGGAACAGGCCGTACGGCGTGCCCCCCTCGATGCGCACGCGCACCGAGCGCACCCCCGGGACGGCGTCCACGGTGAGCACCAGCTGGCTGAGCCGGGCGTTGAGGCGTTCGGCGCTGGCGTTCACGGCGAACCGCGACCCCAGGTCCACGGTCGCGATGCCGTTGGTGACCGCGATCGCAAGGATCGGCACCTTCGGCGGGATCTGGGTCCGGATCCCCGCGGCCTTCTCGGCCGGGGTGGGGCCCTTCAGCAGGTCGGTGACCGCGCTTCGGACGGTCGTGCCCGGGCGGTTCACGCCCACCGTCTGCTCCCCCTGCAGGAACTGCACCTTCTGGGCGGCGGCGCCCTGCGCCGCGCCCCCCACCAGCAGGCCGGCGGCCGCGAGGCCGACGACCGCACGCCGTTGCACCATTCGTGCTCCCGTGCTCGAACCGATAGTCGAGCCGGAACGTTAACCCCCGACCCGGGGGCGGAGCCCGAGCGTTCAGCTACCCGTCGCGCTCACGGTCCAAACACGCCGCGGCGGTCCGCTCAGCGCCCGGCCGGCGTCTGGAACCAGCTGATCCCGACGGGGGTGCGGCGGTAATCACCCAGCCGGCGCATGTAGGGCCACACGCGCCAGACGTAGCGCTCGCCGTCCGCCAGGCGGTCGGTGCCGACCGCGAGACGGTTCGCCCGGGGGAACGCGGACAGGACCTTCTGGTAGCCGTCCCCGGCGACCCGGAAGACCTGGACGTTGTAGAGCGCCGCGCCGCGGGCCGCCCGCCAGCGCAGCACCCGCGTCCCGCGGAGCGTGGCGCCTGCCGCCGGACGCATGAGGCGGGCGTTGGCGGTGCGCGGCGGCCGGTCGGCGTTGCCGGTCCCGTTCCCGGAGCCGGTGGGGGCGAGCGGCGCGACGGCCGGCGCCGAGCCCGCGATGCGGTACTCGAGCGTGCGCTGCGAGGTGTGCCCGGCGGCGTCGGTGGCCGTGACGGTGAGGGCGCGCGTCCCCCAGGTGGCGCGGTTCCCCGATCCGGTGTCCAGCCGTGCCCCGGACGGCACCGTGCCGACGCAGGCGTCATCGTCGGCGGGGCCGGACGCGTCGCCCTCGAAGGAGCAGGAGTAGACGGCGGTGAGGGCGGTGCCGGGAAGCACGGGGGCCGCGAGTGCCCCGGGCGACGGAGCCTCGATGACCGGCACGGGCGGGGGCTGGGTGTCGACCCGCAGGGGACCGTCGCCCACACGGAGGGTCACCGCATCGCTGCGCGTCCGGGCCCGGCTGCGCAGGAAGGTCGCCGTCCGGACGATCTCACCCGACGCGCGGTCGTCGTCATCGTCATTGCCGGTCACCTCGGCCCCCGTGCCGTCGCGGAAGACCTCGGTGGGCGGGCAGATGAGGACCACCTCGGACCCGGAGGGCTCGCAGACGTAGGTCGCGGTCACGGCGACCGTGTACCAGCCGTTGGACCCGGTGAGGCCCTCCACGTACTGCGGGGAGAGCGTCACCGAGAGCTCGCCCGCCGCGGCGGTCTGGGCGGTCGCCAAGAGGACCCCGGCGGCGATGGCCGCGGGGAGCGTGCGAAGGGCACTGGACACGGGGCGCACAATACTGCGGGTTTCCGATCTGACGAAAAGCCACCAGATCCACCGGTACGGCGTGTCGTCGCGGCCCGCGGCGGCCACCGAGCGAACGGCTGAACGGGGCCCGCGGGGGTACCCACAGCATGGACACCGCGACAGGGAGGACCGCATGACGCGCCTCATCGAAGCAACGCCCGTCGACCCCGAGCAGGGATGGGTCGCCGACCACGTGGGGCAGTACGTCGACAGCAACGGGGTGGACGGCCACGAGTGGCGTCCCGGCGTGCGGACACTGCTGCTCACCACCCGCGGCAAGCGCAGCGGAACCGCGCGGCGCACGGCGCTCATCTACGGGCGTCATGGCGACGGGTACGTGGTGGTCGCCTCCTACGGCGGCGCGCCCTCGCATCCGGACTGGTACGTGAACCTGGACGCCGACCCGGAGGTGGTCATCCAGGTGGGCGACCGGGTGATGGAGGCCCGTGCCCGCACGGCGGACGAGGGCGAGCGGCGGGAGCTGTGGCCGCTGATGACCGCCATCTGGCCGGACTACGACGCCTACCAGGCGAAGACCGAGCGGACGATCCCCGTCGTGGTCATCGAACCGGCCGCGTAGCCCCGCGGGCACCGGGCGGCGATGACGCGCCGCCCGGTGCCCGCGCTCACCCGGCCATGCGGGCGTCCGGCGCATAGGCCGCGCCGGGCGTGCCGCCGAGCGCCAGCAGCGTGGCGCCCTCGTCCCGCGTGATGAACCGCCGCGTCACGTCGGGGGTCACCCGGACCATGTCGCCGCTGCGCAGCACCCGCTCGGTCCCCTCGGCCTCCATCACCAGCGAACCCTCCAGCACGACGTACAGCTCCTCCTGCCCGTCGTGCGCATGGTCGTGTTGCGGATAGCCCTCGGTGCCGGGGTCGAACTCGATCACGTTCATCCCCCAGGCGCTGATCTCCATCCCCTGCCGCGCCGGCCGGAACCGGATGCCCGGGATGGCGTGCTCCCCCGCGTAGGCGGGGATCTCGCTGACGTGCTTCACCAGGATGCTCATTGGCGTCACCTCCGCATCGGACCCTAGATTGGTCTCCGTGTGCGGGCTTGAAGAAACGCGACCTGACGGACATGGGCGGCCGAGGGGCCTGGTGTCGGGGCGCCGCAGCGGTGAGCGG
The DNA here is from genome assembly GCA_001464275.1 of Actinobacteria bacterium Ga0077560. Classification (GTDB taxonomy): domain Bacteria; phylum Actinomycetota; class Thermoleophilia; order Miltoncostaeales; family Miltoncostaeaceae. The sequence goes on along the minus strand of LNFL01000163.1, from coordinate 60,330 downwards.
GTGGAGTCCCGGACCTTCGCTCCCCCGCCCGCGCTCGCGGCGGTGGTCGACTGCTTCTGGGCGGCGCGCTGGGACCTGCGCGGTCAGGAGCCGCACGTCGTTGAGCTGCTCGCGGACCCGTGCGTGAACATCGCGTTCGAGGGCGAGGAGCGACGCATCGTCGGGCTCAGCACCCGCCTGTGGCGCCGTGAGCTGGCCGGCGCCGGGCTGGTGCGCGCGGTGAAGCTGCGTGCCGGGGCGGCGCGGGCCCTGCTGGGGCACCCCGTGAACAGGTTCACCGACCGGATCCTCCCGCTGGACCCGGTGGTGCCGTGCGGCGGTGACCTGGGCGAGCGGCTCCTGGGGCCGGCGGACCACCGGGATGGGCTCGCCGTCCTGGAAGAGTGGGTGGCGTCGCGGATGACCCTGCCGCCGCACCCGGACACCGTCCGGGCCGCGGATCTGGTGGCGCGAATCGCCGCCGACCCGGCGATCACGACCACCGATCGGCTGTCCCGCGTGGCCGCGCTGGGGCCGCGGGGGCTGCAGCGCCTGTTCCGCGACGAGGTGGGCGCGCCGCCCAAGTGGGTGATCCGCCGCTTCCGGCTGCAGGAGGCGGCGCTGCGCCTGGAGCGCGGCGACACCCCGACGGTCGCCGCGCTGGCGGCGGAGCTCGGGTACGCCGACCACGCCCACCTCACCCGCGACTTCGCGGCCGCCACGGGCCGCTCGCCGACCTCCTTCGCCCGGGAGGTGTGGGACTGAGGCTCGGCACGGGGCCGTCGGGCCCCAAGGCGCCCCCACCATCTACCCTCGATTCCGGTCGTTCTGATTCCGGAGGTGCGGGATGGCGCGCGAGGTGCTGGACATCGTGGACGCGGTGGCGGGGTGGGACGGCGTGACCGCCCACCCGCACCGGTTCGGGGGCACGGAGTACCGGCTGGGCCGGCGGGAGCTCGGCCACATCCACGAGAACCCGGGCGGGGTGCCGGTGGCGGACCTGCCGTTCCCCAAGCGCATCCGCGAGGAGCTGGTGGCGGCCGGCCGGGCGCGGCCGCACCGGATCCTGCCGGACTCCGGCTGGCTGAGCGTCCCGATGCCGGATCCCGCGGCCGCGCAGGAGGCGGTGGCGCTGTTCCGGATGGCCTACGAGCGGGGCATCGCCGCGCGGGAGCGGCAGTCCGCGGGTGAGATCGGGGATCAGTCCCCGTAGGCGATGCGGACCGGGCCGTCCACCGTGTCGGCCGTGATGGTGCGGTCCGCCGACGGGTCCACCGCGATCTCCACCTCGCGGGGGGCCTCGTCGGTCGTGCCGTCCACGCGCCAGGGGCGGCCGTCGCGCGGCACCCGGATCTCCACCGCACCGTCCGCGGCCGCCGCCCTGATGCGCCGCGGGGCCGTGCTGAAGGCGACCTCAACCGGGGCGTCACCGGCGGCGAGATCGACGTCGGCGCCGCGCAGCGCGGTGGCCGAGATGGGGCCGTCCCCGCTGCGGACCCTCACCGGCCCGGTGAGCTCCTGAAGGAACACCTCGCCGTCGTCGCTGCGGACGTCCACGGCGATGCCGGGTGGCACCGTCAGATCCAGGGCACCATCGCACGGCCAGCCGACGTTCCACGGGCAGGATGAGCGCACCACCAGCCGGTCGCCCACCCTGCGCGCCGAGAAGCGGGGGGTGCGCAGCCGCCAGCGCTGCCGCTGCCGCACCACCACGCCCGTGGCTCCCGGTCGGCCGGTGACGCCCACCACGCCCATGCCGGCATGCACCTCAACCGTCCGGATGCCGGTGTGACGCTCGTTGATGATCCGGGTGTCGCTGGACAGGGTCGTGGCCGCCGAGGCGGCACCCCAGCCCACCGCGGCGATCCCGAGCAGCACCAGACCCGCCCGCACCACGGCGCGGCCGGTCATGACGGGCCCTCGATCCACCGCAGCACCGCCAGCACCCGCCGGTGATCCTGTTCTGCTGGGGGCAGGCCGAGCTTGCCGAAGATCGACCGCACGTGTTTCTCGACGGCCCCCTCGGTCACCACCAGCTCCGCCGCGATCCCGGTGTTCGACCGGCCCTCGGCCATCAGGCGCAGCACGTCGGTCTCCCGTGGGGTGAGCCCCTCCAGTGGATCGGTGCGCCTGCTGCGCACCAGCAGCTGCGACACCACCTCGGGATCGAGGGCGGTGCCGCCGGCCCCCACGCGCCGCACGGCCTCCACGAACTCCGTCACGTCGGCCACCCGGTCCTTCAGCAGGTAGCCCAGGCCGGTGGTGCCGGACGCGATGAGGTCCGTGGCGTATCGCTCCTCCACGTACTGGCTCAGCATCAGGATCGCGACGTCCGGATGCTGGGCGCGCAGCACCATCGCCGCGCGCACGCCCTCGTCGGTGTGCGTGGGGGGCATGCGGATGTCGACGATGCAGAGGTCGGGGCGGTGCTCGTCCACGGCCCGCAACAGCAGGTCGGCGTCGGCCACCGCGGCCACCACCTCGATGCCGGCGTCGGCGAGCAGGTGCACCAGGCCCTCGCGCAGCAGGACCGAGTCCTCGGCGATCACGACGCGCATGGCAGCTCCACGCTCACGGTGGTCCCCGCGCCGGCGGGGCTGTCGATGCGAAACGTGCCGTCCACCGCGGCGACCCGGTCGCGCAGACCGGACAGGCCACCGCCCGGCGGGTCGGTGGCGCCGCCGCGGCCGTCGTCGCTCACGGCCACCAGCAGCCGGTCGCCCTCGCGTTCCACGTGCACCTCGATGTGCCTGGCCTCCGCATGTTTGGCGGCGTTGGTGAGGGCCTCGCTCACCACGAAGTAGGCGATGGCCTCGGCCGTGGGCCCGCACCGCTCCGCCAGATCCACGCGCAGGCGCACCGGCACCGGCGAGCGCGCGGCGAGCGCCGAGAGCGCGGCGTCCAGGCCGCGGTCCGTGAGCACCGCCGGATGCACGCCGCGCACCACGTCGCGCAGGGCGGCGATGGAGTCCTTGGCCTCCTCGTGTGCCCGCGCGATGAGTTCCCGCGCGGCCTCCAGGTCGTCGTCGAGCTTGGTCCGCGCGCGTCCCAGGTTCATGGCCAGGCTCACCAGGTGCTGCTGGGCGCCGTCGTGCAGGTCGCGCTCGATGCGCCGCCGCTCTGCGTCGGCGGCGTCCACCACGCGGGCGCGGGTCTCCTGCAGGTCGCTCACGCGCGCCCGCAGCCGCTCGTTCTCACCCGGTGAGAGCAGCCCCCGCGTGAGCGCCACGTGCAGGCGCGCGAACCCCCCGCCGGCGAGCCGCGCGAGCACCGCCAGCACCAGCCCGGCGCCCACCCCGGCCCATGCCTCGGCGGTGGTGCCCCAGTGCAGCCACTCCACGCCTCCGTCGCCCGGCAGCCGGCCGATGTACGCCGGCAGCAGGATGCCCGCCACGGCGGCCGACCAGAGGCTCAGCACGACCGAGGTCGCGAGCGTCGCCAGCGGCAGCAGCAGCCATGCGAACGCCATCTCCTTCCACACCGCGCCCGACCTCGCCAGCGAGAGCGCGCCGCGGAACAGGCCCGGGTGCTCCGGGCGGGGCATCGGCCGCAGCGCGATGTCCTCCCCAAGGGCCGTGCGGGTGAGCCGGCCGGCGGCGGCCACGGCCCAGTGGGTCGCCCACACCGTGACCGTGAACATCGGCAGCCCGATCAGCGCGAGGGGGAGCAGGCCGACGCTCAGGGAGATGCCCGTCACCACCACGGTGAAGGTCACCGCGCCCACCACCACCGCGGCGATGAAGTACCCCAGCTCGAGGAGCGGGCGGATGAGCAGACGATGTGTCACGCCCCGAACGCTAGTGGGGCAGCCGGGCCGCGACGACCCGGCTGGCGGGAGGCCCGATGGTGGTGCCAGCCCCACCATGCGTTCGGCGGCGGGCGGGATGGGCGGCGGCGGCTCCGCCACGGATCGTTGACGGCGTCCACGAACGCCGTCCCACGCGGCAGACGAAGGAGCACCGCCATGACCGTCACCGCCCCGCCCCCAACGCCATCCGCCCCGCCGCCGCGCGCGGACCGTCACCATCCGCTGCGGCGCCTGGCCGCCTGGTCGATCCGTCACCGGGCCCTCGCGATCGTCCTGTGGCTGGTGCTGGTCGCGGGTGCCGTGGTGGCCGGCGGCACAACCGGCACCCGGATGCTCACCGACGGGGAGGCCGGATCGGGGCAGTCCGCGCGGGCGGACCTGGCGCTGGAGCGCTCGGCGTTCCCCGCCACCCTCGAGGAGCGCGTGCTGATCCGGGAACCGGGCGGTGGCGTCGTCCCGCCCGCCCGGGCGGAGCGGGCCGTGGCGCAGTTGCGCGACGCGTTCGGACGGCTTGCCGAGGTGGAGGCGGTGGGCGATCCGGTCACCTCCCGGGACCGCCGGGCCGTGATGCTGCCCCTGACCCTCGACACCGACGGCGCCACGCCGGTGCGGGCCACCGAGCTCGGCGCGGAGCGCGTGCGGACGGTGCTGGCCGCCACCGAGCGGGTGGCCGCCGCGAACCCGGGGCTGCTGATCGGGCAGGTCGGCGACGCCTCGGTGGAGCGCGCGGTGGACGACAGCATCGACGCCGACTTCGCCCGGGCCGAGCTGCTGAGCCTGCCGGTGACCCTCGGCATCCTGCTGCTCGCCTTCGGTGCGCTGTTCGCCGCCGGGGTGCCGGTGCTGCTGGCCCTGTCCGCGGTCGCCGCCGCCCTTGGTCTCACCGCGGTGGTCTCGCAGGTGCTGCCCGTGAGCGACGCGGTGGCCAGCGTGGTGCTGCTGATCGGCATGGCCGTCGGCGTGGACTACTCGCTCTTCTACGTGCGACGTGTGCGTGAGGAACGCGCCCGTGGCGCGGACGGGAGGACGGCGCTGGACGTCGCCGCCGCCACCAGCGGCCGCGCCGTGGTGGTGTCGGGGCTGGCGGTGGTCGTCGCCATGTCGGGGCTGCTGCTGTCCGGGAACGCCGTGTTCGGGTCGATGGCCATCGGGACGATCCTCGTCGTGGCGGTCGCCGTGGTGGGGTCACTCACCGTGCTTCCCGCCCTGCTGTCGCTCATCGGGGACCGCATCGACCGTCCGCGGATCCCGCTGCTGCACCGTCTCTCGCGCCCCGGCCGCCGGCAGCGGTTCTGGCCCGCGGCCATGCGGGTGGTGCTGGCCCGCCCGAGGGTCTCACTCGCCATCGCCGGGTCGGCGCTGCTCCTGCTGGCGCTGCCGGCCACGGGCATGAAGCTGGGGGAGGCCGGCGCGGACAGCCTGCCGCGCTCCATCCCGGAGCTGGCCACCTACGACGCCCTCACCGCCGCCTTCCCGCAGACCGGTTTCGCGCACACCGTGGTGGTGTGGTCCGAGGCGCCGATGGACCGCGACCGGATCGCGTCGGCGGCCGCCACGCTGCGCCGCGACGCCGTCGCGAGCGGGCGCTTCGCGGACGCCGGGTCCGCGACCCTGGACGTGGCGCCGGACGCCCGCACCGCGGTGATGGACCTGCCGTATGCCGGGGACTTCACCACCCCGGAGGCCGAGCGGTCGCTCGACCTGCTGCGTGAGGACCTGGCGCCGGCGATGGCGGCGGCGGTGCCCGGGGCAGAGGCCGCCGTGACCGGCCCCACCGCCACCGCCGGCGACTTCACCGACGCCATGCGCGCCCGGCTGCCGCTGGTGATGGGCTTCGTGCTGGGCGTGACCTTCCTGGTGCTGGTGGTGGCGTTCCGGTCGGTGGTGGTGTCCGCCACCGCCGTGCTGCTGAACCTGCTCTCGGTGGGCGCCGCATACGGCCTGGTGGTGCTGGTGTTCCAGCATGGCCTGGGCGCGGACCTGATCGGGGCGTCCCAGACCGGGTTCGTGGTGGACTGGCTCCCGCTGTTCATGTTCGTGGTGCTGTTCGGGCTGTCGATGGACTACCACGTGTTCGTGGTGAGCCGGATCGGCGAGGCACATGACGCCGGCGTGCCCACCCGCCTCGCGGTGGCCCGCGGGGTCACGGCGTCGGCCGGGGTGGTCACCAGCGCCGCGGCCGTGATGATCGGCGTGTTCGCGATCTTCGGGACGCTGTCGCTGCTGGAGTTCAAGCAGCTGGGTGTGGGCCTGGCGGCGGCCATCCTGATCGACGCCACGATCGTGCGGGCCGTGCTGCTGCCCGCCACCATGGCGGTGCTGGGACGCCGCAACTGGTGGCTGCCCTCGTGGCTCGACCGGGTGCTCCCGGCCCGCCACTAGGCGACGGCTGCACCCACGCGTCGCACCTCGACCTGCGGGCTCGCCACCTCGGCGGGCCCGCTCTGGATCTGGCACCACGGGACGTCCGCGGCGTCCCGGCCCCGGGCGATGACCACCAGCTCCTCCGGGGTGGTCATGCCCGTGGGGTCCAGCAGGCGCCACCGTTCCCCGTCGTGGGCCTCCACCACCGCGTGGAAGTCCTGCGGCTCCACCCCGGGGCCGTAACAGGCCGCGAAGCGCGCGGGGATGCCGAGGGCACGGAGCATGGAGATCATGAGGTGCGCGTAGTCGCGGCAGATCCCCTGGCGGCTCAGCAGCGTCTCGTCCGCGGAGGTCATGGCGTCGCTGGAGCCGGGCACGTAGGTGAGCGTGCGCTCCACCCACTCCCGGCAGTGCTCCAGCAGCTCCGGGTCCATGCGGTCGGTGAAGACCGCCTCTGCGGTGGGCATGAGCAGGTCGGACGGGCAGTAGCGGCTGGGGATGAGCCACGCCCCGTGCATCACGTGGGTGTAGTGGGCGTCCGGGATCACCCGCGGGCGCCCCGGCGCGCGCTCCACTGACACCACCGTGTCGTAGGTGAGGCTCACCTGCAGCGGGGTGTCGGCGTCGATGACGATCACCCGGTCCTCGCCGAGCAGCTCGGTGCGGTACGGAGCGCCCCAGATGCCGATGTCCTCGTGACGGACCACCTGGTCGTCCGAGTGCCCGGCGATCACCTTCAGCAGCGCGCGGCCCTGACTGGCGAAGTCGATGCCCAGTCGCACTGCGATGCGGATGTCGATCTGGGACGTCCTCTCGTCGCCGGGCGATGACCGAAGGGCAGATACCCGGGCCGGCGCGCGCCCAACCGGGTGCCCATCATCCCGCACCTGCGGGCGAGCCGCCCGCCCGTTCCGGGGTGACCCCGTTACCCCGTCCCCGGCCCGGGCGGATCCTGTGCGGGAAAGGGAGGTGCGACGCATGCCCGCCCGCATCGTGATCCTGGGTGCCGGAACCGGTGGCACCCTCACCGCCAACCGGCTCCGCCGTCGCCTCGAGACCACCGAGGCCACGATCACCGTGATCGACCAGGACGAGCGGCACGTCTATCAGCCCGGCCTGCTGTTCGTGCCGTTCGGGCTCGCCGACGCGCACGACATCGTCCGGCCCCGGTCCCGCCAGCTGGTGGGGAACATCCGGTACATCGAGCGCGCAATCGACCGCGTGGAGCGGGGACGCGACACCGTGGTGCTCGCCGACGGCCACGAGGAGCCGTATGACGTGCTCATCGTGGCGACGGGCGCCGAGCTCGCCCCCGAGGAGACCGAGGGCCTGACCGGCCCCGGCTGGGGCACCAACGCCTTCACCTTCTACGACCTGGACGGCGCCGTTGCACTGCACGCGGCCCTCGAGGCCTTCGACGGCGGACGCCTGGTGGTGAACCTCGTGGACCTGCCGATCAAGTGCCCGGTCGCGCCGCTGGAGTTCTGCTTCCTGGCGGACTGGTACCTGCAGGAGCGCGGGATCCGCGACCGGGTGGAGCTCACGTTCGTGACGCCGCTGGACGGCGCGTTCACCAAGCCCGTGGCCTCCGCCGCCCTGTCGGGGCTGCTGGAGGAGAAGGGCGTCCACATGGTCACCGAGTTCAACACCGGCGAGGTGACCTACCGGGATGCCGGTGGCGGCACGCTGGCCGCCTACGACGGCCGGGAGGTGGCGTTCGACCTGGGGGTCGTCATCCCGGTCCACAACGGCTCGGCGTACGTCGGGCGCTCACCCGGGCTGGGCGACGAGCTGGGCTTCGTGCCCACCGACCCCGCGACGCTGCGGTCCACCGTCGCCCCGAACGTGTTCGCGATCGGCGACGCCACCAGCCTGCCGGTGTCGAAGGCCGGGTCGGTGACGCACTTCGAGGGCGAGGTACTCGCCGAGAACGTGGTGCGCCACCTCCGGGGACAGGAATTGGACGCCGGGTACGACGGCCACGCGAACTGCTTCATCGAGACGGGCTTCCAGAAGGCCCTGCTCATCGACTTCAACTACGAGACCGAGCCGCTGCCCGGGCACTTCCCGGGCCCGGTGGGGCTGCCGCTGCTCAAGGAGAGCCGGCTCAACCACCTGGGGAAGCTGATGTTCCAGTGGTTCTACTGGCACACGCTGCTGCCGGGCCGGGACATCCCGGGCATGGGCGCCCGGATGCCGGAGCGCGGCAAGCGGCACCACGTCACCTGACGGGGACCACGACCCACACCGAGGGGGACACCATGACCACCGCCACCTATGCCGGCGTCGCCGTCGATCTCACCGACGAGGGCTTCTTCGAGAAGCCCGAGCAGTGGACGCGGGAGATCGCCGCCGAGATCGCCCGGGCCGAGGGCATCGACCCGCTCACCGACCGCCACTGGCTGGTGATCGACCATGTGCGGCAGCAATTCCTCACCACCGGCACCGGCCCCGCCGTGCGGGCCCTGGGCAAGGGGTCGGGCGTGAGCGTGAAGGAGCTGTACGAGCTGTTCCCCAAGGGCCCGGCCAAGCTCGCCGCCCGCATCGCCGGGATCCCCAAGCCGAAGGGGTGCATCTGATGCCCGAGCCCATCTCCAAGGTCTCGATCATCGTCTCCAAGGGCTCCCTGGAGGGCATCTACCCGGCCCTCATCATGGCCAACGGAGCGCGCGCGGAGGGCATCGAGGCGAACCTGTTCTTCACGTTCTTCGGGATGGACGCCGTTCAGCGCCGGCGCGTGGACCACATCAAGGTCGCGACGGTGGGCAACCCCGGCATGCACATCCCGACGCTGCTCGGGGGATTGCCCGGGATGTCGGCCCTCGCGACGCACTTCATGCAGAAGAAGATGGAGGACCTCGACATCCCGCCCATCTCGGAGTTCATCGAGATGATCGCGGACACCGGGGCGGGGCTGTACGCCTGTCAGGCCTCGGTCGACATGTTCGGGCTCTCCAAGGACGACTTCGTGGAGCAGGTCCAGGACATCATCACCGTCGGCGACTTCTACGCGATGGCGGCCGGCGGCCAGATCATCTTCACCTAGCGCCGCGGCCGGCCCCGCGGTGACCGGTCGGCGCACCGGGACCCGCGGGGTGCGCGCGTTTTCGCGATTCGCGCGAATGCGGTGATAATGCCCGCGATCCGCGCCGGCATCGACATCCTGGGCACGCCCCGGTCGGTCTTCGCGGCCCTCGACGGCGCCGTGACCGACCTCGATGCCGTGTGGCGTCCGCAGCCCCGCCGGTTCGAGCGCCCTCTGGTGGCCGCGCTCGCCGTCGCGAGCGGCGCGTACCTGCTGGCCGCGGTCATGTGCATGGTGCTCATCGACGCTCCGGGACGCGCGTCGGGCTGGGAGGCCGGGCTGCTGTGCCTGGCCTACCTGCTGGCCACCCAGGTGCGGTTCGAGTTCGGCGCGAGCTGGGTCCTGGGCACCCAGGTCACGCTGGTGCCGTTGTTGCTGCTGCTGCCGCCGGGCCAGGTTCCGGCTGCGGTCGGGGCGATGATGCTCATGGGCGCCCTGGTGGGGCTGCTGCGCGGCGACCTGCCCGCGGACCGGTTGCTGTCGGCCCTCGCCTCGTCGTGGCACGTGATGGGGCCGGTGCTGGTGCTGGCGGTCGTCGGCGTGCCGGAGCCCGGCCTGGCGCAGTGGCCGGTGTACCTGCTCATGTTCACGTCCCAGATCGCGGCGGAGGCGGTCGTCGACACCGTGATCAGCCACTGGGATCCCCAGGAGGGGCCGTGGCGCCGCAACCTACGGGGCCTGTGGCTGTCGCAGATCGTCGACGGGCTGCTGTTCCCGGTGGGGCTGCTGGCGGCGGTCGCCGCGATGACCACCGGCGATCTCGCATGGGCGCTGCTGACGGTGCCGGTGGTGCTGCTGCTGGGCGTCGCCGATTGGGAGCGCCGCCGGCGGGTGCGCCAGAGCCGCGCGCGCCTGGACGCGCTGGAGCGGGTGCGGGAGCGCAGCGACGCGGTGCTGGCCCGCGTGGGCGCGGCGATGGGGACCCTGCACGACCCCGCGGCGCTGGTCGAACTGGCGGCGGTGTCCGCCCGCGAGGGCCTCAACGCGACGCTCGCGACCGTCCCCGGCGCCCCGGGCGACGACCCCCCGGATGACGATGCCGACCTGGTGGACGCCCTGCGACGCCGTGCGGTCCACGAGAACGGCGGGGTTGCCATGCGGGACGGCGATCGCGCGGGCGTTGCCGCACCGGTGGTGGGCCTCGCGACGCCCACCGCGCTGGTGTGCATCCGCCGCGGCGCGCCGTTCAGCCCGGCCGAGCGCCAATGGCTGCTCACCCTCGCCGGGCAGCTCTCGGCGGGGCTGCGGGCGGCAGATGCCCACCGCCGCCTGCGGTACCAGGCCGAGACCGACCACCTCACGGGGCTCTGGAACCACCGGCGCTTCCACGAGCACCTCGCGGCCATGCTGCGGGTCACCGGCGCCGTGGGGCTGGTGCTGATCGACCTGGACGACTTCAAGGCGGTCAACGACACCCACGGCCACCAGGTGGGCGACCGGGTCCTGGCCGCCGTCGGCCGGCTGCTGTCGGAGCGGTGCCGCGACCAGGACCGTCCCGCGCGCTACGGCGGTGAGGAGTTCGCGGTGGTGCTCGCCGACGCCACCCCCGAGGATGCCCGCGCCGTCGCCGAGCGGCTGCGCACCGAGATCGCCGCGCTGCGCGTCTTCGCGGGCCCCGGCGCCCGCGTGGGCGTGAGCGCGTCGGTGGGCGTCGCGCTCACCGGTGAGGAGCCGGTGACCGCCGCCGCCCTCATCGCCGAGGCCGACGCCGCGCTCTACGAGGCCAAGCGCGCCGGTAAGGACCGCGTGGTGCTGGCCTCGGCCGTCACGCGCTGAGCCTGGGCCCCGTGCCGGTGACCCGGTCGATGCGGTCGACGCTGGCGGTGTCGGCGCCGGCGCCGCAGGTGATGATGTCGCGGATCCCGTCGCGGGCGTTGATCAGGTCCGACCCCGGGCCGCCGGCGAGGGTGTCGGTGCCGGTGCCGCCGGTGAGGATGTCCGCGCCGGGGCCGCCCTGCAGGCGGTCGCGGCCGGGGCCGCCTGCGAGGGTGTCGTCGTCGGGCCCGCCGACCAGCAGGTCGTTGCCGGGGTCGCCGAGCAGGCGGTCGTCACCGCCGCGTCCGAGCAGGCAGTCGTTGCCGCCGCGGCCGCGCAGGGTGTCGTTGCCGCCCAGGCCGTCGATGCGGTTGCTGCGCGCGTTGCCGGTGCGGACGTCGCCGCGCGCCGTGCCGAGGATGGTCACCGAGCAGTCCTTCCTGACCGGCGGCGTCCCGGGCGCGGGTGCCTCCACGGGCGGGCTCCCGGCCAGGGCGCGCCGCAGGAAGATCTCGACCTCGCCGGCCGCCAGCGGGGCGACCCCGTCGTTGCCGCGGAACACGGTCAGGTACTCGTTCACCGTGGTGCTGCGCACGACGGCGGGCGAGTCCGCATCGAACAGGGCGTTGCCGTCCGCGCCCATGTCCGAGAGGCGAGTGTCCACCCCGATGTCGGCGCCGGCGGTGGAGATGCGCTGCCCGAAGATCTCGAACTCGTTGTCCACCAACGGCGCGGTGTTGTCATCGCCGGCCCACACCACCAGGAACTCCCCGGCCGGGCCATTCGCGGCGACGGCGGAGGTCAGGGCCGCGAACTCGGTGTTGCCATCGGGACCCATGTCCGACACGCGTGTGTCGGCGCCGAGCTCGGCACCCGTGGCCGAGAGCCGCTGCGCGAAGATCTCGAACTCCTCATCCACGAGCGCCCCGGTGTTGTCGTCCGAGGTCCATGAGACCAGGTACTGGTTCGCCGTCGCGTCGAAGGCGATCGCGGGGAAGGTCGCGACGAACGCGGGGTTGCCGTCGGGGCCCATGTCCGAGATCCGCGTGTCACCGCCCAGCTCGACGGCCCCGGACGAGAGCCGCTGCACGAAGATCTCGTTCTCGTTGTCCACCAGCGCGCCGGTGTTGTCGTCACCGTGCCAGGCCACCAGGTACTCATCGGCGGTGGCGTTGTAGGCGACCGCGGGGCTGAACGCCCCGAACGCGGTGTTGCCGTCGGGACCCATGTCGGAGATGCGCGTGTCGCCACCCACCTCGATGCCGGTGGCGGACAACCGCTGCACGAAGACCTCGACCTCCTCGTCCACGAGCGGCGCGACGCTGTCGTCGCCCTGCCAGGCGATGAGGTACTGGTTCGACCTGGTGTCCACGGCGACCGAGGGGTTGAAGGCCGCGAAGTTGATGTCCCCGTCGGCGCCCATCTCCGAGATCCGGATGTCGCCGCCGATCTCGGCCCCAGCGGCGGAGATCCGCTGGGCGAAGACCTCGTTCTCGTTGTTGACCAGGGCCGCGGTGTTGTCGTCACCGTCCCACACCACCAGGTACTCGTCGGCGATGCTGTTGTAGGCGACGGCCGGGTTGAACGCGTCGAACCCGGTGTCCCCGTCGGCCCCCATGTCGGAGATCCGGAACTCACCGCCCAGCGGCACGCCCCGGGCGTCGACGAGTGATCCGAAGATCTCGTTCTCGCCGTCGGTGGTGGCGTCTGCCGTCCACACCACCAGCGAACGTCCGCTGCGGGTGTCGTGGGCGATGGCGGGGTCGGTGGCCTCGGCGGCGGTGCTGCCGTCGGTGCCTGCACGGGAGACACGGGTGTCGGAACCGAGGGGCTGGGTGGCGACGGCGGGGATCGCGACCGCGAGCAGGGCAAGCGGGATCCACACTGCGCGTGGGCGGCGAAGTGGCATGCGGGCGACCCTACGGTGTCCCGGGAACCTCACACAACCGCCAACCGTTGGCCCGGGGGCCAGGATTCGGGGCCGTGTGCTGCCGTTACCGGCGAGTGCCTACGGCGCGGTTGCGGGTCCGGCTCCGGAACGCAACTGCCCACCGCGTCCGGTCGGCCACGGCAGGCAGTTCGCCGCCGAACCCGGAACGCGGAACACGTCCAGGCCGTGGTCGAATGAGGTGAGCACGATCTCCAGTCTCCCGTCGCCGTCGATGTCGGCGATGGACGGGGCGGCGGGAATGCCGATGCCGTTCCCGTTGGTGCCCTGGCGGGGGATGCGGATCTCGTGGAGGCGCTTCCCGGCGCCGGACAGCACAATGAGCCGCCCGCCGTTGCGCGACGGCCGTCGCGGTTGAGGTCGGCCGCGACCACCTCGCTGGCGAAGGTGCGGCGCCCGCCGCGGGCGTAGTCGAACCGCCACAGCTTCCTGCCGGTGGGACCCACGGCGTACACCGCGCCGTCGGGCACCGAGGCCACGATCTCGGGCCGGGCGTCGCCGGTGATGTCCACCACGGTGGGGGCCGGGATGCCGCTGGGCGGGTACCAGTCACCGCTGCCACGGACCGCGGGCTTGCGCGAGAGGGGCGGGTTCACGAAGCCGGGGTGGCGCCGGGCGGACCGGGACCCGTCGCCGTGCGCGCCGTCGAGCACCATGAACGCGTACGCCTGGGTCTCGTACGGCTCCTTGCGCTCGGTGTTCGGGAGGCCGATCACCTCGTTGCGCCCGTCGCGGTTCAGGTCGGCCACCGACGGCGGGGACGCGGTCCACTGCAACCAGGTCTGGCGCCGCGGGTGCGGCCACGGCCCGCGGTGCAGGTGGTGGTGGTTGCGCTCCACGACGGGGGAGAGCCAGCGGATGAACTGCCCCCAGCCCATGCGGCGGCCGGCGAACGCGCTCTGCCGGTTGGTGAACCACGGCGACGCCAGCACCGAGGTCCCGTCGTGGTTGAAGACGTTGATCTGGTGGTTGTCGAACGTCACGACGATCTCCATCTGCGGATCGTCGTCGAGGTTCCCGATCCCCACGTTCAGGCCGTACGCGCCGTACCCCTGGTTGCCCTGGCCGTTGAAGCCGCGGTCGCTCGCGTTGTACCGCGGCCAGGCGCCAGGGCCGGCGCCCGCGGGCCGGTACAGGTCGCCCTCGGCATCGAACACGAACACCTGGGCGCCGTCGGACGCGGTGTTGGTGGTGGTGACGACCACCTCGGTGCGGCCGTCGCCGTCCAGGTCGGCCGCGGCCATGCCGCGCGCCTCGGGGGCCTGCCCGCCGCTGGCGGTTGAGGCGGTCCATGCGGTCTGGAGGGCGCCGCCGCGCAGGCGGTAGGCGGCGACGGTGCCCTCGTTGCCGCCCACCACGATCTCCGTGGTCCCGTCCCCGTCCAGGTCGGCCACCACACCCGGCGCGTAGACCCGTCCCTTGGTGGCGGTGCCCTTCCCGAGCTGCCGTCCCCGCGCGTCGAAGACGAACGTGGAGTACATGGGCGCCACGATCTCCAGCGTGCCGTCGCCGTCGAGGTCGACCAGGTTGGGTGAGGCGAACCAACCGGTCTCACCCGCGTTGATGCGTCGCAGGAACCGCGGCTTGGCGACGGCTCCGGCGGGGGACGCCGCGGCGCAGGTGCCGGCGGCCGGGGCCTGGGCGGCGGCGTCATCCCCGCCGCGCGGGATGGCGATCACGACGGCGGCCGCCAGGAGGGCGGCCCCGGTGAGGGCGATGCGATTGGGCACGTGGTGAACCTACCCGCGGCCCCGTTCCGGTTTCCCGCCCGCCGGTTCCGTGGTGACCCCGTCGGCGCCGGACGCGCGCCGGCATAGCCTGGATGCGGGTGCCCGGCACACGGGCGCGAGGCATGAGGGAGGTGCGCGATGCGGCTCCAGGGCAAGGTCGCCGTCATCACCGGCGCGGGGTCCGGGATGGGACGGTCGATGGCCGGGCGGTTCGCCGCGGAGGGCGCGCTGGTGGTGGCCGCCGACTGGCATCAGGCGCAGCTGGACGAGACCGTCGCGGAGGTCGCCGCCGCGGGCGGCACGATCACCGGCGTGCGAGGCGACGTGTCCGACCGCACCGAGGCGGAGGCCATCGTCGCGGAGGCGCTGCGGCGCCATGGCCGGCTGGACGTGCTGGTCAACAACGCGGGAGTGATGGACCTCGACCAGGGCGCGGCCGAGATGGACGACGCCATGTGGGACCGCGTGATCGGCATCAACCTCACCGGCCCCATGTACCTCACGCGCGTGGCGGTCCCGGCGATGCTGGCCGCCGGCGGCGGCGCGATCGTGAACGTGGCCTCGGTGGCCGGGATGGGCGGCGGCGCCGCCGGCCTGGCCTACACGGTCTCCAAGCACGGGCTGGTGGGCATGACCCGCCAGACCGCGTGGCGGTACGGCACCGAGGGGATCCGCTGCAATGCGATCGCCGCCGGGGCGGTGGAGACCAACATCATGGCCAGCGTGGACGCCACGAGGATGGACCCGGCCGGCGTCGCCCGCAGCCAGGCGTACTACGCCGCCATCCCCCGGACCCTGCAGCCGCTCGAGATCGCCGACCTGGCGCTGTTCCTGGCCTCCGACGAGGCCAGCGGCGTGAACGGGGCGATCATCCCCGCCGACGGGGGGTGGCTGGCCGCCTGAGCGCCGTCAGCCGGCGGGCGCCGGCTCGGGCACCGTGACGTCCACCGCGTAGGCGTCGTGGTCGCTCAGCCGGCGGCCGTCGTCGCCGATGGCGACGATGCGCTCGGCGGGGCGGTGGCGCCACGCCGCGGGCACCGCGATGTGGTCGATGCTGAGGATCTCCGGCAGGGCGTGCGGGGCGTGCTGGGTGGGGGCGGTCATGGCGGCCTCGGCGAGCAGCGCCATGATCGCGGTGCGTCCCTCGATGCTGCCCGTGTGCTCCCGCTCGTGCAGGGCGTGGTTCCAGTCACCGCCCCACACGGTGCGGCCGGGCGCCTCGAGCAGCAGGGGACGCAGCGCGTCCAGCGCCTCCCGCGTGCGCCCGGCGGTGTTCGCGCCCCCGCCGGGCCAGGTGTCGCGGGCGCCGCGCCACGGCAGGACGCAGCTCACGAAGAGCAGGTCGCCGGCGCGGGCCGCCGCGGCGGCGGGGTGCGGGGCGGGGACCTCGGCCATCGGCAGCCGCGACCACACGGCCGCCCAGGCGCGGGCCTTGGTCCCCTTCATCGCCTCGGAGCGCATGGGCGGGGCGCCCAGGTCGAGGTCGCGGTGCACCTCGGTGAGCAGCCACACCTCGCAGTCCGCCGCCGCGATGAGCGCGGCGTGGGCCGGCGACCACCTGCCCTGCATGTTCCATGTGCCGATGCGCATCGTCCGAGCGTGTCAGCCGCCGCGGACGACGCGGACACGGGCGATGCGGGCGTCAGGCGGACGTGGTCCGGGCGGATGGCTGATCCGGTGCGGCGACGCGCCGGATCCCGGGTGCCGCCGCGTCCGGTGGGGCGCCCAGGAACCGCTGCTCGAAGCGGTGGATGGTCATGGGCGGGCCGAACAGATACCCCTGGGCGGTGGGGCAGCCGTGGGCCAGGAGGAACTCCGCCTGTTCCCGTGTCTCGATCCCCTCCGCGACGACGCCGAGGTGCAGCGCGGACGCCATGGCGATGAACGCCTTCACCAGCTCGTCGTCGCGCTCGCTGCGGCCGATGCCCTCCACGAAGCTGCGGTCGATCTTGAGGCAGTCGACCGGGAACCGGGCGAGGTAGTTGAGCGCGCTGTAGCCCGTTCCGAAGTCGTCCAGCGCGACCCGGATCCCGCGCGACCGGAAGGCGTCAAGGGTGCGCTGCACCACCGCCGAGTCCTCCAGGAGGGCGCTCTCGGTGATCTCGATCGCGAGCCAGGCGCACTCGCAACCGGTGCGCGCGAGCACCGCGTCGAGCACCGCCGGCAGGTCGTCGTGGAACTGGCGCGTCGAGACGTTCACCGCGACGGACAGGGGCCGGTCGCGGCCGGCGTTCCACCGTACGGCCAGTCGCGCGGCCTCCTCCAGCACCCAGCGGCCGATGGGGATGATCATCCCGGTCTCCTCCGCGATCCCGATGAACGCGTCGGGGGTGAGGAAGCCCAGCTCCGGGTGGTTCCACCGCAGCAGCAGCTCGGCGCCGAGCGGCGTGTGCGGGGCGTCGAGCGCGACCTGCGGCTGCGCGTACAGCTCCAGTCCGGCGCCGTCGCAGGCATCCCGCAGGGACTCCTCGATCATCAGGCGCCGGCGCACCGCCTCGCTGAGCTCGGCGCGGTAGTACTCGGTGCGCGCACGCCCGCTGCGCTTGGCGTGGTACATGGCGCTGTCGGCGTGGGCGAGGAGCTCCTCCAACCCCAGGCCGTCGCCGGGGTACACCGCGACCCCGATGCTTGCGCTCACCGGCACCGCGCGCGATCGCAGCTCGAGCGGCGCCGCGAGTGCCGCGTGGAGGCGCTCGGCGATTGCCGCGACGTCGGGCGTGTCCTGGATGTCGGGGGTCACGATGACGAACTCGTCGCCGCCCAGCCGCACCAGCAGGTCGTCCGGTCGCAGACAGGCGCCGAGTCGCCGCGCCACCTCGCGCAGCAGCTCGTCGCCGGCGCTGTGACCCAGGCCGTCGTTCACCGACTTGAACCGGTCGAGGTCGAGCACCATGACGCCCACCTGCATCCGGCGCCGGCTGGCACCGGCGAACATGCCGGGAGCACGCTCGCGCAACGCCTGCCGGTTGGCGAGGTTGGTGAGCGAGTCGGTGCGCAGCAGCGACTCGATGACGTCCATCTGCGCGATCTTGTGGGTCACGTCCCGCCCGATCCCCAGGACGCTCCGCACGTGCTCATCGTCGTCGCGTTCGGGGACCAACAGGATCTCGTGGACCTGCTCCACGTCGTCCGCGGGGTTCCTGAAGCGCAGCTCGATGGTTGTGGACACGCCGCTGGCGATCACGCGCCGGATGGCGTCCTCCACCTCCTGGAACCGGTCGTCCGGAGCCAGCTCGCGCGTGGTGCGGCCCAGCACCCGCTCGGGCGGGATCGCCATCAGCCGCAGCATCGCCGGGTTCACGTACCGCATGCGCAGGCCGGTGTCCCACCGGACGATGTGGTCGCCGGCGTTCTCGGCGAGGGTGCGGAACTCACGCTCCTTCTCGGTGAGCGCCTGCCGCACGCGCACCTCCTCGGTCACGTCGCGGCCCACGGCGATGGCGCCGCGGATCACGCCGCACCCGTCGCGCTCCGGTGCGATCGCCACCTGGTGCACGCGGGCGTCGCCGGTGACCGGGTGGTGCACGTGCAGCTCCACCACGCCCGGTTCCCCGGTGCGCAGGGCACGTTGCAGCAGCCGCTCGTACTCCGCGATTCCGCTGGAGCGGTCGCCCGCCAGCTCGGTCGTGGTGCGCCCCAGCGTGCCGCCGGGGGTGATGCGCACGCGGTGCTCGAAGTCCCGGTTGCTGTAGGTGACCCGCCCCTCGAGGTCGTAGCGCAGGATGTTGTCGGGTGAGTTGTCGGCGAGGGCCCGGAACTCGTCGTGCTCGGCGCGCCGCCGGTCCGTGACGTCGCGAGCCTGCACCAGGACGGAGGTCGCCACGCCGGACGGGTCGCGCTCGACGACGGCCTGCAGCTCGTGGACCTCCGGGGTGGCGCCCGCGCGCGGGCGCTCCACCCGCGCGCTCGTCTCGCCGCCCGGGGACAGGGCGCGGCCGACGAACGCCTCCACGGCATCCGTCGCCGTGCCGAAGATCCCGGTGTCGCGGAGCGGGAGGGTGAGCAGGTCCTCGGCGGGCCGGCCCGCGGCCGCGGCGGCCGGCCCGTTCGCGTAGGTGACGCGCAGGTCCGGGTCCACCGCCACGACGACCGCGCCCGTGCGGTCCAGCAGGGCGCGCAGCGCGCGCTCGCCGACAACGCCCGCGTGCGGGCAGGACTCGTTCATCGGATCAACGGGAGCCACTGCCTGACCATCGGCCGGAGCGAGGCCGTACCAAGCGTTCCGCCCGGTTTGCGGCGGGATTCGCGGGGCGCCCGGTCCGTGTCCGGTTCCCGGGTGCGGGGTAGCCTGTGGCGATGACGCCGACCGCCTTCGTGTATGGCCCGCACCTGCAGGCGCACAACCCCAGCGCCGACACCGAGCGCCGCCTGCGACGCGAGCTGGGGATCGCCCTGCTGGAGGCGTACGGGCTGCTGGACCACCCCGACGTGACCCGCCACGACCCGCGCTCCGCCACCGATGCCGAGATCCTGGCGGTCCACACCCCGGAGTACGTCGCCGCCGTGCGGCGCATCGACGCCGACCCGGCGCTGGCCGCCGATCCCGATGAGCGCCGGTGGGGATTCGCCGATGGGGACACCATCGCCCACACCGGCATGCACGACGCCGCGGCGGCGGCGTGCGGATCGGCGGTCACGGGCGCCCTGGAGATCTGGGAGGGCCGCGCCCGGCAGGCGTTCTGCCCGGCGCCGGCCGGCCTGCACCACGCGATGGCCGACCGCGCCACCGGCATGTGCGTCTACAACGACGCCGCCGTGGCGATCCGGGCGCTGCTCGACCGGGGCGCGGAGCGGATCGCCTACATCGACGTGGACGCCCATCACGGCAACGGCGTGCAGTGGATCTTCTACGAGGACCCGCGCGTGCTCACGTGCTCGGTGCACGAGAGCGGGCGCTACCTGTACCCGGGGACCGGGCACCTGGGGGAGCGCGGCGTGGGCGCCGCCGAGGGGACCTCGGTGAACGTGCCGCTGCCGCCGTTCGCGGGCGACGTCTCCGTGCTGGCCGCCGTCGACCGGGTCATCGGGCCGGCCGTTCGCCGCTTCGCGCCGGAGGTGGTGGTGATGATGACCGGTGTCGACCCGCATCACGCCGACCCCATGGCCCACCTGCAGATGAGCACCGCCGGCTTCCCGCGCATGTACGGGCTGCTGCGCGACATCGCCCGCGACGCGGCCGGCGGCCGGTGGCTCATCGTGACCGGCGGCGGCTACAACATCGACCTGCTCCCGCGGCTGTGGGCGTCGCAGCTGGCGACCATGCTCGACGTGGACCTGCCCTCGGCGCTTCCCGAGCCGTGGCTGCGGATGGCGCGCGAGCGGGCGGGACGGGAGTTCACCGCCGAGCTGCTGGGCGACGAGCCGTTCGCCGTCGACGAGGGGCAGCGCGCCCGGGCGGACGCGCAGGCGTTCGACACCATCGAGGCGGCGCGCACGCTGCTCGGCCTGGGCTGAGCCGGCGGCATCCTCAACGAGCCGAACCAGGGAGTGCCATGAGCGTCACCAGCGTCCGCACGGATCCCGATCACCTGACGATGACGGTCACGGCCGAGTACCCGTCGGCCATCGACCGTGTCTGGCGGCTGTGGGAGGACCCGCGGCTCCTGGAGCGCTGGTGGGGGCCGCCGTCCTTCCCGGCCACCGTCGAGGAGCACGACCTGCGTCCCGGCGGCCGCGTCACCTACGTCATGACCGGCCCGGACGGTGAGCGGTACCGCGGCTGGTGGCGCATCCTGACCGTCGATCCGCCCCACCTGCTGGAGTTCGAGGACGGCTTCGCCGACGCGGACGGCACCCCCAGCACCGAGATGCCGGTGACGCTCGCCCGCGTCGAGCTGGCCGCCCTGGAGGACGGCGGCACCCGGATGACGCTCACCTCCACGTTCCCCTCCCGTGAGGCGATGGACCTGCTCCTGGAGATGCAGATGGAGGAGGGCATGCGGCAGGCCGTCGGGCAGACCGGCGCGCTGCTGGAGCCGGGCGCCGGCTGAGGCGGGCGGGGCGGCACACCGCCGCCCCGCCCGGTGTCAGCGGAAGAGGCCGCGGATGCCGCGCAGCGTGATGAGCACCGCGACCGCCGCCGCGATGAGGGTGCCCGGCGTGGCCGACAGCGCCACGCGCCGGAACGTCGCGGTGCCGCCGGAGATCTCGATGTAGCCGACCGGCGAGACCGTGACGCCCCCGCCGCCGCCCGACCCCTCGCCGGGGGTTTCGCCGGGCGGGCCGCCCGTCCCGCCGCCGCCGCCGAACCCCCAGCGCAGGCGGCCCACGGGGATGACGGTCACGCCGTCCCGCTCCACCGGCTCCCCGAAGATGGCCTGCACCCCCGCCCGGTTCCCGACCTTGTCGGCGAGCGCCGCGGCGAGCCGCGATCCCATGCCGCCGGCCGCGGCCGACTCCATCACCTGCCGCACGTCATCCATGGCGTCCCTCCGTCATCGCGCTCCGGCACGCCTCCGCGAGCGAGGCGCCCCAGGCCCCGGCCCGCTCGGCCTCGCCGTCGTCCAGGTGGTTGTCCCGGTCCACGATGAAGCTCTCCGGGTCGGCCACCAAACGCGCGCCGTGACGCGCGAGCCGCTTCGCGATGCCCTTCGAGGCCCGGCCGGTCAGCGCGGGGGCCCCGTGCATGCGGGTGTCGAACGCGGCCGCCGCGCACGCGTGGGGCAGCCGCCGCTGGTCGAACCAGTCGCGCAGGCCCGGGCCCTCGGCGTCTGGGTCCATGGTGAGGCCGCTTCCCGGGCGGACGGCCTGGTCGTGCGCCGCCTGGCGCGAACGGGCGCTGGTCATCCCGTGGACGTGGGTGGGGCCGCCCACCACCAGCAGGTCGATCCCCTCGAGCGCCTCGTCGGTGGCCTCGGCCACCGGGACCGCCCGCGCCTCACCGGCGGCCGCGAGGCCCGCGGCGATGCGCTCCGCCACGCGGTGGGTGTTGCCGAACATCGATTCGTAGACCACGAGTGTCCGCATGGTGCCTCCTCCGGCCGGGTGCGGGACACCTCCAGCGTCCGCCCGGGAGGGCCGGTGCGCATCGGGGGCGCGCCGGACCGGGACGGCGAGGATCCCGATCAGCCGGCGACCAGCAGCCTGCGCGCCAGCTCGACGAACACGGGGACGCTCGCCTCGGCCTCCTCCAGCGGCACCGACTCGTCGGGCACGTGCGCCTGGTCCATGGCGCCCGGCCCCAGCAGGATGGTGGGGATGCCGGCGCCGTCGGCGTAGAAGCGCGCGTCGGAGCTGCCCACCAGGCCGCCGCACGGGCGGGGCCCGCCCAGCACGGCCGCGACGGCGGCCTGCGCGGCGACCACCAGCGGGTGATCCTCAGGGGTCTCGAACGGGGCGCCCAGGTGGGTGGCCTCCACCGTGCCGCGGTCGCCGATGAACGCGGCCAGCTCCTCCAGCGCGGCCCGTGGGGACTCCCCCGGCAGCACCCGGCGGTCCACACCCAGCACGCAGCGGTCGGGGACGACGTTGGTGGCGGTGCCCGCGGTGATCGTGCCGACGTTGAGGGACCTTGGGCCCACGAGCGGGTGGCTCCGCTCGGCCAGCAGGGGACCCAGGCGATCCTCGAGGTCCACCAGCAGCCGCGCCGCCAGGCTGGCGGCGTTCACCCCGTGCCACGGCATGCTGCCGTGCGCGGAACGGCCCCGCACCGTGACATCGGCGAACACGTTGCCCTTCTGGGCGCGGAAGACGCTGAGGCCGGTCGGTTCGGCGACCACCGCGTAGTCGCCGGCGATCCTGCCCGCCCGGAGCAGGGCCTCGGTGCCCAGATGACCGCCGGGCTCCTCGTCGGGCACCGCGTGCAGCTCCACGGTGCCGGCCAGCTCGCCCCGCAGCTCGGCGATGCGCCCGAAGGCCACGACCAGCCCGGCGAGGCCGGACTTCATGTCGCTGGCACCCCGGCCGAACATGCGGCCACCGGCGACCTTGGCGCCGAACGGGTCGGGGACCGTGTCCATGTGCCCGTTCAGCAGCAGGGTGGGGCCCGGGGCGGCGCAGCGGAGCCGCGCGACGATCATCGGCCGCAGCGGGTCGACGCCGGCGTCCTCGATCTCGATGTCCGGGATCCGCTCGAGGAACCCCAGGATGACCCGCGCCGCCGCCCGCTCGTCGCCCGGGGGGTTCGGCGAGGCGGCCCGGATGAGGTCACGGAGCAGTTCCGTGACCCCGGAGGATGATGGGTGTGATGGTGGCATCGGCGGCGCCGGCACCGCGGGATCCCGCGTCGGGCGGTCCGCGGTCCCAGACGAATCCGGCGAGGTCGGCATCCCGGCGAATCTCGCAGCCGCCGCGCCGGACGCGAGCTGGACCCAGGGCCAGACCTGGCGCGCGGCACCATGGCCGGTGGGCCCAGGGTCGGTGGCGGCACCCTGCGAATACGCTTGGCCGCGAGGTTCGACCTCATCATCCGCGGTCCCGGCGACAGGATCGCATCGGACCATTCGCCCCCGCCAGCCGACACGAGGAAAGGGGAGGACATGCTCGCCGTATCGGGCGGTTGCTCGGGGGCCCGGACCATGCGGGCCCCATCACCCAGGCACGGCACGCGCCGACCGCTCGCCGCGGCGGGCGGTCGATGAGCGGGCCGCGGACGCGCA
The DNA here is from genome assembly GCA_001464275.1 of Actinobacteria bacterium Ga0077560. Lineage (GTDB taxonomy): Bacteria > Actinomycetota > Thermoleophilia > Miltoncostaeales > Miltoncostaeaceae. The sequence continues at coordinate 37,064 of LNFL01000163.1, read as the reverse complement.
GCGTGGTGCGGCTCGACCACGCGGTGCTGGCGCCCGACGGTCACGTCCCGGGGCCGGTGCCCGGATGGACCGGCAGCCGCCGGGTGGTGCTGGCCGCCCCGCCGCTGTCGGCGTTCGCGATGTCGCTGGTGAGCATGGACGACGGCGCGACCGGCGGGCCGCCGCCGCCCGGCGTGGGCCGGTTCGTGTTCGTGCTGGAGGGGCACCTGCGGCTCGACGCCGACGGCGCCACGCACGAGCTGGAGTCGCAGGGGTACGCGTACCTGCCGGCCGGGCTGCCGCAGACGCTCACGGCCGTGGGCGCCACCCGGATCTGCCTCATCGAGAAGCCGTACGTGCCGCACCCCGCCGGCGAGCCGCGGGTGGTGGTGGGCAGCCGGGCGGCGGTGCCGGCCGAGCACATGCACGGCGACCCGAACGTGCACGTCCAGCAGCTGCTGCCGGAGGAGCCCGGCCTGGACCTGGCGGTGAACACGATGAGCTTCGCGCCCGGCGCGGCGCTGCCGTTCGTGGAGACCCACCTGATGGAGCACGGCCTGCTGGTGCTGGAAGGGTCCCTGGTCTACCGGCTGGCCGACGGCTGGTACCCGGTCACCGAGGGCGACGCGATCTGGATGGCGCCGTTCTGCCCCCAGTGGTGCTGCGCGTACGGCACCGGGTGGGCGTCGTACCTCATCTACAAGGACTGGAACCGCGATCCGCTGGCCGACGGGTCGGAGGCCGGGTGACACTCCCCGTCGACACGGCGCGGCTCTCGGCGGAGATCGAGGAGCTGGCCCGGATCTCCGACCACCCGTACCCCTCGGTCACCCGCATCCTGTTCACGCCCACCGACATGGCGGGCAGGGAATGGCTGCACCGTCGCCTGCGCGACGCGGGGCTCACGGTGCGCGTGGACGCGGTGGGGAATACCTTCGCCCGCCTGGAGGGCACCGACCCGTCACTGCCCGCCGTGGCGACCGGGTCCCACACCGACGCCATCCCGGAGGCCGGCCGGTTCGACGGCGTGGTGGGGGTGCTGGGCGGGCTGGAGGCGCTGCGCGCCCTCCAGGCGGCGGGCATCCGCCCGCGCCGGTCGATCGAGCTCATCGCGTTCACCTCGGAGGAGCCCACCCGGTTCGGGCTGGGCTGCATCGGCAGCCGCGTGATGTCCGGGGTGCTCGACGAGGCCGGCCTGGCGCGCCTGCGCGATGCCGACGGCGGCACCTTCGAGCAGGCGCGCCTGGGGGCCGGCATGACCGGCGCCGCCATGGACGCCCGCCTGGCGCCGGGGGCGTACCACGCGTTCCTGGAACTGCACATCGAGCAGGGCCCGGAGCTGGAGCGCCAGGGCCTGGACATCGGCGTGGTCACGGCCATCGCCGCGCCGGCCACCCTGCGCGTCGAGCTCACCGGCGGCGGCGGCCACGCGGGCGCGCTGCTCATGCCCGCCCGCCACGACCCCCTCGTCGCGGCCGCCGCCGTGATCCAGGAGGTGGACCGCGCCGCCCGCGGCACCGGGAGCACCGACACGGTCGGCACCGTTGGGCTCATCCGCGTGGAGCCCGGGGCGGTCAACAGCGTCCCGCGCCGCGTGGTGATGGAGATCGACATGCGCGACACCGACCTGGCGCGCCGCGATGCGCTGGTCGATCACGTCCGCGCCTTCGCGCGGGCCCAGGCCGAGCGGCTGGGCGTGGGGCATTCGGGCGAGATCCTCAACCGCGACCCGCCGTCGGTCTCCGGCCCCGCGGTGGTCGAGGCCGTGGAGGCCGCGTGCGCCGAGGCGGGGGCGAGCAACGTGCGAATGGTGAGCCGGGCGTACCACGACACCGTGTTCATGGCGCAGCTCTGCCCCACGGGGATGGTGTTCGTGCCCTCCCGCGCCGGCGTGAGCCACCGGCCCGACGAGTTCACCTCCGAGGAGCAGATCGCCAGGGGCGTTGCCGTGCTGGCCGGCGCGCTGACCCGGCTGGCGCAGGCGTAGGTGGGGCCGGGGCCGGGCCCCGGAGCGCCGGCAGGCGGGCCGGGACGCTAGATTCCCGGCCCGATGATCGACCTCCACCTCGACGACCTTCGCGGCGCCTTCGGGTTCGGCGTCGCCGGCAACTTCGCCGGGCACCTGGAGCAGGCGGGAGAGGCCGTCGACTTCGAGCGCGTCACCGCGGCGCCGGACGCACCCAAGGGGATCTTCCCGTGGTTCGCGCCCGGGAGCGACACGTTCCTGGGGACGTTCCCGCTGTCCACCGACCGGCTCCACGAGCCCGTGTCGGCCGACTGGGCGATGAACCTCCAGATCGAGCCCGAGGTGGGCGCGCTGTGCCGCGTCACCTACGACGAGGCCGGGCAGGTCACCGGGCTGACGCCGTATGCGGCGGGGGCGTTCAACGACTGCTCGATTCGCCGCCCCGGCGCGAAGAAGATCAGCCACAAGAAGAACTGGGGCCCGTGCTCCAAGGGCGTCGCGGCGCGGCTGTTCCCGGTGACCGACCTGGAACCCGGCGGCGGCCTGCGCACCCTGCGCATCGCCAGCTTCCTGCGCCGCGACGGCGTGGCGCACGAGTACGGCGTGGACAGCCCCGCCGCGGGCTACTCGTACGCGGGCGGGCTGCTGCTGGACTGGATCGTGGACCGCCTGCACCACCAGCACGGCTCCGACGACACGCCGCTGGAGTTCGTGGGTGAACTGCTGCGCGACGCCGGATGCCCGGAGACGGTGCTCATCGGGGTCGGCGCGACGCGGTACACGGACTTCGGGGAGCAGCACTACCTGCGCCCCGGCGACCAGTCCGTGGTCGTGGTCTACGACGAGACCGTCACCGCGCCCGCGGCGATGCGCGCCGCCGTCGAGGCCGGCCGTGAGGGTGAGCTGGCCGGGGCGTCGGTCCTGTGCCAGATGGTGGAGGCCGGCGCCCCCGTCTGAGCCTGGGTCGGTCGCTCAGGCGTCGGCCAGGATCATCTCCGCGGCCCGCTCGGCCACCATGATCACCGGGGCGTGGATGTTCCCCGAGGTGATGGTGGGCATCACCGAGGCGTCGGCCACCCGCAGCCCCTCCACGCCGCGCACGCGCAGGCGCGGGTCCACCACGGCGTCGTCCCCGGTGCCCATGCGGCACGTCCCGCACGGGTGGTAGAGCGTCTGGCCGGTCGCCCGGGCCCACGCCAGCAGGGCCGCGTCGTCGTCGGCGGCGGGACCCGGGTTCATCTCACGCTCCACCAGCGGGGCGAGTGAGGGCCGGGTCACCAGCCGGCGGGCGATCCGGATGGCGGCCACCACGCGGCGGCGGTCGTCGGGGTCGCTGAGGAACCGCGGGGTGATGGCCGGCGGGGCCAGCGGGTCGGCGGACGCCGCGTGGATCGTTCCGGTGGAGCGCGGCCGCTGCTGGATGATCCCCACCGTCATGCCCGGCAGCCGGTCGAGCACCCGCTTCGCGGCGTTCTCGTAGCTGGCGTGCATGAACAGGAACTGGGTGTCCGGCCGTTCGTCCGCCGGGTCGGTGGACACGAACCCGTGGCACAGCGCCGGCCCCAGGGTGAGGATGCCGTCGCGTCGCCACGCCCAGCGGGCCACCGCGGCCGCCAGCCGCCAGCCGCGCGTGGACTCATTCAGGCTGCGCACCCCGTGCAGGCGCCAGTTGACCCGCAGCGCGTAGTGGTCGGTGTAGTGCTCGCCCACGCCGGGCAGCTCGTGGCGCACCGGGACGCCGATGGGTTCCAGCACGTCGGGGCGGCCGATCCCCGACAGCTCCAGCAGCTGCGGCGAGCGGATCGCGCCGGCCGCCAGGATGACCTCCCGGCGCGCGCGGACCTCGCCGGGCGTGCCGCGGCGCAGCAGCCGCGCGCCCGTGCAGCGCCGCCCGTCGAACGTGAGCCCGGTGGCCTGGGTATGGGTCAGCACGGTCAGATTCGGGCGCCGGCGGGCGGGGGCCAGGTACGCCTCGTACGGGCTCCAGCGCCGGCCCCGGTATTGGTTGACCTGGTAGTAGCCGTAGCCGCGCTGGTCGAGGTTGTAGTCCTCCACGATCGGCGCGCCGTCCTCGGCGGCCGCGGCCAGGAAGGCGTCGGCCACGGGGAAGCGCTCCCGCACCTGGGTCAGATGGACCGGCCCGCCGCGCCCGCGTCCCGCGCCGCCCTGCGCGTAGTCCTCGATGCGCCGGAACCACGGCTCCACATCCGCCCATCCCCAGCCGGTGGCACCGCCGCCGGCCCAGCCGTCGTAGTCGGCCGCCTGCCCGCGCACGTAGACCATCCCGTTGATGAGCCCCGAGCCGCCCAGGCCGCGGCCGCTGGGGATGGGGATGGGGCGGTCGTCGGTGTCCGGATGCGGCTCCGACTCGTACGCCCAGTTGTGGTGCGGGCTGCGCAGCAGGTGGCCGAAACCGGCGGGGATGCGGATGTACGGGCTGCGCGGCGCACCGCCGGCCTCCACCAGCATCACCCGGTGGTGGCCCGACTCCGACAACCGGGCCGCCAGGATGCATCCGGCGGTCCCGCCTCCGAGGATGAGGTAGTCGACGTCGTCCATTCACGGCTCCGCTGGGTGTGAGGGCCACCCTGAATATGCACGCTGGCGTGGGCGGTCACGCGCCCGGGGACCGCGATGCCTCCGCCGCGTGCCGGCGGAGGCATCGGGTGCGTCTCACACGCGCGGGCTGGCGGCCGGGCCGGTTCCGCTGGGCACGAGCGTGGTGCTGCGGGTGAGCAGGATGCGGTCCACCAGCAGGCCGTCCTCGCGCATCCACGCCTCCAGGGTGTGGACCCCCGGGGTGGCCACCGTGATGGTGGCGTTCACCCCGTCCATGGTGTTCCGGCTCCACAGCCAGGTGCCATAGGTGGTCACCTGCAGCCGGTCGGCGCTGGCCACCGCGGCGCCGTCGAGACCGATGTGCAGGCTGTTGTCGCTGCCGGTGGGGGCCCGCCCCCGGATCCACACCTGGTAGGTCCCGGTGGTGGCGAACCGGATGCGGTAGCGCGCCTGGGGCGCCGCGGTGACGTAGCCCGGGTCCGAGTAACCGCCGGTGTTGGGGATCAGCAGCGCGCCGCTGCCGACCCAGCCGGTGGGAGAGGTCACCGGCCCCCAGGACCGCCCGCCGCGGGCGATGGTCTCGTCCGGCTGCTCTGCCTCGATCACCACCTGACCGCCCGACTCCTGCCAGGCGACCACCGGGGGCGGGGTCGCGGCGGTGGTGAACACCCAGCTCACCGCGGTCAGCGGATTGCCGGCGGCGTCCGTGAGCGCGGGGCCCAGGTCCACCCGGTACGTCGCCGACCCGTCCAGGGCGGAGGCGGGGTCGATGGTGAGCGTGCGGCCGTCGGCGCTCAGCGTGCGTGCGGCCGACACCTCCGCGCCGTCGGAGGCGCGCACCAGACGGGCGCCGGATGCGCTCACCGACGCGGCCGCCATGGGCTCCGAGAACGTCACCACGACGTTCGCGGTGAGACCCACGCCGGTGGCGTCCGGGGTGGGCGTGCGTGCGGTGACCGCCGGCGGTGTCAGATCCGCCGCGGACCCCCGGGGGCTCGCGGCCGGGCCGGTCCCGCTGGGCACCGTCGTGGTGCTGCGGGTGAGCAGGATGCGGTCCACGAGGAAGCCGTCCTCGCGCATCCACGCCTCCAGCGTGTGGATGCCGGGTGTGGTGACCGTGATGGTGGCGTTCACGCCGTCCATGGTCGACCGGCTCCACGCCCACGCACCCAGCGTCGGGAGCTCCAGGCGATCCGCGCTGGCGGGCGCCGCCCCGTCGAGGCCGATGTGGATGCTGTTGTCGCTGGTGCCGGGTGCCCGCCCGCGCACCCACACCTGGTAGGTGCCGGTGGTCGTGAACCGGATGCGGTACCTGGCCTGGGGGCTGGTGGTGGCGTAGCCGGTGTTGATGGTGGCGCCCGCGTTGGGCGTCACCACCAGCGCGCCGGTCCCCGCCCAGCCGGTGGGTGAGATGGCGGTGCTCCAGGAGCGTCCGCCCCGGGTGATGGTCTCGTCGGCCTGCTCGGCCTCCAGCACCACCTGTCCGCCGGATTCCTGCCAGGCGGCCTCCGCGAACCGGGCGGTGTAGGCGGTGTCGGCCGCCGGGGTGGAGATGACGCGGTTCGCCGCCCCGCCGTCCGCCCAGCCCGTGAACAGCCAGGCGGTGCCGAGCGCCGTCTGCGGCGAGACCGGTCCCAGGGAGCGCTCCATGCCCACCACGCTGTCCACGGTCGCCGGCGTCGCCACCGGCTGTCCGTCCACCAGCACCGACAGCCCGGCGGGCTGGGTGGCCAGCTGGAGGCGCACGGTCCGCGGGCGCACGTCGACGACGCTGCTCGCGGTTCGCCCGCCTGAGTCGCGGACGGTCATGGTGATGCGGTACCAGACGTCGGTGGAGGTCTCCCCGGTGGTGGGGATCACGAACTCCCCGGCCAGGGCGCCCGGGGTCTCGGGGATGAAGGGGTGGAGGTGGGTGTCGTGGTGGAAGTCGACCCGCCACGAGACCGCCGAGCCGGGCAGCGTGCCGTCCTCGGGGTCGCTCGCGACGCCGGCGTACGCGATGCGGTCACCGCCGGCATAGGTCGTGGTCGCCGTCGGCGCGGTGATGGTGGCCGTGGGCGCCCGGTTGGCCGACACGCTCAGCAGCGCGGCGCGCGAGACGACGCTTCCGGTGGGGGAGGTGATCCGCACCCGCAGGCGGGCGCCGTCGTCCCCCGCCGTGACCGCCGGCAGCGTGAGGGTCTCCGCCGTCTGTCCCGGGATGTCGATGCCGTCGCGCTGCCACTGGAAGGTGAACGGACCCGTGCCGCCGGCACCGACCGTGAATGTGGCGGTGTCGCCCACGGTGACGGCCAGGTCCTGCGGCTGGGTGGCCACGGTGGGGGCCAGTGTGTTGGCGATGCGCATGAGCCGCCCGTCGGAGGACGAGCCGCCCAGGTTCCGCGTGAGGTAGAGCACGTCGCCGCCGGGCTCCACCAGCAGTCCCACGATCCCGCTCACCAGCCCGGTGCCGAGGTCTGCGACCGCGCCGGTCGCGGGGTCCAGGCGGCGGATCCAGCCGGCGCAGAAGTCGGCGTACAGGTAGTCGCCCGCGTACCCGGCGGGGAAGCTGGGCACCTCGGGGTCGTAGAACGCCCCGCCGGTGATGGCGCACTCCGGGCCCGCCGAGCTGGAGTAGCTCAGCAGCGGGGTGGTCTGCCCGGGTGTGGTGGTGGCGCCCTCGCTGAGCGGCCAGCCGTAGTTGGCGCCGGCCGTGAGGTCGTCGATCTCCTCCCAGCTGGCCTGTCCCACGTCGTTCACCAGGATGCGTCCGGTGCGCGGCTGCACCGCGAACGTGAACGGGTTGCGCAGCCCGTACGCGTAGATGGCGCGGTTGGCGCCGGTCGCGGTGGCCGCGAACGGGTTGTCGGCCGGGACCCCGCCGTCCGGCTCGATCCGGAGCATCTTCCCGAACAGGTTGTCGAGCAGCTGGGCCTTCGACGGCTGGGCGTTCTCCCCGACGGCGATGTACAGCTTCCCGTCGCCGCCGAAGCCCAGCGCGCCGCCGTTGTGGTTGGTGGCGGAGGTCAGGGGCTCCAGCTCGAACAGGACCTGCTCGCTGCCCGCGACCACGGTGTCACCGCTCACGGTGAAGCGGCTCACCACGTTGCGCACCGGAGAGGCCGAGCGCGTGTAGTGCACGTACACGTACGGCCGGGTGGGGAAGGCCGGGTCGACGGCGACGCCGATGAGCCCGCGCTCACCGCTGCTGCTCACCGGCACCGAGAGCATCGGGGTGCTCAGCAGCGCGCCGTCCTTGACCACCCGCAGCGCGCCGCCCTGCTGGGCCACCAGCACCCGCCCGTCCGGCAGCTGCGCCATGGCGGTGGGGCTCACCAGGCCGCGCACGACCTCGGACTCGGCCAGGCCGGTGTCCAGCGTCGCGGCCGCCGCGGGGGCGGCCAGGCCCAGGGCGAGGCCCGCCGCGGCGGCGAGTGAGGCGAGCAGCGCGCGGGCGCGTGGGGCGCCGCGCCGGGGCGGTCGTGCGTGCATGGTTCCCCTCCAGGACGTGAGCGGGCCGCTCCGGCGATCGCGGGTCGCCGGTGGTCCGTGCGCGCACGACTCGGCCGTCCGCGGGGGAGAGTTGAGCGCCGCGCCGCCTGGAGCGACAGAACCGCCGAACGAGATCCGGATGGGCTGCGGAGACCATGCGGAGGGTCTCCGCGCCGGCGGTGCCCTGCGCAGACCCCGCCTCTCATGTGGCGTCCCACCCGGCGCAGCCGCACGGCGCCCGCCGACCACGCGTACGACCTCGGTGATGGCCCCACGAGGGTCGCCGAAGTGGCCCCGCCATCGCGCCGACCGGCCTGTGACGGTTGGGAGGGCGGCGGCGGAGAGTGGTTGTTCCGATATTCCTCCAGGGAGCAGACATGGACCCGCTCGCCGCGCTTCGCCCGGTTGCCGCAACCGCCCTCGTCCTTGGCCTCGGCGTCGCCGTCGCGGTCGCCGGTGGGAATGGCGGCACGTCCCCCGCACCGCCACAGGCGAACGGCAACGCCACGGCGGACGTCTCGACCCGTGGCGCGGGCGATTCGGTCGTCCTCTCCGCGGCCCCGGAGCGGTCGGACGCGGTGTCCGTGCTGCCCGCGCCCATCGGCTCGTGCAGCGCCGGGGGGGCCGTGGCCGTGGATGGCCTCCCGACCGGAGCGACGGTGCATCGGTGGGTCAATGGCACCTACCTCCGGGCGACGAATGGGACCGCGGTCCGGGACGCCGTCGCCGGGGTCGCGGGCGTGCCGGCGAAGTCGGTCGACTGCTACGACGGCGCAGCGGAACCGGCCGTGGCGGAGGACGCCGCAAAGGCGGCCGAGACCCAGAGCTCGGCCCCGGCCACCGAACCGGCGGGATCCGGGACCTGCCAGGTGCAGTGGACCCCCGGGGTGCGACTGCCGAAGGGCGCCACGATCACGGCGGGTGTGAGCGGTGAGTACCGGGCGCGCGGTGACGAGGACCGGATCCGTGCCGCCGTGGCCCGGGTGAGCGGCCGGCCGGCGACGGAGATCCAGTGCAACTACTGGGTCCCGCCGATCGGGTCGTGCAGCGCCGAGTTGCGTCCCGCCCCGGGAAGCCCGGTCCCCGACGGGGCGAGCGCGTACGGCACCGTGGGCGGCGAGTACACGACGCGGGCGCAGGTGGACGGTCTGCGGGCGGCGCTCGCGTCGATGGCGGGCCTCGACCCCGACGACATCACCTGCGTCGACTTCCCCGATCCCGGTGTCGGGGTTCCGGAGCCGCTGCCGATCGAGCCGGGCCCCGGGGGAGCCGAGGTGGACGTGCCGGCCCGCTCCACTCCGTAGCCCCCGCCCTGACGCCGTCGGCATCCAGCACCTGGGAACGCTTCGCATTCCCAGGTGCTGGGCGCCCCGGACCGCGCACGGCAGACTCGCCCCATGAGCGCACACGAGCACGTCATCCATGAGGGGCACGAGCACCGCCACGCGCCGGGCTGCGGCCACACGGCCATCCGGCATGGCGACCATGTCGACTACCTCCACGACGGCCACCTGCACCACCCGCACGGTGACCATGTGGACGAGCACGTCATCGAGGTGGGGGACGCCAACCCCGACGCGTGCACACCGGACCACCGGTGCGCCGGGCACGAGCCGGGACACGTCCACGGCGAGGGGTGCGGCCACGAGCCGGTGCCCCACGGCGACCATGTCGACTACCTGGTGGACGGGCACCTGCACCACCCGCACGGCGACCACTGCGACGACCACGGGGCCCTCTCGACCGCCTGACGGCGTGGGGTGATGATGAGAACCACTCTCGGGAGTGCGGTATCCTCCCGGGAGTGGACGCGCAGCTCCGTGACCGATGGCTGGCCACCGCGCATGAGCGCCTCGCGGCGGCGGGGCTCCGGACCGGCGCCGCGCGCGAACGGGTGATGGAGTGCCTCGCCCGCGATGCGCAGTGCCTCGTGAGCGTCCAGGAGCTCATGGACCGCCTGCGCCGTGACGGCGGGGGCGGCTCCCAGGCATCGCTCTACCGGATCCTGGACGAGCTGCACGGTCTGGGTCTGCTGCACCGCCACGTCCTGCCGGATGGGACGTCCCGGTATGAGCTCGCGCTGCCGGGCACCCGCCACCACCACTTCGTGGACGAGGCCTCCGGCAGGGTCGAGCCCTTCACCGATCCGGACCTGGAGCGGGCCATCGCGACGGCGGCACGGCGGCTGGGCCTGCGGATGACCGGGCACGAGGTGGTGATCACCGGGCGGCGGGCGGTGACCGATGGCCGGGATCAGGGGTCCTCCGCGGACGCCCCGTAGGTTCCGCGGCGCCCGCCCCGGCAGGAGTGCGCGGCGGCCCGGAGAAGGTCAGGGCATGACCGTCATCCGCATCACCACCGGCCCGCTTCGCGGCGTGGCCCTCGAGACCCGCCGTCGCAGCCTCATCCAGCGCATCGGCGCCATGTTCCGCTCGCTCATGCCCCGCCGGCCCGTGCGCATGGTGGCGCCGGTCGAGCGCCCGCGCCCCGAGATGCCCGTGGCATCCGGCATGGAGACCTCCATCAGCCGCTGACCGACGGCCGCCGCGTTTCCCGGGGAGCCCCGGGGGTACCGCCTCCGGACTCGACCTGGAGGAATTGGATGCGGTTTCAACGGTTTGCGGCGCTCGTCCTGTGCGTGGGGGCGATGTCTGCCGGGATGGCGGCCTGCGGTGACGACGACGACGGCGTCGAGGGCGCGGTGAACACGGCCACCGAGCAGGTGGGCAGCGTCGCCGATGACGCCCGGGACGCGATCGAGGGTGCGGACCTCACCCTGGATCTGCAGGAGCAGAACGGCTCCGGCGTGACCGGCGAGGTGACGCTCACCGGTGACGGCGACCAGACGACGGTCACGGTGGACCTGGAGGGCGCCCCCGGGATGCATCCGGCCCACGTCCACGAGGGCACGTGCGCCGACCTGAACCCCGCGCCCAAGTTCCCGCTGGCGGACGCCTCGAACGACGAGACCGAGACCATGGTGCCGGCGTCGCTGGAGACCATCCAGAGCGCCCCGCACGCCATCAACGTGCACGAGTCCGCGCAGAACCTCGAGAACTACGTGGCCTGCGTCGACATCCCCGTGTCGTCGGAGATGGGGACCACCACCACCCCGTGACGGACCGCCGCCTCCGCCCGCTCAGGCGGGCGGAGGCCAGCGCTCCTCGTCGCGCAGCTCCCCGCCGCGCACCACGCGCACGCCCTGTGAGCCCACGGCCAGGTACGGGGCCACCGCCGGACGACGCCAGCGCTCGTACTCGGCCAGCGCACGGTCGGGGTCGTCGCGGTGTCGGCCCACGGCGATCGCCAGCGCCTGGGCGTCGGCCATCCCCAGGCCGCTGCCGATGCCGGCCTCCGGGTTCATGGCGTGCAGCGCCTCACCGACGAGCGTCAGGCCGGGCCTCCACCACGTGTCGCAGCGCACCTCGGTGACCTCCCGGTACGTCAGCTCGGTCACGGGCTCCACGGCGGCGGCGGCGCGGGGCAGCAGGCGCAGGTAGGCGCGCTTGAAGGCCTCCACGCCCGGGGCGAGGGCCGCATCGCGGCCTCCCTCCGGACGCTCGATCTGCCAGCCGCCGGCGCTCCCGCCGGGCCAGTCCAGCAGCGTCAGCTGGCGTCCGTCGCTGGTGAACTCGATGAGGAACGCCTCCTCGCAGCGGGCCGGGCTGCGGAAGCTCACGAAGGCGGTGTCCGAGACGGTCAGCTCGGCCTCGATCCCGGCCAGCTCGCGCACCCGTGAGTGCGTGCCGTCGGCGCCCACCACGATGTGGGCGGGGATCTCCCGCTCGCCCTCGGGTCCGCGCGCACGCACGCCGGTGATCCGGTCCCCGTCGCGCAGGAGCCCGGTCACCTCATGCTCCCAGCGGATGTCGACACCCTCTCGCAGGTGATCCAGCACCAACCGGCGGCCCACGCCGATCGCCACCGGCAGGCCGTCCCGGTGGGGCGGCACGTCGCGCCCCGCCGCGCGGATCGGCTCCAGCAGTCCGATCTCCTCCAGGGCGTCGTAGGCCTGGAAGGGCAGCATGATGGGCCCCTCCACCACTGCGGTGGACGGCATGCGCTCCAGCACCACCGGCGCCACCCCGCGGTGGATCAGCCCCCGGGCCAGCACCAGGCCGGCCATGCCGCCACCGACGATCACCACCCGCATGTGCATCCCCCCGACGACGCCCCTGGATCCATCATGGCGCGCGGGGCCGTCCGATGCGGCGCTCAGCCCAGCGGGATCCGCAGGTCGGGCTGCCGGGCGCCGTCGGCGAGACGCATCAGGACGCCCCCCTCCGCGGCGGTCGCGGCCCACGCTCCCGCGGGGCCGCCGGCGAGGGCCGTCGGCGGCGGCGAGATCTCGATGACCGGGCCCAGCGGGATCGCGCGGCGCCGGTCGACCCGCCGCAGGCCCAGCGCGGTGTCGCCCAGCACCAGCAGCGACCCGCCGGTGGCCGCGGCGTCGATGGGGGCGGGGATGGCGCGCACCGGGGGGCCGGCGGGCCGGACCGTGCGGCCGTCCATGCGCAGGATGGTCCGCCCACCGCCGTAGAGCGCCCACACCCACCGGCCGTCCGCGACCACGTCCCAGGGCGTGCAGCCGATCTGCTCGCCGTCCACCACTCGGGCCGTGGCGTTGTCGAGACGCTTGAGGTAGCAGCGCGTGCGCCCGTCACGCCGTCGCACCGCAAGGGCGTACATGCGGCCCGCACCGCCGGTGAGCATCGCGACGCCGGTCTGCCGCGCCGGCACCTCGGCGATCCCTCCGGGCACCACCCGCACCACCCGGCCGGGCCGGCCGGCCACGCTCCACACCCCACCGGGGGTGACGGCCAGGTCGCGCATGGACCCGGGCACCCGCCATGCCCCGCGGGGCGCCAGCGTGCGCTGGTCGTAGCGGCCCAGCCATCCGGCGCCGAGGACCCACAGATGCTCCCCGTCGGCGGCGAGCGTCCGCGCCCCGGCCTCCTGGGGCGTGGTGGTCCGGGCGGTGACGGTCCCGGCGGCCGCATCCACGCGGGTGAGCGCGGTGCCCGGTCCCAGCACCCACACGGCATCCGTGCCCACGGTGAGCTCCATCGGCACCACGGATCGCGCCGCTCCCGGTGCCGGGAACACCGCGACCGCACACGCGGTCGCCAGGACCACCCCGATGAGACCAGCGGCACGCATCGTGGTGAGGGTACCCGCCACCCCGCGAAACCCGGCGGGCGTGCCCGGGGCGCGAGGCCCCGGGCACGCCATCGCGCGTCATTCCAGATCGAGCTGCATGCTGCAGAAGCCCGTCTGGTTCGTGGGAGCGGGCGCCACGTACCGCACCAGGAATGCCTCACCCGGGTCGACGGTCTCGCCGGCGATGGCGGCCGTCCCGGTGCCGAAGCCCCCGGACCCCGAGGTGTCCACCCCGGCGACGCCCTGCAGGGGGCCGCCGCCGGCGGGTCGCTTCCACAGCCCGATGTTCGCGTTCCCGGCGGGCGTGGCGTCGAGCCAGGTCACCGTGACGCCCTTCAGCTTCGCGCCCACCGGCAGGCTCAGCGGCCCCACCAGCGCGTTGCCGGCGACGCTCGCGCTGGTGCAGGTTCCGGGCTCCACCAGGATGGGGGAGTAGTCGTACGGGCCCTCGATCCGCGATCCGAGGATGCTGCCGTCGACGATCAGGTCGGTGATGGGGCCCGGGGCGCCCGTGTCGCCCTTGGGCCCGGCCGGCCCGGCGGGGCCCGTCGCGCCCGCTGGGCCGGTGGGGCCGAGGTCACCCTTGATTCCGGGGATTGCGGCGATCTGCCCCGACGCGGCCCTGGCGATGCTGGCTCTCGCCTTCACGCTCAGGTCGGCGGCCTGGAGGGAGCCGTTCTTGACGTCCGCGCCCGTCAGGGACTCGTCCTTCACCTGCGCCCCGGTGATGAGGGTCGCCGCGACGGCGCCGCCGCCGAGGGTGAGTGCGATGGCGGCTCCGGCGACGATGAGCGCGGGTGACGGCCGGAGGCGCGTGAGGTTTCTGGGCATGCGATTCCTTTGGAGTCGGAAGGCGCTGTGGGGCCCGCGCTCCTTCGGTGTCGCGTCCGGGCACGTGCGAACACATGCCGGACCGCCACCCAACCCTTCCGGCCGGCGAGCCGGGCCGCATCCCGTGGGCGACGGATGGGATGCCCCGGTCCGGCCGGACCGGGGGTCCCGGGCGTGCCGGAGCCGATCCCCCGGAGCCGCCGGAGCGGCGCTGGGGGATCGGCCCCGAGACCGGCAAGCAGGGGAGCCCGGCCGGCGACCGCGGGAGGCGCCCACCAGGAGCTGCTCGCGCTCGGCGGGCGGTGAGCGTTGGTGGCTCCGGGGGTGCCGTCACAGAACGGCGTTCAGGAGTGCGTGGCAGGCGGAGTCGCGAAGTGATGTTAAGTGATTTACACTTCGCCCGGTGTCCGAGGCCCCATCCGATCCCGGCGACTCCCGGCGGCTCGCGCTGGCGTTGCACCGGGCCACGGCGCTCGTGGACCGCGTCGCCGACGCGTACCTGCGGCCCGCGCACGGGATCGGCGCATCGTCCTTCGCCGCCCTCGTCACCATCGATACCCTGGGTTCCGCGCGTCAGAGCGCGATCGCGGGCGCGCTGGGCGTCTCGCGTGCGGCCGTCACCCAGCGGATCGCCGAGCTGTCCGCCGATGGGCTGGTCGACGTGGACGCGGATCCCACGAACCGGCGGGCCCGGCTCGTCACGCTCAGCCCGGCCGGGCGGCGCCTGCTCTCGGACGCATGGGAGGGACTGGGGCGATCCGAGGACGGGCTCGAGACGGGCGTCGATCTGGTGGCGCTGCAGACCGCGCTCGACCGGCTCATCGCCAATGCGGAGGCGCACCTGGCCTCGCGACGGTCGCGGTGATGGGCGCGATGGCGGCCGCGGTCCTCGCATCCGGGCTGCTGGCAGGTCTGGGCGTGCTCCAGGTGCTGGTGGCGGCCGGCCGTCCCCACGGACGGCTCGTCTGGGGCGGGCGGCACGAGGTGCTGCCCCGCCGCATGCGGATCGCCAGCGCCCTGTCGGTCCCCGTGTACGCCGCCATCGCGGTGGTGCTCATCCTCCGCGCCGCCGATTCGGCCACGCCGGCGGCGGACGCGGCCGCGTGGGTCATCACCGCGTACTTCGCCATCGGCATCGCGGTGAACGGCATCTCCCGGAGCCGCGCGGAGCGGATGGTCATGACACCCGCCTGCGGGCTGCTGGCGGCGTGCGCGTTCGTCGTCGCGTCGAGCTGACCGGCGACCTGCCGCCGCGGACGTGCGGATCACGTCTGCCGGTCCCGGTCCCGGCAGACGTGCGGGTCGTTCTACGCGAAGTACTCGGGCCGTGACACGTAGGTGTCGGCCACGAAGAACACTCCGGAGCGGTCCTCGAACAGCGCGCGCAGTCCGGCGAGGACCAGGTCGAGCCGCTCGTCGGGCATGATCGCGATGGTCAGGCTCAGCGCGTCATGGTCGTTGAAGAGGAGCCTGGCCTCGTGGTAGCCGGAGTGCCCGAAGCCGCCGGCCTGCGACAGCGCGGTCCAGCCGGTCACGCCGGACGACCTCAGGATGTCCTGGACGCTCGCCGAATCCTTGCCGCGCGCCACGATCTCGACCCGGGCCATCCGCACCAGGTCGTGGGCGGCCATGCGCCGGGCCTCGGTGGTCTCATCTCGGTGGCTCATGTTGTCATCTCCTTGATCCCGGCCTTCGCCGCGATCGGTTGCCAGGTCCCGTCCTCGATGCGTTCACACCACTGTCCGTCCGTGCCGTCCCGCGCCACGATGCTCACCCAGCGGCCGCGGACGAGGCGATCGAGCTGGGTTTGGCGGGAGATCACCCGCTCCACCTTCTCCACGGGCGCGTCGACGACCGCGAGCGGCCGCAGGGGCTGATGCTGGATGCGTGCGCCGTGCCGGACCGACTGCTCCGGCAGGCCGGTGCGGATATCGCCTCCCGGGCCCACGCGCACCCCGATGCCGGCGGTGACGTTGTGCAGCGTCTTCGACCCCGAGCCGAAGACATCGGGCGCCACCGTCGACCCGTAGTACTGCAACCACCAGGGGGCCGGTGAGGATCACCGCCAGGGCCGCGTCGTCCGGGTCGAGCGCCTGGTCGTAGGAGTGCAGGAACACACGGCGCCCCAGGTTGCGGCCGCGGGTGAGCTCACGTGAGCCCACGACCATCGCGCCGCATCCGGCGAGCGCCCACTCGGGCCGGATCTGCGCCCAGTCGGCCGCCCGCGCCCGCACGTGCGCCGGCGCCGCCTCCGCGGTGCGCGGGGCGCCCGGCAGCTCCAGCGCGCGCTCCGCGGCGGCGGCCCGCCCGGCGGCGTGCAGGTGCTCCTGCAGCCGCAGCGCGTCCTCCATGTGCGTGGCGGGCACGCCGTCGAGGTCGAGCGTCACGAGGTCCAGCGTGGTGTCGTGAAGGGCGGAGACGACCACGGTGTCGTCCGGCAGGTCGAGGCCGCGCTCGCGCAGCCCGGCCCGCACCTCGGGCCGGTTCAGGATCGCCGCCGCCACCCGGGCGTTCGGCAGGCCCGGGTTCCCGCCGCAGGCGCCGCAGTCCAGGCCCGCCCGGTGCGGGTTGTTGGCGGCCGTCCCGCCGTGGCCGGCGAGCACCAGGAGGCGGGCGAAGCCGGACGCGAGGCCCATGGCCTTCAGCATCGCCTCGGCCCAGAACACCTGCTCGGCGTCGCCCATCCCGATGGTGATCTCGTCGCCCTCGCGTGCCGGCCGGTGCGAGGTGGCGGGCACCAGGCGCGCCGGCGGAGCCAGCCGGCGCGCGAGCCACCGCTCGATGCGGGCGGCGGCGCTGGGCGCCGAGGTGCGCAGCGCGGCGAGCACCACCATCGGCAGCCCGGCCGCCTCAGCGAGCGGATACGGGCTGGACGGGTCGTCCTTCGCCCGGTGCGCGGCGTGTTCGATCGCCGCCAGCAGGCGGAGCCTGCGTGAGCGGTGCGCGACCCGGTGCTCCTCGCCGGGGGCGGGCGCCTCCGAGATCTCGTGGCGCGGCGTCAGGATCACCGGGCACGCGTCGGTCGCGCCGGGCGCCTCGAGGGCCCGGAACCGCATGGGGATGGCGAAGAAGCCGGCGAACCCGAGCGTGGCGTACGGGCCGGCGGCCTCCAGGTGGCGCCGGATGCCCTCCGAGCGCACATCGATGCAGAACGCCAGCTGCGCCGCGGGCCGGGGCGGCCCCTCATCGGGGAGCGCGTCGATACGCGCCAGCAGCCGCCGCCGGAACGCCTGCTCTGCCGCGCCGAGCCAGAGCGCCGCGCGGCGCTCCGGCGGGATGGCGGCACGGGCGGCCTCGGCGGCCTCGGGTTCGCCCGCGCGGCCGGCGTGGCGCAGCACGGCGCCCGGGTCCACCGGGTCGGTGGTGTCCGGCACCTCGGGGGGCGTGTCCGGGCCCATGCCGTCGGGAACCAGCAGGGCCTCGAGGCTCAGCCGGACGGCCGCCAGCTCCACCATCACACCGATCGACGGACCGCCGCGGGAGTGGGTGGCGAGGTAGCGCAGGTATCCGGTGGTGCCCGGCAGGCGGGCCATCTGGCGGCGCAGCTCCAGGTCCCGTTCGCCGTCGGGCACACCGAGTCGCGCCAGCGCGAGGTCGATCGCCTCGGCGGGATCGTCCGGCAGCGCGGCGACGGCCCGGCGCAGGCCCCGCACGCCCAGACGCCATGCCAGCCGGTCGCGGGCCGCGGTGTGGCGCCACGACGCGTAGAGGCCGGCCGCCCTGGCGGGGGGCGACCAGCCGGCCCGGTCGTCGAGCCAGCACGCCACGACATCGGCGACCTCCCGGTCGACGATCCGTGCCGCGGACGGCGCGAGGCGCTCGGCGCGTGAGCGCACCGGCGCCGGCGTGGGCCGGGGGGTGTCCAGCGCGGCGAGCATCACGCCGCGCAGCAGGTCCGACGGCACCGCCGTCTCCGGCAGGTCGCGCGCGAGCGCCGCATCGATGTCGGCCCCGGTGATCTGCCCGGTGCGCCACGCCTCGGCGAGCTGATGTGCCGAGGGCATCATGTCGGCGCCGTAGAGGGCCGCGGCGCGGCGCATTCCGTCCTCGAACGGCTCGTTGTCGAAGCCCCCGAAGGGATTGACGGCGACGAAGGTCGACAGCGGCCACAGCGGCGGCACCACGTCGGCCGCCCGGGCCACCTGGGCCCGGATCCGCTGCCGCTTCGGGCGGTTCTCCCCGGCCCCCGGAAGGGGCGTGACCCGGCGGGTCGGCAGCCGGAACGGCTCGGGGCGGCCGAGGGAGCTGACGGTGGGGTAGAGGGCTTCGGCGGCCGGGGCGAGCCGGCGGCGCGGGCCCGGCAGGGACCGCACCACGGCGAGCACCACCAGCAAGGCCCCCACCGTGGCGATCACCGCCGTCGCCGCCACCATGGGGTCGGCCTCCGGCACGGCATCCGACAGGACGGCGATGCCGCCCTCCACGAACCCCACGTACGCCAGGGTGAGCACCGCGATGCCGGCGCCCGCGCCCGCGGCGCCGCCCGTGGTGAGCGCCGCGGCCCGCTCGACCAGGCCGCTGCCCGCCCGGGTCGCCAGCAGGGTCGCGCCCACCACCACCGGCAGCGCGGTGGCCGCCAGGAGGTTCCCGGCCACCGCCACCACCGCCAGCACGGCCAGCGCCGGCAGGATCACCAGCGCCGCGGTGAGCGCCGGGCGCGTGCCGGCCCCCAGCGGGCGCGGCGTGTCGCGCGTGCGGCGCACGCCGTCGATGGCGCCGCCGCTGGCCAGGAACAGGGTGGCCTTGAAGCAGCCGTGGGCGACCAGGTGGACTGCTGCAGCCGCGGGGGCCCCGGCGCCGATCTGCAGGAGCATGAAGCCCATCTGGGCGCGCGTGGACATGACCAGGCCGCCCTTCACGTCCGGACGCGTGAGGACCGCGGCGCCGCAGACCAGGACGCTGATCCCGCCGACCACCGCGGCCAGCACCAGCGCCTCGCCGGGGATGCCGGGCGTGGCCCGGATCAGCAGGTAGCCGCCGGCGTTCACGACGCCCGCGTGCAGCAGCGCAGAGACGGGGGTGGGGGCGCCGACGGTCCGGATGAGCCATCCCCCGCCTCCGAGCTGGGCGGCGCGGACCGCGGCGCCCGCGACCAGCAGGGCCCCGGCCACCAGTCCGATGCCCGAGTCGAGCGAGCCGGCGGCGTCACCGAACCGGTCGACGGGGACGTCGCCGACCCGGTCGATGATGATGGCGACCCCGGCGAGCAGCGCCAGGTCTCCGGCCAGCAGCGTCCCGGCGGCCCGCCCCGCGCCGGCCCCGCGCAGCAGCCAGATCACGGCCAGCGTGGTCACGATCCATGCGGCGGTCAGCGACGCCAGGGTCCCGGCGACCGCCGTGGCCCCCGCGGCGGTCGCGGCCGCGCCCAGGCCCACCAGCAGGCCGGCGCGCCTGCGGTCACCGTCCAGGTACCGGGCGGCGAAGCCGAGGACGATGGCGCTGAGACCGACCGACAGCAGCAGCACGACCGCCGACAGCCGGTCGACGATGGCCAGCGGCGCGTCGGCATCGCCGAGCCGGACGGGATCCGAGGTCAGGACACGCCCCAGCAGGGCCGCGGCGGCCGCCACACCCACCACGGCGAGGGTCGCCGCGAGCCGGCGCAGGATGGCTCGCTCACCCAGCGCCGCGACGATGCCCGCCGCGGCCGGGGCGGCCAGCGCGATGGCGACCAGGACGGTGAGCACCGGGGTCATGTGGGCGACGAGGGCAGAATCATGATCTCTAAGACATGACAATAGTGTCATGTGTTCACGATGCAAGCCCGATCGCCGCCCGGGATCGTCCGGGTCCGGGCGTTCGGTCCGGCCTCATGGAAGCCCGGCGTGGACGACACGGCGGCCATCAGCATCCCCCATGTGCGGGGCGGGGAGGTTGCGGGGGCGCAACCCGGCACGGCGGGCGAGGATCGCCGGCGATCCGGGGCGTATCCTGCCGCCGTGTGGGGCGAGACCGGCTGAGCCCCCTGGCGAACCCGGCCGACAGGAGCTGAGGTGGGCATTCCCGAGCCCGTGCTGCTGGTGATCCTCATCGTGGCGGGGACCGCGATCCTGGCGCTCGCGATCCTCAAGCTGGTGATGATCGCCGCCGGGCGCATCGAGCGCCGCATCGACCGGGCGGTCACCGGGCGGCTGTCGGCCATCTACGCCCCCGGCGAGATGCTCCGCTCGGAGACCATGGCGAACTTCTTCGGGGAGCAGTCCCGGGGCCCGGCGCAGATGCGCGGCAACGGCGGGCTGGTGCTCCTCGAGGACCGCCTGGTGTTCCACATGCTCGTCCCCGACCGGACGATCACCATCCCGCTGGAGGACGTGCGGGAGGTCTCGATCGTCCGGTCGCACCTGGGGAAGGCGGTCCGCCGGGACCTGCTGCACGTCCGATACTCCGTGCCCGGTGGCACGGACGCGATCGCCTGGTTCGTGCGGGAGCCGGAGGCATGGCGGCGCGCGCTCGAGGAACGCTCGCCCGGCCTCGCCGCGGAGGCATCGGGAACCGCGTAAACGGCCGGCCGGGGCGACCCGGCGAGCCCGTGAGGGTGGTGCGGGTGGGGCGCGTCGCGCCCCCCCCGCGTCCCAGGTCAGTCGTCGTTGACGATGGTGACGATCCCGGTGCCGTCGGCGATGGCGCCGCCGCGGACCTGTCCGATGACGACCTCGAAGGTCTCGTCGGGCTCGCGGGTGCGGTCGCCCTCGATCTGCACGCTCAGGGTCGCGCTGGTCGCCCCGGCGGGGATCGTGAGCGTCTCGGCCGTCCGGCGCCGGTAATCGCTGCCCGCCGTGGCGGTGCCGTTACGGGTGCTCCAGACGATGGTGACCCGGTTGGTCCCGGGCGTCGCGATCGTCACGGGGACCTGGACCGTCCTCCGCCCGTTGCGGCCCTCCAGGGTCCGCACGTCGCCCACCGACAGGGTGGGGGTGGGGTCGTCGTCGGTGATCGTGCCCGTCGCCGTCGCCGTCGATCCGAGCACCGCCCCGCCGGTCACACCGGTCACCCGGATCTGCACGGTCTCGTCCGGCTCGTCCAGGGTGTCGGCGATCACCGGGACGGTGACCGTGGTGCCGGTCGCCCCGGCGGGGATCCGGGCGGTGCCGGTCGTGGTCCGGAAGTCCGTGCCCGCGGTCGCGGTGCCGCCGGTGGTGGTGCCCCAGCTGACCGTGACGTCCGCGGTGGCGGGGCGGTCCAGGGTGATCGGGAACGAGAGGGTTCCGCCCGCCGGCGGGTTGCCCTCGGCGACCGCCAGGGAGTTCTGGGGCCGAAGGGTCGGGGTGATGTTCTGCATCGTCCACGACACCGACGGGGTGCCCGACAGGTCCGTGAACGACAGGTCACGGATACCTGACCCGGCGGCGATCGAGAGCACGTAGGCGCCGGGAAGCACCGTCGCCGAGCCGAGCCCCGACACCGTGTAGGTGGTCCCGCTGCCCGACACCGTCACGCCGGTGAGCGGCACCGGCTGCCCGTCGCGGGTGAGGGAGAGGTCGGTGGCGTCGAACCCGACCACCTCCTCGGTGAAGGTGACCGGCACCGAGCTCACCGGGGTGGTGCGGCCCGCGGCCGCCGTGTCGGTGGGCGAGAGCGTCCCGAAGCTCCCGCTGGGCGCACGGTTCACCGTCCAGGTGGAGGTCGCCCCGGCGAACGCCCGGCCGGCGCGCTGGTCGGTGATCCCACCCGGGGCGACGGTCAGGACGTAGGTGCCCTCCGGGGTGAGGACCCCGGTGGTGTTGAGGATGTTCAGCTCCCGGATCGGGTTGAAGCCGACGATGTCGGTCAGGTCGACCGGGGTGCCGTTCCGGGTGAGCGTCACATCGGAGATGTCGAAGCCGTTCACGGGCTCGCTGAACCGGACCGACACGATGTCGTCGGCCCCCACCGGCGGGTCGGCGCTCCTGGTGATGGTCGCCGTCGGCGCGTCGAAGTCCACCACGAACGACGCCGACACCGGCACCTCCACGTTCACGCCGTCGGCGATGCCGCGAAGGGGCGCCGGGGCGAGGTTGTCGTTCAGCGTGAGGGTGTAGATCCCCTCACCGGCCGTCTCCTCGGCCAGGCCGGACAGCTGCCAGTTCGTGTCCGCTCCCGTCACGGTTCCCGAGATGGCGACCTCGGCGCCCGCCGGGCAGAACCCGTCACCGCACACGTCGCTCGAGACACCACGCCGCACCAGGGCGAAGTCCCCGGCGTCCAGGCCCGACACGGCCCGGGTGAACAGCACCGGCACCGTGTCGATGCCCGTGGTCTGCGGGGCCGTCGGCACGTCCAGGGTCGCCAGCAGGCGCCGGTTCTGCCAGATCACCCGCTGTGCCCCCAGCAGCGGGTTCCCGAGCGTGTCGGTGAGCCCGGTGGCGTCCACGGTGAGGGTGTACTCACCCGGCGCCGCGGTGAGCGCCCCGAGGCCGTTGACCCTGTAGTAGGTCCCGGTGAACGTGATCACGAAGTCCACCGACACACCGTCGAGCGGCACCACGACGTCGTCGCGCAGCAGGCGCAGGTCCTCCACACCGAGCCCGGAGATCTCCGCGGACGGAACGATCCGGACGTCGTCGGCCGGGGTGAACGCCGGCGTGGTGGGCGCCCCCACGATCGACACGGTCGGGACATCCCAGCTGAACGACGCGTTGCCGCGAAGGCGGGCCGTATCGGCGGTTTCGATCGGCGCCCCGGTGTCGGCGATCGTGATGGTGTGGGTGCCCGTGAGGCTGTAGCCGGCGGCCCGCAGCGCGGCCACGACACCGCGCACCGTGAACGAGGTGCCGGGGGAGTCGCCGATCACGGTCACACCGGTGAGGGTGCCGAGCCCCACCGACTGGCCGCCCGGCAACGTCACCTGCAGGTCCTGCGCTCCGAAACCGGACACCGGGGCATCGAAGGACACGGTGATGTCTCCGCCGCCACCTCCTGCGGCGATCGTCGCGGTCGGCCCCAGGATCCGGTAACTCACCGAGAGCGTCGCCGCCTCGCCGTTGGTCAGGTTGGCGAGCTCCGCCGTCACGAGGGCGCCGCTGAAGTCGACGAAGCTCGACCCGCCGCCGCCACCCCCGTGCCCCGCCGGGATGTTCAACCGTCCGGAGGTGGTCTGGCAGTCGGGGGCCTGCCCCCCGGTGCCGCCCGCACCGCCGCCGGTGAAGCCGTCGCCGCCCTTGCCTCCCCCGCCGGCCGCCGGACCGCCAAGGCTGTTCGAGCCGTCCGCTCCACGCGTCCCCGGCAGGACGTTGCAGCGGATGCTGAAGGGGTCGTTTGCACTGGTGTCGATGCCGGCCGCGCCCCCGAGGCCGGCCGCGCGCAACTGGAGGACGTCGCCCGTCCCCTGCACGCCCGAGAAGGCGCCCGTGCCGCCGCCGCCGCCGCCCACGTTGAACCGCGTCTGGCCCGGCGTCCCCGTTTCAGCGCGACCTCCGGGCAGGCCCGCGTCGCCCCCGCCGCCGCCGCTCGCGTATTCCGACAGCGCGCCGTCGTCCTGGGCAAGGACCACTCCCCGGCCGGCGCCGCCCCCGCCGCCGGCGACCAGCAGTGGGTACGAGGTGTTGGAGGGGTCGTTGAGCAGCAGCGCGGCGGGGTCGACCACCGTCGTCGGGGGCAGGACCTGGTCCAGTTGCGCCCGCCCGCCGGTACCCCCGACGAACACCGCGACCTCCGTTCCCGAGGTGAGCGGGAACCGGGCCGTGACCTGCGCCGGCCGCCCGCCGGGGTTCGAGGGACCGAAGAACCTCCCGGCGGTCTCGGCTCCGGCGCCGCCGCGGCCGGTGACCGTGAGCGGTCCGTCGATGTCGGCGGGCACCGTCCACCGCTCCACGCCTCCCCCGGGGAATGCGCAGGTGCGCACGCCCTCGGATGCGGTGCAGGAGGGGGCCGCGGACGCGGACTGCGGCGCGACCGCCGCGAGGCCCGCGGCGGCCACCATCAGGGACAGGGTGCGCCGGGCGCGGCGGCCCGTGCAGACATGCGACATGGGCGCTCCTTGAGCGTGAGAACGGGCCGACCGTGGGGTTCGACCACGGCTGTATACAAATGGCCTGACTCGCCGAAAACTGGACGAACGTGCAGGTGCTTCATCCCTCGCGAGACGGCCGCCACCGTTCCGTAGGCGATGCGGCACCACGCGGCGCTCGACGCATTTCGCGCCCCACCGCGGCGATCGCCTGCGTTTCGTGCGCGGTGTCCACACGGGCTTCGCCCGCGATGGGGACGGCGTTCACCGCCGCGGATGAAGATCGCCTGTCTCGGGCCGGGTGGAGGGGAGTCGATGTCGGAAGCGGCAAGCGAACCCAACACGGAGGCGGCCATGAACATCGGTGCAATCGGCGGTGCGGGGATGCCCTCGTTCGATCCGTCGCAGATGCAGGCCAGGCGCGACCAGATGATCGACACGGTGGCGCAGGGGCTCGGAATCTCGGCGGATGAGCTCGCGTCGCAGCTCAACGGCGGGGCGAGCCTCGCCGAGGTCGCCCGCGCCAAGGGCGTCGGTCGCGCGGAGCTGACCGAGATGATCTCGGTGAACGCCCCGGGCGGCATGACTCCCCCCGCGGGCATGGTGAACCAGCTCATCGACTCGGAGGGGCTGCGGCCTCCGAACATGGAGCAGATGAAGGCACAGATGCTCCAGGGCCTTCAGGGCCTCGGCGGCGGGGATGACATCGCGAGCCTGCTGGACCGGTTGATGCAGGGTGAGGACCGGAATCAGGTCCGCGCGGAGTCGGGTGTCGACGCCCGGGCGTTCACCGACCTCCTCCAGCGCAGCTTCGGGTTCAACGCGCTGGCCTGACCGCGCTCAGGCGTTTCCAAGGCTCGCCACAGGGGTTCCACAGGGCCCTCGGTCAGAACTGTCCCATGGCCGGCGCCACCCGGCGCCGGTCCATGGGACGGCCAACCGATCGATGGGAGCCTCATGCCGCACATCAGTCTGCGACAGCGCCTGCTGGCAGCGGGATGCCTCACCGCCCTCCTCATCTCGGCGACGGCGCTCGCCGGGTGCGGTTCCGACGATGACCAGGGGGCCGGCGTCGCGAGGGCCGATGACGGCGCCGGCACCGTGGCGACCACGGTGGCCTCGGTGGACCGCAATCAGGCGTTGCTGGACCTCGCGTCGTGCATGCGCGGCCAGGGCATCGATTTCCCCGACCCCACGCCGGACGCGAACGGCGATCTGCAACTCGACCCGGGCAACCTGAGGAACATCGACCAGGACGAGTTGCAGCGCGGCCAAGACGCGTGCGAGCGGGAACTCCAGGACGTCCAGGGGGTGCTCGGGATCGACCAGACCGAGCAGAACGATCAGTTCCTGCGGGTTGCCCGGTGCCTGCGGGAGAACGGGCTGGAGAACGTCAAGGATCCGCAGCCGGGGCAGGTGGGGCCGGGCGCCCTGGGCATCGACCCGAACGACCCGGACGCGCAGGCCGCCATCGAGGCCTGCCAGGACCTCATCTCGCTGCCCGGGGGTGCGCGGTGACCCGTGGCATGTTCACCGCACGGCGGCTCTGGATCGCCGTGCCCGTCGCCGCGGCGATCGTCGCCGGAGGGGCGCTCATCGCCGCGTCCGCGAGCGGCGATGACGGCGATGGACGTGGCGAGCCCAGCACGGGCACCGCGACGGTCGCGCGGGATGACATCGCGGAACGCGAGACGGTCTCGGGGACCCTCGGCTTCGATGACCAGCGGGCGGTGCTCGCAACCGCCCAGGGAACCGTCACCCGTCTGGCCGGCGAGGGCGCCACGGTGGCGCGCGGGGATGTGCTCTACCGGGTCGACGATGCGCCGGTGCGTCTGATGTACGGCTCGGTGCCCGCATACCGGCCGCTGGCGTCCGGTGTGGACGATGGGCCGGACGTGCGCCAGCTGGAGGCGAACCTGCGGGCCCTGGGGTACGACGAGGACCGGGATCTCGTCATCGACCGGCACTGGGATGGCGCGACGACCGCCGCCGTCGAACGCTGGCAGGACGACATCGGGGCGGAGGTCACCGGCAGGGTCGACCTCGGGCAGGTCGTCTTCCTCCCCGCCGGGACGCGGCGCATCGCATCCCACCAGCTGTCCGTCGGCCAGCCGGCCCGGCCGGGGCAGCCCGTGCTCACGACCACCCTCACCGCGCGGGCGGTCACCGTGCAGCTGGACGCCCGGCGAACCGATCTCCTCCAGACCGGGCGGGTCGCCATCGTGAAGCTGCCGTCCGGGGAGCGGGTGAACGCGACGGTCACCGAGGTCGGGGCCACGGCCACGCAGCCCCGCGGGGGCGGAACGCCCACCATCGCCGTGACGGTCGCCATCGAGGACGACGCGACGATCCGGGAACTCGACTCGGCACCAGTGGACGTCGAGATCGCCGGTCCCACCCAGAAGGACGCGCTCGTCGCGCCGATCACCGCGCTGCTGGCGGTGGAGGGGGGCGGGTACGGCCTCGAGGTCGTCGAGTCCGACGGGAGCCACCGCATCGTGCGGGTGGAACCGGGCGTCTCGGCCGACGGGCGGGTCGCGGTGACCGGGGACGTCGCCGAGGGCGCGACGGTGGTGACGGCCCGATGAGCACCCCCACACTCGAGCTCCGCGGCGTCCGGAAGGTGTACCCCGGCGGGGTCGAGGCGCTCCGGGGCATCGACCTCCGCATCGACCGGGGAGAGCTCACCGCGATCGTGGGGCCATCCGGGTCGGGGAAGACCACCCTGCTCCACGTCATGAGCACTCTCGACCGCCCCAGCGCCGGGACGGTGATGGTCGACGGCGAGGACGCCTCGGCGCTCTCGGAGGAGCGGCTGGCGGGCCTGCGAAGCCGCCGAATCGGGTTCGTCTTCCAGCAGTTCTTCCTCATCGACGGCATCTCCGCCGTCGAGAACGTCGCCACCGGGCTGCTCTACCACGGCATCCCCTCGGGCGAGCGCATCGCACGGGCCACCGAGGCACTCGACCATGTGGGGCTCGGCCACCGGCTCGACCACGTCCCGGCCAAGCTGTCCGGCGGGGAGCGCCAGCGCGTGGCGATCGCCAGGGCCATCGTCGGCAGGCCCGCCATCGTGTTCGCCGACGAGCCCACCGGCAACCTGGACTCCCGGGTCGGCACCGAGGTCATGGGGCTGCTGCGGACCCTCAACCGGGAAGGCACCACCATGTGCGTGATCACCCATGACCGGGACCTGGCCGACTCGCTGCCCCGACGCGTCCAGGTCCGCGACGGCCAGATCGTCGGGGACCGGAGGTCGTGATGACACCCACTCCCACCAGCCGGCTGCTCCCACGGGATCTTCTGCGTCTGGGGGCGCTCGGGCTCCGGACCCGCCGGATGCGGGCCGCCCTGTCGGTGCTGGGCATCGCGATCGGCATCGCCGCCCTGGTCGCCGTCGTCGGCATCTCGGAGTCCAGCCGCTCCGACCTGCTGAACCAGCTCGACAGCCTCGGCACCAACCTCCTGTCGGTCGCCCCCGGCCAGTCGTTCGCCGGCGGCGAGGCCACCCTCCCCGACACCGCCCGTCCGATGATCGGCCGGATCACCCCCGTCCGCGAGGTGTCCGAGGTCGCCAACCTGGACACGACGGTGCGCCGCACCGACTACGTCGACGAGAACGAGACCGGCGGCATCCAGGTCACGGCGGTGGAGCCGGGGCTGCTGGAGACGGTGTCCGGAACCGTCGCCGCCGGGACGTTCATCACGCCGGCGAACGGCGCGTTCGAGAGCGTCGTCCTCGGCAGCGTGGCCGCCGAACGACTGGGCATCACCGACGTGGGGACCCGCGTGTACATCGGGAATCGTTGGTTCACGGTGGTCGGGATCCTCGAGGAGCTCCCGCTCGCGGGAGACCTCGACCGCTCGGCCTTGGTCGGTTTCCCGGCCGCGACCCGCCACTTCGGGTTCGGTGAGCGACCCGACACGTCGAAGATCTACCTCCGAACCGACCCCGGGCAGGTCAACCAGGTCCGCGACGTCCTGGCCGCGACGGCCAACCCGGACGATCCGAGCTCCGTGGATGTGAGCCGCCCCTCGGACGTGCTGGAGGCGCGCGCCGCCGCCGACGACGCCCTCACCGCGCTGTTCCTCGGGCTCGGCCTGGTGGCGCTGCTGGTGGGGGGCATCGGTGTGGCGAACGTCATGGTCATCGCCGTGCTCGAGCGACGCCAGGAGATCGGCCTGCGGCGGGCGCTCGGGGCGACCACACGGCACGTCGGCGGCCAGTTCCTGACCGAATCGCTGATCATGGCCGGGCTGGGCGGGCTGCTCGGGGTCGTCCTCGGGATCGGGGTGTCGGTCGCCTATGCGGCGGTCAGCGGCAGCGGGATCCTGATCCCCGCCTACGCGCCGCTGGGCGGACTGGTCGCGGCCATCGGCATCGGCGCGGTCGCGGGCCTCTACCCGGCCCTGCGCGCCGCGCGACTCTCGCCCACCGACGCGCTGCGCGGAGCGTGAGCTCGTGCCGGCCGATCGGCTCCTGATCGCCGACCCGGACCCGGCGATGCGCCGAGACCTCGCCAGGGCCCTGGCCCGGGAGGGGTTCACACCCCTGCTGGCCGGGGACGGCCCGACCGTGCTCCGACTGGCGGGCCGGTCGGAGATCCTGGCGATGGTCATCGCCGACGACATCCCGGGACTCGACGGGGTCTCCGCGTGCCGCCGGCTGCGCGAGGCGGGCAACGGCGTCCCGGTGGTGCTCGTCGCGCGGGCGGATGACCCGCGTGCCCGCGCGGCCGGGCTGGACGCCGGCGCCGACGACTACCTGGTCCTGCCGCTGCTGCTGCCGGAGCTCGTGGCGCGCCTGCGGGGACTGGTGCGGCGCGCGCACCCCTCCTCCGCCCCGGCGGCCCTGTCCTGCGGCGACATCGTCCTCGATCCCGCGGCCCGCCGGGCCACCCGCGCCGGGCAGGCGCTGGAGCTGACCGCCACGGAGTTCCGCCTGTTGGAGCTCTTCATGCGCAATCCGGAGCGTGTCCTGGCGTCCTCGGTCATTCACCGCCACCTGTGGGGCTCGGCCCCGGCGGGTACCAGCGACCCGCTCCCGGTGCACCTGGGCGGACTGCGCAGAAAGCTCGAGGCGCTCGGGCGCCCGCGGGTGATCCACCACGTGCGCGGCACCGGCCACGTGCTGATGGCCGGGTCGCACTCAGGAAACGCACAGGGAACGTCAAGCCGGCGCTCAGGACCGGCGCCCAGACTGGAGGCATGAACCCACCTGAGCTCGTCCTCGACATCCACGGACTCACACGGCGCTTCGGCGACCGTGTCGCCGTGGACGACCTCTCCCTGGCGGTCCCCGCGGGGAGCGTGTGCGGTCTGGTCGGACCCAACGGGGCCGGCAAGACCACCACCATCCGCCTGCTGCTCGGCCTGCTGCGTCCCGACTCCGGTGAGGGGACGGTCCTCGGCCTGCCGATCACCGACCCCGCGGCGTACCTGCCGCGGGTGGGCGCCCTCATCGAGGGCCCCGCCTTCTATCCGGGCCTCACCGGTCGCGAGAACCTCACCGTGCTCGCCCGCCTGTCGGCGCTCGACGGGTCCCACGTCGAACGGGCGCTCCGGCGGGTGGAGCTGGCCGACCGCGCCGATGACCGGTACAAGGCCTACTCGCTCGGCATGAAGCAGCGCCTGGGCATCGCGGCCGCGCTGCTGGGCGATCCGGACCTCGTGTTCCTGGACGAGCCCACCAACGGCCTCGACCCCGCCGGCATTCGGGAGATGCGCGGCCTGATGGCCGGACTCGCCCAGGACGGCACCACCGTGCTCGTGTCGAGCCACCTGCTGTCGGAGGTGGGTGCCGTCTGCGACCACGTGGTCGTGATGGCGCGGGGATCGCTCCGGTACTCCGGGCGGGTGGAGGACCTGGCGGGCGATGAGCCGCGGATCAGCCTCCGGGCCGAGGACCCGGCGGATCTGGCCGGGTTGGCGGCGCTGGCCACCGGGATGGGCTACCCCGGCGCAATCCGCGACGACGATCTCGTCATCACCGCGCCCGCGGCCCAGGCGGGCGAGCTGAACCGCCGCGCGATGCTGGAAGGCATCACCCTGGTGCGCATCGAGCCCCACGCCATGGATCTCGAGGATGCGTTCTTCTCACTGACGGGAGCGGCCTGATGAACGGCATCGCACGGGCATTCGCGAGCGAGCTGCTGAAGCTGCGCTCCCTGCGCCGGATCGGCCTGCTCTGCTTCTCGGGCGTTGCCGCGCTCGCGGCGGTCATCACCGTCGCGACGGCGGGCAGCGACGCGTTCCAGGGGCCGGCCAACAACTTCGACCTGACGCTGGAGGAGATCACCGGCTCCGGCGGCCTGGGCCACGCGCTCAGCGGCGCCTCGACGCTGATCGGCGTCGTGGCGCTGTCGCTGACCGCATGGGGGTGGGGCCAGGAGTACTCCAACCGCACCCTCCAGGGACTGCTGGTGCGCCTGCCGCGCAAGCTGTCGCTGCTGGCCGGCAAGCTGGGTGCCACGCTGGCGCTGGTGGCGGTGGGGATCGCCATCGGCGTCCTCGTCGCGGCGGCGGCGGCCGCGATCACCGCGGTCGCCCAGGGGTTCGACACCGGTGAGTGGTGGACCGCCGGAGGGCTCTCCGATGCGGCGTGGACCGGGATGCGGGTGATCCTGTCCGGCATGGCGTGGTCGGTCGGCGGCGCCTGCCTGGCGGTGCTGCTGCGCTCGCCCGTCGCGGCCATCGGCGTGGGGCTCGCGTACGCCCTGCCGCTGGAGACGCTCTTCACGCAGGCCGTCGACGGCGCCGAGCGGTGGATGCCCGGGAGCCTGCTGAACGCCTTCGTGCTGGGCGGCGACCAGGGCATCGGCCTGGGGCGGTCGGCCTTGGTCGCGGCGGTGGAGATCGCAATACTCGCGGCGGTGACCGCATGGGTGTTCACTCGGCGCGTGGACGATGCCTGACCGGTCGGGGGCACGGATCCTGGTCGTCGACGACGAGCCGGGCATCACGCAGCTGCTGGCCACGGCGCTCGGATACGAGGGATTCGAGGTCCGCACCGCCGCGAGCGGTGCGGACGCGGTCGCCGAGGCCCGCCGGTTCGATCCGGAGCTCGTGGTGCTCGACGTCATGCTGCCCGACCTCGAGGGGTTCGAGGTCTTCCGGCGCATCTCACGGCCCCGGGACGTCCCCACGATCTTCCTGACCGCGCGGGACTCGGCGCAGGACAAGGTGCGCGGGCTCACCATGGGCGCCGACGACTACCTCACCAAGCCGTTCAGCCTCGAGGAGCTGGTGGCGCGCGTGCGGTCGGTGCTGCGCCGCGCCGGCGCGCGCGACGCGTCCGGCGAGCGTCGTCCGGCCCTGGGGGTCGGGGCCCTGGAGATCGACGACGACGCCCGCACCGTCACCTGCGATGGCGTGCGCGTCGAGCTCACCCCGACCGAGTTCACGTTGCTGCGCTACCTGGTCCAGAACGCCGGCCGGGTGCTCAGCAAGCGGCAGATCCTGGATCACGTCTGGGCGTACGACTTCAACGGCCAGGCCAACATCGTGGAGATCTACGTGAGCTACCTGCGTCGCAAGCTCACGCCCCTGGGGGCGCCGCCCATCGAGACGGTGCGCGGGTTCGGCTATGTGATCCGGGTACCGGAACCGGCCGGGTGAGGGGGCCGCGCTCCCTCCGCGGGCGGCTGCTGGTGCTGGTGCTCGCGCTCAGCGGGGTGGTGCTGCTGGTCTCGGCGGTCGCGACCTACGAGCTCACCCGGCGATCGCTCGTCGACCGGCTGGACACCCAGCTTCGCGCGATCAGCGCGGGCGCCTCACAGGGTGGCCCGCTCGCGCTCTTGGTGGCGAACCGTGATGAGGTGCTGCGCCGGAGCCGAGACCTGCCGGAGGAGCTGCAGAACGACCTCCGGGTGGGCACCGCGGACGGCGGCTCGATCCGGTGGGTGCTCGTCGGCGGCAGCGGCGGGGACGACCCCACGCCGCTTCCGACGCCGGTCCGGGACCAGCTCGTTCGGAGTCCCGGGGAGCCCGCGTCCTTCGACCTCGACCTTGCGGACGGGGGGTACCGTGCCGTCGCACAGCGGACGCAGCTCGGGATGGTGCTGGTGGTCGCCCAGCCGCTGCGCGACGTCGACTCCACGTTGTCGCGACTCCTGTTCATCCTCGCGGGCGTCGGCGGGGTGATGGTGGCGGTGGCCGCGGTGGGGGCGCTCACGCTCGTGCGGTTCGCCCTGCGCCCGCTGGACCGCATCGTCGTGGCCGCCGACGCGATCGCCGACGGTGACCTCTCCCACCGTGTCGGGACCGCCGGCGCCCCGACCGAGGTCGCCCATGTCGCCCGGGCCTTCGACACGATGGGGGACCGCATCGAGGCGGCATTCGCGGAGCAGCGCGCGTCGGAGGAGCGGGTGCGGCGGTTCGCCGCCGACGCCTCGCACGAACTGCGCACACCGCTCACCTCGATCCGCGGCTACGCGGAGCTCTTCCGCCGCGGCGCGGCGCAGCGGCCCGACGACCTGGCCAACGCCATGGCCCGCATCGAGGACGAATCCACGCGCATGAGCCGGATCGTCGAGTCGCTGCTGGAACTCGCCCGTCTCGACGAGCCCTCCGAGACCGACTTCGGCCCGGTGCCCCTGGATCCGCTCGTCGAGCAGATCCTCGCCGGCCTGCGCGCCGCGCATCCGGAGCACGCATTCACCTCGAGCGGCGACCGCGGACTGGTGCTGCACGGGGATCACGGCCAGATCCACAGCGCCCTCACCAACCTCGTCGCGAACGCCGGCACCCACACGCCGGCGGGCACCACCGTGACCGTGCATGTCGCTCGCACACCGACGGCCGCGCTCATCCGGGTCTCGGACGACGGGCCGGGACTTCCCCCCGGCGATCCGAGTCACCTGTTCGACCGGTTCACCCGGGGCCCGGGACCCGCGCCCCGGGGAGGAGCGGCGGGCGGCAGCGGTCTGGGCCTCGCGATCGTCGACGCCGTCGCGCGCCGTCACGGCGGCCTTGTCTCCGCGCTGCCCTCGGACCGGGGTGCGTGTTTCGAGCTGGCCCTGCCGCTCGCGGGCACCTCGGACCACCCGCCGGAGGCGGATCTCCCGGTGGCCGGCCCGAGGGAGGGGTGACCCGGCCCGGTCCGCGTCGCGCCTAGTCCAGCCGAACGTTCACGTCCGCGTCGGCGGTCACGACCACCTCGAAGCTCGCGTCGAAGAAGCCCCGCCTGATCGTGAGATCCCGCCCCGAGGAAGAAGGGGAAGAAGCCCGAGCGGACCGCGACCGTACCGCCGACCGCGTGACCGGTGCGCAGCACGAACGTCCGCAGGCGACCCCGAGCAGCGATGTTGCGGACCAGCGTGGTCGGTATTCCGGAACGACAGAGCGCGGTGCGGGGCACCGCGTGAGGGTATCCCACCCCTGCGCCGGCCAGGGGTACTGCCGGGAGCGGGCGCGGCAGGACTCGAACCTGCGACCCAGGGATCATGAGCCGGGCCCCGCATCTCCCGTGGGCTCACGTCATCTCGGAGAACCGCCTGAGAATCGAGTTTCGGGACGCTGACCGGCGACCGATCTCAAGCGGTCTCTGTGGGTTGCGTCACCACCCTGTTCCCACCCAGGCCGAAGGCGGTCCAGGGTGCTTCCATGACCGGACCGAGGGCTTGCCTCTGCGCCGCCCCACGACCCGCTGCGGCCGCTCGTGCTCCGCGCCCGCAGGACGTGGGAGCAGCACCTGCGGGCCCTCTGCGTCGGTCGTCCTCCCGTCCGGTGTCCGGCACCGTGGCTGCGACACCCGCACGCGGAGCGACGCGCCGGGTCACGGCGGCGGTTCGATCGGATAGGTGAGGGTGGCGGTGGTGCCGGCGGGGCCCGTGGTGAGGGCCAGCGTTCCGTGCTGCGCCAGGGTGAGGGACTCCACAACGGTGAGCCCCAGCCCGCTGGTACGGCGGTTGCCGGTGGTGCGGGTGGTGACGAAGGGCTCGCGGACGTGGGGCAGGATCTCGGGGTCGATGCCGGTGCCGTCATCGGTGACCGCGATGGTGATGGTCTCGCGGTCGGCGGCCGCGGTCAGGGTGACGGCTGTGGTGGGAGGATTGTGGTCGACCGCGTTGTTGACGAGATTCGCGATCGACTGCTCGATGCGCGCCTGGTCGCCGGTGAACGCCACGGGCGGGGGCGGCTCCACCCGGACACGGGCCGTTAGGCCCAGCGCATCGATGCGTGCCGCGACGGCGGCGAAGAGGTCCGGGAGGAAGACCGGTCCGGGCCGGATGTCGACCTCCTCGGCACCCCGTGCGACCGAGAGCAGGTCGTCGAGCACGCGCCGCAGGCGGTCGAGTTCCTGGCGCACGGTCGCCGCCGCGGCGGCAGGGTCGATCTGCCTGTCCTCGAGAAGCTCGAGGTGGCCCTCTGCGACGGTGAGCGGGGTGCGGACCTCGTGGGAGACGGCGGCAAGGTAGCGGCGCCGGGTGCGGTCGTTGGCGTCGATGCGCTCGAGCATCTCGTTGAGCTCGAGCGCCAGCTGGCGCACCTCGTCGTTGGTGTCGGGCACGGGGACCCGGGCCGTGAGCGTGTCGGGGGTGATCGCGGCGGCCGTCGTGGAGAGGTCCCGCAGCGGTCGCAGGGAGCGCCGCACGACGAAGGCGAGCAGACCACCGCCCACCAACAGCGCGATGAGGCCGGCGACGATGGTCCGCGAGAAGGCGTTGCTCGCGGCGTACCGGCTCGGGCCAAGGGGTGCGAGCAGTGTCGCAACGGCGACGGTACCGCCCGTCGCGTCCGTCACGGCGACGTCCAGGGCGCGCACCGGCCCGATGCCGGTGTCGACGGTGCGCAGACGCCCGGGCTGCCGCGGCGGGGCATCGTCACCGCGCAGGAGCGCGGCAACCTCGGGCGGCCCCCCCGTCGCCTGCAGACGGGTGCCGTCGATGGTGATCGCCGCGACGTGCTGCGGTCCGCTTGGGTGGATGGCGAGCGCCGCCCGGGCCGCCCGGGCCGCCTCCGGTGCCGCGAGCTTCCCGTCGGCACCGGAGGCCTCCCCGGCGGCGTCGACGAACCCTGTGACGAGCTTTCCGCTCTCGCGCTGCAGAAACCTGTCGAGATCCTCGCGGCCCGAGACACGGGCGAACTCGTAGGTGAGCACGCTCACCGACCCCAACGCGAGCGCCATCACCAGCAGGGAGCGCACGACGATGCGTGAGGTGAGCCTCACGGCTCGACGAGCCGGTAGCCGGCGCCGCGGACGGTCTGGATGCGCGCGGCGCCGATCTTGCGGCGCAGGTGGCCGACGTAGACCTCGACGACGTTCGATGAGCCGTCGAAACCGTAGCCCCAGACCCGGTCGAGCAGCTGGACCTGTGACAGGACGTGGCCGGGGTTGCGGGCGAAGGTCTCAAGCAGGGTGAACTCGCGCGCCGACAGCTCGGTCACGGTGCCGTCGATGCTGACGGTGCGGGCCGCGAGGTCGAGGATGAGGTCGCCGACGGCGATGGTGTCGGCGCGGATTTGTCCCGCCGTGCGCAGCCGGGCCCGGATGCGGGCCAGCAGTTCGGAGAAGCTGAAGGGCTTGATCAGATAGTCGTCTGCGCCGGCCTCGAGGTTCGCGACGCGGTCGGCGACGGCGTCCTTGGCCGTCAGCACGATCACGGGGACGGTGGGTCGGCGTTGGCGGAGCCTGCGCAGGACTTCCTCGCCGGGGATCCCGGGAAGGCCGAGATCGAGCACGACGAGCTCGACATCGGTGGAGAGCCCCATCGCCAGGCCGTCGATGCCGTCGTTCGCGACGAGCACCTGGTAGCCCGCCGACTCGAGCCCCCGACGGACGAAGTTGATGATGCCGTCCTCATCCTCAACCAGCAGGATCGCCATCCGGTCTCCACCTCGTCGTGCCCGTCGCAGCGTGAGGCGCCCATGTTGCCGTGCTCGGCTGATCGCCGCATGATCCTCACCTGAAAAGACCTTTCAGGTGGCGGTCACCGTGGCCTCAGGAGCGCCCGGCACCATGTCGAGCCATCAACCACGGTTCTCGAGCCCGGAGGGTTCGCATGCGTGCTCGCCTCGCCCTGTTCATCACCGCCGGAGTGGTCGGCGCCGCACTTGGAGGCGCGGCGATCAGCTCGGCGCTCACTGACCCGGATGTCCGGGTCGACGCCATCGAGGCGAACGGCATCACGCGCGCCACCGCGGGGCCGCCGCCGCAGGGCACCGCCTCCACCTCGGGGAGTGATCCGGCCGGAGCGGTGCGCGTACAGCAGGTCGATGCGCTCGAGCAGCTCACCGGTACGTTGCGGGCCGGCGAGGACCCCGACGACTGGTTCGTGTCGGGCGTCGAGGTCGACTTCGGCCCCGATGCCTGGATCAGCGCCGCCCCCGCGTTCGAGGACTACGACCGCGACGGCGCCTCTGAGCCCCTGCTCGCCGAACTGCGCGGCCTTGAGGGGCGCAACCTCACGCTTGGGGTCCGTTACGAGATCGAGGACGACCGTGACGACGCCGACGTCTTCACCGTCGGTGGACTCGCCTACCGTGACGCGGCGGGCGCGCCGGCGCCGTGGCAGATGGCGCCCTCGGGCACCGAGGCCTCCCGTGAGGAGATCGCGGGGGCGGCGACGGCCGCCGTCGGTGACGGCGCGGTGACGATCGACGTCGATCGCGAGGCCGACGACGGCTGGAGGGGCTGGGACGTCGAGGTGCGCGCCGCCGACGGCCGCGAGTACCAGGTGTACGTCGAACTCACCGGCGCCGTCATCGACGTGCGTCCCGACAACTGAGCGAGCACCGGCCGCCAGCCGCAATGACGCGGCGGCCGTGACGCCGGTCGCCGCGCACCGGCGTCCGTTCCGCGGGCGCCGATGCCCGCCAACCCCCGCCCATGCTCCACAAGGAGTCCCACCACACATGAGTCATCGCCGCTTCATCGCCCTCGCGCTGGCGGGGGCCATCCCGATCATCGGGTTCCTGCTGCTCCCGATGGGCACCTGGGCCGACATCACCTCACTGCCGCTGCATCCGCTGATCGTGCACGGCGTGGTGGTCGCCCTCCCCGTCACCGCCCTCACGATCCTGGTCACGGTGTGGAAGCCGGGCCTGCTCACCCGCCTGTTCGTGCCGCTCTGGGCGCTCAGCGTGCTCTCTGCGCTCGGTGTGATCGCCGCGGCGTCATCCGGCGATTCGCTCGCCGCCGCCGTCGGTCTGCCCAGCGCCCACGCGGCCGCG
>LNFL01000162.1 GCA_001464275.1 Actinobacteria bacterium Ga0077560 | reverse complement strand
GAGCTGCTCACCCGATGACCTCCGTCCCGGCGGCGGGACTACCGCCCGCGCCGGTGCGGCCGTTAGCATCGCTTCCGATGCCCGATTCCACCGCCGACCACGTCCTCATCATCGAGGACGAGTCGAACATCTCCTCCTTCGCCCGGATGTACCTCGAGGCCGCCGGGTTCCGCGTGTCCGTCGCGGAGCGAGGTGATGACGGCCTGCGCATGGCGATCGAGGAGCGCCCCTCGCTGGTGCTGCTCGACCTGATGCTGCCCGGCATGGACGGCTACGAGGTCACCCGGCGCCTGCGCGCCGAGGGGAACATGCCCATCATCATGCTCACCGCGCGCGACGACGCGGTGGACAAGGTGGTCGGCCTGGAGCTGGGCGCCGACGACTACGTCACCAAGCCGTTCAACCCGCGTGAGCTGGTCGCCCGGGTGCGCGCGGTGCTGCGTCGCACCGACGAGCGGCAGGTCGAGCCCGCCGGCCCGGAGGACACCGTCCTCGAGCTTGCGAGCCTGCGGATCGAGGTGGGCGGCCGCGAGGTGTTCGTGGACGAGGAGCGCGTCGCCCTCACGCCCAAGGAGTTCGACCTCCTGGTCACCCTCATCGAGAATCGGGGGATCGTCCTCACCCGGGAGCAGTTGCTGGAGCGGGTGTGGGGCTTCACGTTCCTCGGCGACTCGCGGACCATCGACGTGCACGTCCGCCAGCTGCGCCGCAAGCTCGGAGACGCGTGCCCGATCCAGACCGTCTGGGGAACCGGCTACAAGGTGGCCGCGAAGCGGTGACCTCCGGCGCCGCCCCGGAGGCGGCGCGCGGGCGCACCCGCCGCCGGCGGCTGCCACCGTGGCGCACCCTGCGCGGACGGCTCGCGATGGGCGCGCTCGCCGGCCTGTTCGCCGCCGCCCTCGTGTTCGGCGTCGTGTCGTCGAGCCTGGTGCGCACCGAGAGCTCCCGGCAGGGACGCGAGGACTTCGACGAGCTCACGGTGCGCCTCGCGAACCTGGTGACGCTGCGCCTGAACCGCTCCGCCCTCGACGGCGGGTGCAACACCTTCGGCCGCCAGGACCTCCAGGCCTATCTGGGGCCCGGCGCCCGGCTGTACGTGGCGCCGGGCCCGGAGTTCTGCCCCGGGTCCGTCGAGGCGTACGGCGAGATCCCGGTCGCCGAGCGCCCGAAGATCGACCCGCAGGAGATCGAGGAGAACGGCTTCCAGCGGCTGGACAGCGCGTTCGCCGCCGCCGGGAAGGACCGGGTGGCCACCGCCGCCCTGGTGACGCTGCAGGGCCGCCCGTGGAACTACATCGTCCTCTCCAAGCCGCGCAGCGAGGTGTCCACCCAGTGGGAGGACGTGGCGCCGAGCCTGCTCATGGCCGCGCTCATCGGCTTCGTGCCCGCGCTGCTGCTGACGCTGCTGCTGACGGCCCGCGTCACCCGGCCCCTGGAGGACATGGAGCGCGCGGCCGACCAGGTGGCCGCGGGCGACCTGTCGGTGATCGTCCCGGCCGCCGGGACCGCCGAGCTGGACCACCTGGGCGCAGCCTTCAACGGCATGGTCACGCGCCTGCGGGAGCGTGAGGACAGCAGCCGCGAGTTCCTCATGAAGATCACCCACGACCTGCGGACGCCGCTCACCGCGATCCGCGGCCACGCCGCCGCCCTCGCCGACGGCATCGTCCCGGAGCAGCAGGTGCCGCGGTCACTGGCCGCGATCGAGGGCGAGGCCAGCCGCCTGGAGTCGATGGTCGCCGACCTGCTCGACCTGGCCCGCATCGACGCGCGGCGGTTCCGCATGGACCACGTCCCGGTCGACCCCGAGGAGGTGCTGCAGCAGGCGTTCGACGCCCTCGGGGCCGATGCCGCCCGGCGGGAGGTCCACTACACCCGTCGTATCGCCCCGCTGCCGGTGGTGGTGACCGACCCCGCCCGCCTGCGGCAGATCGTCGGCAACCTGCTCGACAACGCGCTGCGCTGGGTCCCCGAGGGCGGCACCGTGGTGATGGAGGCCGAGCCCGGCCCCGGCGGCGGTCTGCGCGTGCGGGTGGGCGACAGCGGCCCCGGTGTGGCGGTGGGCCAGCGTGAGGAGATCTTCCAGCCGTTCCGGTCCACCGAGACCCCGGACGGCCGCACCGGAACCGGTCTGGGGCTGGCGATCTGCCGGCAGCTGGCCCGCGAGCTCGGCGGGGACGTGAGCGTGGACGACGCCCCGGAGGGCGGCGCGCGGTTCGAGCTGCGGCT
Organism: Actinobacteria bacterium Ga0077560; assembly: GCA_001464275.1. Lineage (GTDB taxonomy): Bacteria > Actinomycetota > Thermoleophilia > Miltoncostaeales > Miltoncostaeaceae. The sequence continues at coordinate 47,326 of LNFL01000162.1, read as the reverse complement.
CCCGTCCGCCCCGCCGGGCCACCCCTCGCCCTCCGGCCGGCCCCCGGTCACCGCCACGACGCTGGGAAATTCCTAACACCCGGCACCACGCGATATCACCGGTGAGGCGCAGAATGTGCGAATGCGCCGAACCGCCCTCAGCCTCATCCTGCCCGCCGTGGCCACCCTCGCCCTGGCCGCGCCCGCCGCGGCCCAGACGGACGTGCCCCAGGGCGTCCTGGCCGCCAACGGCGCGGGCGTCGTCATCCTGGACGGTGACGCCGCGATGCTCGGCGTGGTCCGGGGCCCCGCGCTGCTGGTGCTCCAGGACCGGGCGGGCGACGCCCGGCTGAGCGTGGGCGGGCGAGTGATCCGGCCGCTGCGCGTGCGCCCCGCCCCGCCCTTCGTGACGGTGCGTCGCTACCGCCTGGAAACCCTTCGCCGCCGCTTCATCCTGTCCGGCACGAACATGCGCGTCCGCATCGAGTCGGGAGACCTGTCGGTGACCGCGGCCGGCCACTTCCGGGTGCGGCTGCAGGGCTCCGGCAGCTACACGGTCGACAACGGCCAGCCGCAGGCCTGGGTGGCCGGGACGACCGTGAAGGTCGGCCTCAGCACGCCCCGCCGCACCCGCCGCGGCTAGCGGGGCCCGCTGGCGCCGCAAACGACGAGGGGCCCGGCATTCGCCGGGCCCCTCGTGAGCCGCACATCGCTCGGTGGGGTGGGTGACCGGGGTCGCCCACCCCACCCGGATCCGTACCGCTAGGCGTTGGCCTCCTCGGGGTGCGGGGCGAGCACGACGTCGCCGCGCTCTCCGGTCCGCACGCGGACGGCCTCTTCGACCGGGATGATGAAGATCTTCCCGTCTCCCGGCTCGCCCGTGTGGGCGAGCTCGAGGATCGTGTCGACCGCGCGGTCGAGGTCGGCGTCATCGACGACCATCTCCAGCTTCAGCTTGGGACGCAGGAAGATGGTGGTCTTCGAGCCGCGATAGCTCTCGGTGAAACCCTTCTGGCGGCCGGAGCCCTTGACCTCGCTGATGCTCATGGACGGAAGGCCCATGGCTGCCAGGCGGTCCCGGATGGCGTCGAAGGCCTCGTGGCGGATGAACGCCTCGATCTTCTTCACTTTGACCAGCTCCCTTACGACGAGGTGGCGGGCGACGTGGCCGTGGACCCTGATCCGGCTCCGGCAGCGCTCGAGGCGCGGGCGGACTCGGGCTGGGCACCCGGCACATCGATGAACTGCTCGGGGTAACCGAACATACCGTGCTCGGAGATGTCGAGACCCGACATCTCGTGCTCCTCGCTGACGCGGAGGCCGACGGTGTACTTGATCGCCAGGAACACGATGGCGCAGAGGGCGCCCGTGAAGCCGACGGTTGCGGCGATGCCGTAGAACTGGACCCACAGCTGGCCGAGGCCGCCGCCGAGGAACAGGCCCTCACGGGACTCCAGGCCCACGAGCGACACGAGGACGGGGTCCATGCGCTCGGCGGTGCCGAACAGGCCGATGGCCAGGGTGCCCCAGATACCGGAGACACCGTGCGCGGCGAGGGCGCCGAGCGGGTCGTCGATCTTGAGCTTCTCGACCGCGACGACGATCACCGGGATGAGCAGACCGGCGACGAGGCCGATCACGATGCCCGCCCAGTAGTCCACGAAGGCACATGGGGCGGTGATGGCGACGAGGCCGCCGATGGCGCCGTTGCCCATCTGCGAGACGTCGAGCGTCTTGAACATCAGCAGGGAACCGATGGTCGCGCCGATGATGCCGGCGGCGGCCGCCAGGTTGGTGTTCACGATCACGTCGGCGAAGTCCAGGCCGTTCGCGAGGAGGCTCGAGCCGCCGTTGAAGCCCATCCAGCCGAACCACAGGATGATGACACCGGTGATCGCCAGCGGGATGGAGTGACCCGGGATCGGGATCGGCTTGCCGTTGCGGAACTTGCCGATGCGTGGCCCGAGGATGAGCGCACCCATGAGTGCACCGAGGGCACCCTGCAGGTGGACGATCGAGGAGCCGGCGTAGTCGAGAAACCCGTCCTTGAAGAGCCAGCCGCCGCCCCACGTCCAGTGGGCGACCACCGGGTAGATGAACCCGGCGAACGGAATCGCGAAGAGCACGTATCCGGCGAACTTGGTGCGGTCGAGCATCGAGCCGAAGACGATCGCCAGCGACACCGCGCAGAAGACCGACTGGAAGAAGAAGAGGCTGGAGACGCTCGCCGTGCTCGCCGAGTAGACGTACTCGGTCGCCTCGGGGAAGCCGGTGCTGGAGAAGAACCAGCCGCTCGTGCCCCAGAAATCATTCCCGTTGCCGAAGCCCAGGGCAAAACCCGTGGCCCAGAACATCAGGAACGCGATCGCCACGTTGATGAGGATCTTGCCCATGACGGCGCCGCCGACCTCGAGGAGACCGAAGCCCGCCTGCATGAGGAGGACGAACGCGGCGGCGACCGCGACCCACACCGAGTCGACGGCGGTGACGAGCTTGCCGACGGACTCGGCGAGCTCCTCGGTGGTGGGCGGCGCATCCTGCGCCGCGGCCAGGACGGGCGTGACCATGAGCAGCAGCAGTGCCCACAGCGGCGCCAGCCTGAATGCCTTGGATCGCATAGCTCTCCTTGACGAGGGTTTGGAGGGACCGGCCCGCACGGGGCCCAATGTCCTGAGCAATCTAGGTTTGGCCCGCCCTCGGGGGCTTTGGCCCTGAGGCGAAGGTCCGCCCTCCCGGCTTCTCCCTCTGGCGAAACGGGCGTGAGGCGGCGCGTCGTCGTAGGCTTGCCCGATGCCGATCGGGGTCGCCTGGTTCACTCGCATCCTCTGCGCGGTCGCCGTCGCTCTCCTCGCCGCCGGCTGCGGCGATGGCGGGAACGTCGCCACCACGCCGTCCACGACGACGTCGGCGGCCCAGACGCCGCTCCCCGGGCTGCCCGAGTCCACCGCCGGCTTCGAGGACTGGTTCCGGCTCAACGACCGGCCGATCGCCGACTCGCCGGACACGCCGCACGGCACCGCGAAGAACGTCTACATGAACCGGGACCGCGACGAGGTGGTGGACGGCCCCAAGCTGCGGGTGCCGCTGCCGCCGGGCACCGTCGTGGTGAAGACCGGCGGGCGGGGCGGCGATCCCATGGCGTTCGTGTCGGTCATGGAGAAGGTCCCGGATTTCGACCCGCAGCACGGCGACTGGCGGTTCACCGAGTACGTCCGCACCGGCGAGGCGGCCGGCTACACGGTGCTCGCGGAGGGCCCGGCGTGCTGGGCCTGCCACGCGGGCGTGACCGGGCAGGACTGGCTCTTCACCACGCCCGATTGACCCGTGCGGGCGGCGCCGGCGCCGCCCGCACGGACCGTCGGTTCAGGAGCGGGAGCCGATGCCCGTGGCGATCCAGTCCAGGAGCCACGTGGGATTGCGGCTCTGCGTCCACACCTCGCCGGGGCCGGTGAACTCGAACACGAAGCCCTCGCCGCTCTTGAGCGAGGTCATGGTGGACGACACCCGGCGCAGCACCGAGGTGACGGTCTCGTCGTAGGCCACCATGTGGCCCGAGTCGACCACGATCGTCTCCCCCGGCGCCAGCTGGACCCGGTCGAGCGCGCCGTAGCAGGACAGCAGCACCGTGCCGTTCCCCGAGGCGCGGATCATGAACCCGCCCTCCCCGCCGAACAGGTTCTTGAAGCCGCCCCACTTGGCGTCGATCTCCACCTCGGACTCGGAGGCCAGGTAGGAGCCGCGCTGGATGAACAGCGCGCGCTCCGGAAGCACCTCGCGCTGCACGATGTCGCCGGGCAGGTTCGCGGCCACGTCCACCCACCCGCCGCCGTCCGGCCCGGTGAAGGTGGTGACGAACAGCGACTCCCCGCCCAGCACCCCGCGCTTGAGGGACTTCATGAGGCCGCCCTCCATACGGGCCTCGACGGCGACGCCCGCGGAGGTGGCCATCATCGCCCCGCTCTCGGCCCGGACCCGTTCTCCGGAGCCCAGCACGCAGCGGGCGACGGCGAATGCGGGCGAGTGGCGGACGGTGATCTCCATGGGTTCCTCCCCATCGGCTGACGTGTCGCACCGATGGTAGGCGGGCATCCGGTCGGCCGGACCGGCCGCGGGTGCGGTCAGCAGGTGGAGGACGGCGTGATGCCGGCGCTGTCGCCGTGCACGCGCAGGGTGTCCCGGCCGCCGTGCTTGGCGGCGTAGAGCGCCTCGTCGGCGCGCTGGTAGATCTCCTCCGGGCCGATGCCGCCGTCCACGGCGCAGGCGCCGGCGGAGCACGTGAGACGTCCCACCAGCGGGAAGGGCTCGGTGCGCACCCACTCCAGCAGACGCCCCACCGCCACGCGCGCGCCGTCGGTGCCGGTGTCCGGCATGAGCCAGGCGAACTCCTCACCGCCCACGCGGCACACCAGGTCCGAGCCGCGCGCCGACCGGCGCAGGCGGCCGGCGATCTCCCGCAGCACGTCGTCCCCCGCGGTATGCCCATGGGTGTCGTTCACGCGCTTGAAGTGGTCCAGGTCGAGCAGCACGAGCGCGGAGGAGCGCCCCTGGGCCCCCTGCGCCACCGCCTCGCGCAGGGCGTCCCAGAACACCCGCCGGTTGCCGAGGCCCGTCAGGGGGTCGCGCTCGGCCCGCGCCGTGAGGGCGGCCTTGGCCTCCGCGGCGGAGCGGGCCATCGTCATGAGCTCGGCCAGCCGGCCGGCGAAGGCTGGGTCGTCGGCTCCGCCGGGCACCGCGTCCCGGGCGGCGCTCGCCGCCTCCATCACCGCCTCCATCCCCGGGTCCGAGGCCACGACGGCGGCGACCTGCGCCAGCGCGCGCTCCCGCAGCTCCCGCAGGTGCTCGTCGGTGATGTCGGTGACGGTGCACAGGTGCCGGCGGTCGGCGCCGGTGCCCGCGGGCACGGCCTGCACGCGCAGGCGCGCCTCATCCCCGTTGGGATGCCGGATGCCCACGGCGGTGGAGAGGCGCTCGCCGTCCCGGACGGCGACCCGCAGCGCATCGGCGAACCGCTCCCGGTCAGCGCCTGCCACCGCGGGGCGCACCAGGGACTCCCCCACCAGGCCGGCGATCGACACCCCCAGCAGCTCCGCGCACCGCTGGTTCGCGAACTCCACGATCCCCTCGGGGGTGAGGATGCAGATCCCCACCGGGACCTCCTGGGCCAGCACCCGGAACCGGTCCTCCCGCAGCCGCAGGGCCGACTCCGCGGCGGTGCGGGCCTCGGACTGGTGGGCGAGCGCGGCACGGACCTCCTGGTCGCGACGGCCGGCCTGCCGCATGAGCAGTGCGGTGAGCAGCACGATCGCGAACCCGGCGACGCCCACCGCGAGCGGCAGGCGCACCTGGGCACGGAACCTCGAGGTCACATGGATGTGCATCCACTGACCGCCGGTCCTGGTGGACGCGTCCGGGCCGTCGGCGACCTCCCGGGACCCGGCCTCGATGACCAGGGACACCTCGTCCGGCAGGCCGCTGCGGACGCGGCGCTCCAGCAGCGCCAGCGGGACGCTGTCCACGACCACCCCCGACAGGCGCGCCCGGCGCTCGGCGGGCGGCGGTACGTCGGGCGCGGTCCCGTAGACCGGAAGCACCAGCACGAGGCCCTGCGGCCGGGACGGTGTCGGCAGGGCCACCGCCGGCGACACGGCGAGCGTCCCGGACGCGATGGCACGGTCGGCCGCGGCGGCCCGCCAGGGGTCCGAGAGCAGATCCACGCCCAGGTGCCAGCTCGCCCCGCCGGACGTGGCGCCGAGGGCGGCGGGCAGATAGAGGTCGCGCACGGCGGCGGCGCGACGGTTCCCCGCCGCGTCGAGGGCGGCGATCGGCGCGACGGCGCGCTCGAACGCGACCCGTCCCGGCTCCCTGACGACCGGATGCCAGGTCGCATCCGATCCGGAGCCGAGGGCGAGCCGGCCGAACCGGCGGAACTCGGCCGCCTCCACCCGATCGCTCGCCGCGATGAGTCCCTGGGCGCCGCGCAGCGCCGCCGCGCGCACCGCCATCTCGCGTTCAAGGGCGTGGGCGGCCGCATCCACCACCGCACGTTCCCGCTCACGGGCGCCCTGCCGCTCCACCGCGACCGTCGCAACGGTGGTCGTGACGGCCGCAATCGCCACCGCGCACACCACGAGGGCGCGATGGAACGACGGGGACCGGCGGGTGTGTGAGGGAGTGCGCGGCATCGTGTGCGCGCGGGGGTCCCCTCACATCGTCACGAAATCGTCCGCCTTGAGACGAACCGCTGATGCCGGGCGGAAGATCCGTCCCGCATCTTTCGCCATAGGGCCAAGGAGCGGCCGCTTCCGCGGCGGGCAGACTGCTGCTGCGGACGCGGTGGAGTGCACTGCCTACCTGGTCAACCGTTGTTCGCAAGCGACGCGGAACGCGTGCGGGTCGGGGGCCGTCCCCTCCTCGACCCGCCGCCGACCGCCCTCATGTGCGGCGTGCGGCGGCCTCCACCAGGCTGCCGATGATCCGGCTCGCCGGGTCGGCCTCCGGGTGCCATTGCACCCCCAGCAGGTACCCCGCCTCCCCCTCGACGGCCTCAACGACGCCGTCGTCGGAGTACCCGGTGCACACCAGCCCGGGCGCGAGATCCCGGATGCCCTGATGGTGGTGGGAGACCACCACGTGCCGGGTCTCCCCGGCCGCGCGGGCCGCCAGCGACCCCGGCGTGAGATCCACGGGGTGCTCGTTCCCGTCGAAGTGCCCCAGCCGTCGGCGGTGCTCCTCGGTGCCGTGCGTCTCGGGCAGGTGCTGCCACAGGGTGCCGCCGAGCGCGGTGTTGATGATCTGCAGGCCGCGGCAGATGCCGAGCACCGGGATGCCCGCCCGCGCGGCGTGGCGCACCAGGGCGATCTCGACCCCGTCCCGGACGGACTGGGCCGGCTCGGCCGTGGGATGCGGGTCCTCCCCGTACCGGCACGCGTCGATGTCGGCGCCGCCCACCAGCAGCAGCCCGTCGACCGCCCCGAGCACCGACCCCGGGTCGTCCTCCAGCGCGGGGTCCGGCGGAAGCAGCACCGTCCGGCCGCCGGCGTCCCACACGGCCTGGAGGTAGTTGGCCGCGACCAGGGCGGCGGGCATGTCCCACACCGCCCACCGCGCGCGCTCCAGCGGCGTGCACACCCCGATCACCGGCGCCCGTCCGCTCATCCGGTCCTCCATCCCAGGTCCGTCAGCCGCCCGTGCACCACCACGTACTTCGCGCCACGGCCGCGGCCGCCGAACACCACCGACACCGTCTCACCCTCCGTGAGGGCCAGCTCCACGGGCAGTCGCCGCGCCGCCGCCGACGCCACCCGTCCGTCGGCGGACCGCACGTGCAGCAGGTGCCGGCCGCCCAGGTACCGGGCCTCCAGGCGGGGCCGGCCGATGAGCACCCCGCCGACGATCGCGTCGAACATCTGCGAGCACGCCGGGCACTTCACGCTCACGGTCCGGCCGCCCTGGTCGGGAACCGCCGACAGCGTCGCGCAGATCGGGCACGGCAGCTCCCGCAGCCGGGGCCCGTCGTCCCGCTGCCGCCGCGTGCGGTCGTACCGGGACCGCGCCGAGGCGTCACCCAGGACCTGCCACGCGGCGTTCACCCGCTTGGCCATGTGCTCGGCCCGTTCCCGCTGCCCGTCATCCCGGAAGCGGTCCGGGTGGAACGCCATCAGCTGGAAGCGCCACGCCTCGTGGATCTGGTCATGCGTGGCGTTCTCGTCCACGCCGAGCGCGGCATAGTGATCGGTCTCGGGCACGGTGGGGAGGTTAATGAGGTTCGGCTGTTTCAGCCCGGCCTTGGCCGGGCGGGTCGGAGTGATCCGGGCTTGGAGTGATCCGGGCTTTGCCAGGTGCAGTAGTTCCTTCGGCGCCCGGAGGGCGCCGTTTGCTTTGCACCTGTGGTCGAAGTCCGTTGCTTCTTATGGCCGCCCGGCCTCGCGCAAGGTTTGGCGCTGAAAGGCGTTCGGCGACGTTGGCCCCAGGAACCACGCCTTTCGGCTGCCTGCAATCGACTCGCTCGGCTCATCCATGAGCCGATTGTTCTTGGCAGTCGTCCACCGGATTGGGGGCACTGCGGCCGTCTGGGATCAGCGTCCACACGGGTACAGACAGTTGAACTGCCTCGGCTTCACCGGCAGCACGCCAGGGGTGGAAACCGCGCCGTCCCGGCGCGGCAACTCATGGCTGCGGTGCACCACTGACCGGGGATGCGAGGCAGCCATTGTGGACGGCGAGGTCGGGATCCGGGAGCCATGGATGGCGACCTGGGCTCAGTGGCAGCGCAGCCGCAAGGCGTGGTTCCTGGGGCCAACGCCCCCAGACGCACACATGGGCAACGCTCGCGCGAGTCGACCAGGCGATGAAAAGCCCCGTCTACGACCACAAGCGAAAAGCAAACGGCGCCCCTGCGGGGCGCCGAAACAACTACTCCAGCGGAAAAGCCCGGATCACTCCAACAACGGATCACGCGACGCCCGGATCACACGAGGCGTCACCCGATGTCTCGGCGGTCGGTGACACCGACCGCCGCCGCGGCAAGCACGGCCGTGTAGGCCACCAGCAGCAGGCCGCCGGCCCACGCCGGGAGGACGTCCTCGCTGGTGGCGGTCACCGCGCCGAGGGCGCCGCTGGGGAGCCATTTCCCCACCTCGGGCAGGAAGGCGAGCAGCAGGCTCTCGCCGATCAGGAGCCAGGACAGGCCGGCCACGAGGGCGATCACCTGGCTGCGCACCAGGGCGCCCAGGGCGGCCCCCAAGCCGGCGAACAGCGCGATCGCCGCGATGGTCCCCGCTCCCACCGCGACGATGCGGGAGGCCTCCAGCGGCGCGTGGTCCAGGAACCCCAGCCACGGCAGGGCGACCGCGAAGGTCAGGGCAACCGAGACGACCCCGTAGACCAGCCCCGCGATCACCGACGCCAGCACCTTGGCGGCGATCACGATCGCGCGCCGCGGCTCGGCGAGGAAGGTCGCGACGATGGTGCCGTGGCGGTACTCACCGGTGGAGGCGAGCACGCCGATCACGAAGCTGAACAGGTAGGCGCTCGAACCGAGCCCGAGTGTCAGGTCGAGGCCCTCCGGGGTGGTGACGTCGGCGGGCGATCCCTCGGCGCCCTGCAGCGCCAGCACGGCGATCACGTTCAGCAGCACATAGCCCAGCGCGATCCCGAGCAGCCCGAGGGTGATGCGCAGCGTCCGCAGCTTGCGCAGCTCGGCCCGCAGCGCGCGGGTCACGCCACCTCCTCCACCAGGCGCAGAAAGACGTCCTCCAGGCGCTCCTCCACGGGTGCGAGCTCGTGCAGGGCCCACCCCCGCTCACGGCAGAGGTCGCCCACCCGGGCCGCGGTCGCGTCCTCCACGTGCAGCAGCCCGTCCGGCTCCTCGGTCACCCGGGCGCCCTCGGCGCGGAGCGCGGGCGCCAGCAGCGCGGCCTCGGGGCTGCGCACCCGCAGGCCGCGGTGCGCCTCGGCCAGGAGGTCGTCCAGGGAGGCATCGCGCACCAGTCGCCCGCGGGCGATGATCACCACGTCGTCCACCGTCTGGGCGACCTCGGACAGGACGTGGCTGGAGACCAGCACCGTCCGCCCCTGCGCCGCGAGGGCGCGCAGGGTGTCGCGCAGCCATCTGATCCCGGCCGGGTCGAGGCCGTTCGCCGGCTCGTCCAGGACCAGCACGCCGGGGTCGCCCAGCAGCGCCGCGGCCAGGGCGAGGCGCTGGCGCATCCCCAGGGAGAACCCACCCACGCGCCGCCCGCCGACGTTGTCGAGGCCCAGCTGCACCAGCACCTCGTCGGCGCGGCTCACCGGCAGGCCGGTGGCGTCGCACAGCACCCGCAGGTGCTCCCGCGCGGTGCGGCCCGGATGGAAGCCGGACGCGGCCTCCAGCACCGCGCCCACCCTGCGCACCGGATCGGTGAGGGTCACGTAGGGGACGCCGTCGATGGTGGCCGCGCCGCCGTCCGCCCGGGCCAGTCCCAGCAGGACGCGCAGCGTGGTGGTCTTGCCCGCGCCGTTCGGCCCGAGGAACGCGGTCACCCGGCCGGGTGACGCCGTGAACGACAGCCCGTCCACCGCCGTGGCGGCGCCGAAGTGCTTCACGAGCCCCTCGACCGCGATCACCGGCTCAGCGCCCCAGGATCGAGCACGGGTCGAAGGTGTTGAACGTCTGGAACACCTGCACGGCGCCCTCGTCGTCGATCACGAAACAGCCGCCCTCGGGGGACATCGTGTCACCGATGAACTCGCCCTGGCCGTCCTCACCCGCCCGCACCACGCGGAAGTCGCCGGGGTCGGCGTCGGGAACGCGGCGTCCCTCGGCGATCCCCTCCGCCCTGCCCTGCTCGATCCCCTTCGCCAGGCCGTCCCGGGTCCCCTGGGCGATCCCCTGCTTCAGCCCCTCGGCCCTGCCGTTCTTCGCCCCCCGGGCGACCCCGTTCTTGAAGCCGTTCCGGTACGCCTGCTCCCTGGCCGCCTCGGCCTCGGTGGCACGCTGGTCGGCGTAGGTCCACCCGGCATAGGCACCACCGCCGGCGACGGCCAGGACGCCCACGGTGGTCAGGATCGCCACCCTCCGGCCACGGCGCCGCCGCGGAGGAGGCGGCACCGGGGCGGCGGCGTCGCGCGGCGTGCCGAGGCGGGTCACCGCCTCCATCACGCGCGTCCCGCCGGCGCCCTCGGCGTCGCCGGTGGAGAAGCGCCGCAGAACCTGCGTCCATCCCTCGGGTTCCTGAGTGGGCGAACCGACCACCTGGGGCTCCCACCCGGCGAGCGAGGTGCGCAGGTCGGCCACCAGGTCGCGGGCCTGCCGCGGCCGGTCCTCGGGGGATTTGGCCAGGGCGCGGCCGAGTGGACCGTCCAGCGACGTGGGCAGCACCGGGTTCGCGGCGGTCACGGACGGCGGCGCCTCGCGCACGTGCGCCAGCACCACCGCGCTCGGCTGCCGGTGCACGAACGGCGGCCGCCCGCACAGCACCTCGTAGGCAAGGACCCCGAAGGCGTAGATGTCGGACGCCGGCGTCGCCGGATGGCCGGCCGCCTGCTCCGGAGAGATGTACTCCACGGTGCCCAGCCAGTCGCCGCGCTGGGTGAGCCCCGGCTGGTCGTCGAGGCGGGCGACCCCGAAGTCGGAGAGGAACGCCCGGTCGTCGAGATCCAGGAGCACGTTCGCGGGCTTGATGTCGCGGTGCACCAGACCGCTGCGGTGCGCGGCGTCGACGGCCTCGGCCACGTCGTCCAGGATCGCCAGCGCCCGGTGGGGGTTCACCGCGCCGAACCGCGAGAGGACCTCCGCCAGGGAGGGGCCCGGTACCAGGCGCATCGCGATGAACGGGACGCCGCTGACATCGCCCGACTCGTACACCGTCACGATCCGGGGGTGCTCCACGCGCGCGGCGGCGACGGCCTCGCGCCGGAAACGGGCCAGCGCGGCCGAGTCCTCGATCTGGGTGAAGACCTTCAGCGCGACGGCGCGCTCGGTGCCGACCTGCCGCGCGCGGTAGACCGACGCCTGGCCGCCTCGGCCCAGCTCCGCCTCCACGACGTACCGGCCGAACCGCTCACCGGGGACCAGATGCACGCTCACTCCTCCACAGCTTCGGGAGGATGGTAGGGGACGGCGCCCCGCGGGCGCTGCGCGGTGGTCAGGCCCCGGCGCCGGCGGGCAGGCGCACCTCGGCGACCAGACCGCCACCGTCCCGCGGGCGTAGCGTCGCCCTCCCGCCGCACGCCCGGGCGAGCTGGTCCACGATCGCCAAGCCCAGCCCGGACCCCTCCCGCCCGCGCGTGGTCCAGAACCGCTCGAAGGCCGACGCCAGCTGCTGGGGCGTCATGCCGGGCCCGCGGTCGGCGACCATCAGCGTGACCCAGCCGCCCCCGCGCTCGAGCCCCACCAGGACCTCGCCCTGCGCACCGGTGGCCAGCAACGCGTTGTCGAGCAGGTTGTCGAGGATCTGCTCCACGGCACCCGGCACCACCCGCGCGAGGACCGCGCCCGCAGGGGCCGACAACTCCAGCCGGATCGCCTCGTCCTCGGCGAGCGGGGTCCAGGCCGCCACGCGCTCGCGCACCACCTCGGCGACGTCCTGGGCCACGAGGGTCTCCTCCACGCGCTCCGCGCGCACCAGGGTGAGCAGCCCCTCCACCAGGCGGCCCAGGCGGTCGGCCTCCCCGAGGGCACCCTCCAGATCGTCGCGGCCTCCGGGGGTGATGTCCCGCTCCAGGTTCTCCAGACGCAGCCGCAGCGCGGTGAGCGGGGTGCGCAGCTGGTGGGAGGCGTCGGCCACGAAGTCCCGCTGGGAGGCGATGAGGGCCTCGATCCGCGCCGTCGAGGTGTTCAGGCGCCGGGCGAGCGCACGGACCTCCGGCGGCCCCTGGGACTCGTCCGCGCGCGCGGAGAGGTCGCCGTCCCCCGCGCGCCCCGCGGCGCGCCCCAGATCCTCCAGCGGCCGCGCGATCGACCGTGCGAGCAGCCAGCCCACGACCGCCACGGCGGCCAGCACCACCACCGCGATCCCGGCCAGCGCGAGCCGGTACTTCAGGACGCGCTCGTCCAGGGAATGGGCGCTCACGCTCACCCGGACCGCCCCGTGCACCCGTCCGCCCGACGAGGACGGCACGGCGATGTAGACGATCCGGTCCCCGAGCGTCTGGGACTCGCGCTCGCCGACGGCCGGCCGGCCGGCCAGGGCCCTCGCGATCTCCGGGCGGCTCGCGAACGAACGGCCCTCCGGGCGCGTGGAGTCGGTGTCCACGAGCAGCGTGCCGGCCCGGTCCACCACCACCGCGCGCGCGCCGGTGTCGGCCGCGTAGCCGTTCACCACCCGGCGCAGCTCGTCGTACGGCCCCCCTGCCTCCAGCGCGTCCTCGCTGATCGACGCGAGCGCCACGGCGTCGCGCTCGATCCGTGCCTCGAACGCCTGCCGCTCGGTCCGGCCGTAGATGACCCCCAGCGGGATCTCGAGCGCCAGCAGCACCACCGCGGCAAGCGCCAGGTAGCTGGCGACGAGCCGGCGGGTCACTGCTCGCGCAGGCGGAACCCCACGCCGCGGACCGTCTCGATGAGGCCCGGGTCGCCGAGCTTCCGCCGCAGGGCGCTGATGTGCATGTCGATGGCCTTGCTGGGCCCGTACCAGGTGGTGCCCCACACCTCCCGCAGGATCCGGCGCCGGTCCACCGCCGCGCCCGGGTCCTCGGCCAGCAGCGCCAGGACCTCGAACTCCTTCGGGGTGAGCGACACCTCGCGGCCGTCCACCGACGCCCGGCGCGCGCGGGTGTCCACCAGCAGCGACCCCGCCTGCAGGCTGCGCGGCGGATCGGGCTCGGCATCCACGCGGCGCATCACGGCATGGATGCGGGCGATGAGCTCGCGCAGCCCGAACGGCTTCACCAGGTAGTCGTCGGCGCCCAGCTCCAGGCCCACCACGCGATCGACCTCCTCGCCGCGCGCCGTGACCATGATGATCGGCACCCGGGAACGGGAGCGCAGCTCCCGCGCGACCTCGTAGCCGTCGATGTCCGGCAGGCGCAGGTCGAGCAGCACCATGTCCGGCTCGGGCGCCTCCAGCGCGTCCCGCCCGGTGCCGACCCGCTGGACCTCGAACCCCTCGCGCCGCAGCCCCTCCGCAAGAGGGGCCGCGATCGACTCGTCGTCCTCCACAACAAGCAGCCGCATGGCCGGATCATTGCGCGTCAGGCGGTCGGCGACGCGGCCCTTGACGAACCCTTACCCGCCGCTGGGAAAGAGCTGGGCATCCTGGGGGAGAGCCGCGGGTGCCTCCGGACGGACACTGCATCCGTCAGCTCGACCACCCGGAGGTTCCCCGTGCAAGGCGCACACCGTCGCATCGTCGCAGCCATCGTCGGCCTCGCCGCAGTCCTGGGCGTCGTCGCCATCTCGCAGACCGCCGCCCTCGGCCCCGACGAGCCGTCCTCGGAGCCCGTGGCCGCCACCGTCGCGACCACGACCTCGACGCAGCCGACGGCGGATCCCGCCGCGGCGGCCGCGGAGCTCGAGCGCGCGCGGGCCGACCTGAAGAAGGCCATCGCCGAACGCGACTCCGCACGTACGACGCCGGCCCGCACGGTGGTGCGCGTGCCGGCCGCCGCGCCGGCCTCGGCGTCCGGCGGCAGCTCCTACGACGACGACGACGACCACGAGTACGACGACGACCACGGGTACGACGACGACCACGACGACGACCATGGGGAGGACGACTGATGGACGCCCGCACCCTGAAGGGCTACGCCGGGGCGCTCACCGCGCTCGCGCTGGCCGGGAGCTGGGTCGCCATCTCCGGGAACCCGTTCCCCCAGTCGTCCGCGGATGCCGCGCCCGCCGCGGCTCCCGCCCCGGCCGCCCTCGTCCAGACCGTGGACCCGGCGGCGGCCCACGACCTCGCGCTCGCCCGCGCCTACCGCGACGCCGCCGCGAAGGTGCGCGGCGACACCTCCCGCCGCGTGGCGGCGGCGGCCGCCGCGCCCCCGCAGGTGGTCACCATCACCCAGGCGGCCCCGGTCGCCTCGACCAGGAGCTCGTGATGCGGACCCATGCGTTCCGGGCGATGGGCACCGAGGTGGAGCTGCTGATCGACGCCGAGGGCCCCGCCGCCGATGCCGCGCTCCGGGCGGCCGAGTCGGAGGTCCGCCGGCTGGAGGAGATCCTGTCCCGCTTCGACCCCCGGTCCGAGCTCTCACTGCTCAACCGGATCGGCCGGATCACACCCGGGCCCGACCTGGCCCGGGTGATCCGCGCTGCCCTGGCGGCGCGGGAGCGCACCGGCGGCCGTTTCGATCCCACCGTCCTGCCCGCGCTGCGGGCGGCCGGATACGACCGGGATCTCCCGGAGGTCATGGCCGGCGACCCGGGCCCCGCGGGCCCGGCGATGCCGGCGGCCGGGGATGTGCGCATCGATTCGCGCGGCGGGGAGATCGTGCTGGCGCCCGGCGTCCAGCTCGACCTCGGCGGCATCGCCAAGGGCGACGCCGCCGACCGTGCCGTGGCCATCATGCGTGAAGCGGGCCCCGCGGTGGCCATCGTGGGTGGCGACGTGGCGGTCTCCGGTCCGCGACGTGACGGCAGCGGATGGCCCATCGAGGTGGACGGCGCCGGCGGCCTGGTGCTCGCCATCCGGGAGGGCGGGCTCGCGACCTCCGGCACCGACCGGCGCCGGTGGCACCGGGACGGCGTCGCCCAGCACCACATCATCGACCCGGCAACGGGCCTCCCGGCCATGACCGACCTGCTGCGCGCGACCGTCGCCGCGCCCAGCGCGGCCGACGCGGAGGTGCTCGCCACCGAGCTGCTGCTGCTCGGCCACGAGCGCGGCGTCCGGCGCGCCCGTGACCTCGGTGTCCCGGCCGTCCTCACCGGACAGGACGGCCCCGTGCTGGCGGGGGTGCTCGCATGACCGACCCGACCTTCTGGATCGTCGCCCGGGTGACCGGGCTGGTGGCCTTCGGGCTCATGACGGCCACCATGCTGGCCGGCCTGCTGCTGGCGGGCCGCGCCCGTCCGTCGTGGGCGCGGCCGGCCGACATCGTGGACCTCCACAAGACGCTCTCGCTGGGCGCCCTGGTGATGACCGGGGCCCATGGGATCGCGCTGGTGATGGACCACGCAGTGGACATCCCGCTGACCGCGCTGCTGGTGCCGGGGATGGTCCCGTATCGCCCGCTGTGGACCTCGCTGGGCGTCCTGGCGGCATGGCTGGCGCTGTCGGTCCACGTGTCGTTCTCGCTGCGCAAGCGCATCGGCGCGAAGGTGTGGCGCAAGCTGCACTACGGCACCTACGGCGCATTCGCACTCGCGACGGCCCACGGCCTGGCGAGCGGCACCGACAGCGGCAAGCCCTGGGTACTCGCGATGTACGGTGGAGCGGTCGGAGCGGTCACCGCCGCGACCGTGTGGAGGGCTGGCGTGGAGAAGAAGTCGGCGAGGGCCAAGCGGACGGCGCCCCGTGCGGCGGCCACCGTGCAGGAGCCCGCGTGACCCCCCGCAGGAGGCGGGTTGCGGCGGTCGCGGTGGGCCTGGCCGCCGCGGCGGCGGCGGTGACGGCCAACCTCGTGCTCCTCGGCCAGGCCCGGTCGGAGGACCCGATGGGCCGTCTGAGCCCGGCGCTCGAGGACGCCGTGCGTCCGGAGCCCTCCACCACGGATGTCGTGGAACCCGCCCCGCCCACCACGGTCACCGAACCGGTCACGCCCCCGGCGGTCACCGATGACGGCGACGGCGACGACCATCACGAGGACGACTGACCGGGTTTCCCGAAGCTCAGTTCGGCGCGCGCACTGACGATGGCAGCCCCGTGGCCCGTCATCGTGGTGGGCGCCCACTGAATGGAAGGATCGGCACCGATGACCACGCACGTGTTCGACCTCAGCGAATCCGCCACGCACGAACTGGTGGCGCAGCAGTTGCACTCCCTCGCGGACCAGCTCGCCAAGGGCAAGCTCTCACTCGCCTACGACGAGTGGCACGCGCCCACGGTCGTCCTCGACCCCGTCGAGGTCGTCGTGGACCTCAAGCAGAAGCGGCACCACGTGGAGCTGCACATCGACATGCGGTGGCCCACCGAGGCCGCGCACTGACGAGCGCCGGCGCGTCCCGGGCAACACCGGGGCGCGCCACGCCCGCCGCACGGCGGCGGTGAGGTAGCGTAGGCCCGATGCGATGGCCGCTCTTCGACGGCGTTCCGGACGCTGAGGTTCAGCGTGTGCTGTCGATCGCCCGCCGGCGGACGTTCCAGCGCGGCGAGGTCGTGTTCCACGTCGACGACCCCGCGGACACCCTGCACCTGGTGGTGGCCGGCCGGTTCGCCGTGCGCGTCCAGACCTCGGTCGGCGACATCGCGATCCTCAACGTCGTCGGCCCCGGGGAGATCTTCGGTGAGCTGGCGCTGATCGGCGAGTCGGCTCGCAGGACCGCCACCGTCGAGGCGTTGGAAGCCGCCGAGACCCGGTCGATCCACCGCCCCGACTTCGACCGTCTGCGCGCCGAGCACCACGAGGTGACCGAGGTGATCGTTGCCGCGCTCGCCGGGACGGTGCGGCGGCTCTCACAGCACCTGCTGGAGGCGCTCTACATGCCGGCCGACAAGCGGGTGCTGCGCCGGCTGGCGGAGCTCGCCCGCATGTACGCGCCCGACGGCGGCGAGGCGGTGATCCCCCTCAAGCAGGAGGACCTCGCCGGGCTGGCGGGCACCTCACGCGCGACGGTGAACCGCGTGCTGCGCGACGAGGCCGAGCGCGGCACCGTCGTGCTGGGCCGCGGGCGCACCACCGTGGTGGACGCGGCCGCCCTGGAGCGCCGGGTCCGCTGACCCCGGTTCAACGGCGCCGGGGCGCGCGCGCCAGGGCCACGTAGGTCTTCCCCGCCGACACCCGGACGTTGCGGCGCAGGCGCAGGTCCCGCACCGTCACGGTGCCCTCGGTCACCCGGATGACCGTGCGGTCGCAGAAGTCGCTGATCTCCCACGCCGTGCCGTTGGCAACGGCCACGGCATAGCGGCCTGAGGTGCGGTACTTCCCCTTCACCTTGATCCGCAGGCGCCGCTTCGCGCGGGCCCGGGCGGCCGAGGACGCCGTGCCGGCGCGGGTGGGCCGGGCCGCGCAGTTGAGCGGGGCGTTCAGCCGCAGGTCGGCGATCGCGGTGTCGGCGATCGGCTGGACCATGAGGAATTTCCCGAGCGACACCTCGGCGGTGGCGTCGGGCCCGCCATCGGGGTCGCGCACCGTCAGGCCGATCGTGCCGGCGGTGGTGTCCACGTCCGAGGCGTTCGGGGCGAGGTCCGGTTCGGCGATGCCGATGAACGCGGGACGGCCGCGGGGTCGCACCGACACGTTGCCACCGCCGGGCGTCACGCGGATCGTCCGCAGGGGCTCGGCGGCGGGCACCTCGCCGGCGTCGCTCACCGCGCGCACGCGGCTGTTGCCGGTGTCGCCCACCAGCAGGCCCGTGCCGCGGAAGGTGATGGCCGCTGGGCTGTCGAGCTGACCATCCGCGGCCGCGCCGCCGTCACCGCCCAGGCCACGGCGGCCGCCGGCCACGGTGAACACGGCCCCGAGCGGCGTGACCCGCCGGACCCGGTCGCTGCCGGCGTCGGCGATCAGCAGGCCCCCGCCGATCGGGGCGACGTCCGCGGGACCGCCCAGGGCGGCCGCGCTCGCGGGGCCGCCCGCGGCGTCGAAGCCGGCGCCGCCGCCGGCAACCGTGGCGATGACACCGTTCGGCGTGACCCTGCGGATGCGCCGGTTGCCCTGGTCGGCGATCACGAACCCGCCGTCGGAGGTGATCGCCACCCCGCGCGGCGTGTCCAGCTGGGCGGCGGTGGCCGGACCGCCGTCGCCGCCGAAGCCGCGGGTGGTGCCGGCGACGGTGGTGATGGTCCCGTCGGCCGCGACCTTGCGCACGCGGTGGTTGCCGGTGTCCACGAAGAGCAGGCCGCCGTCGCCGACGGGTGCCAGCTCGCTGGGGGTGTCCAGCCGGGCGGCCGTCGCGGCGGCGCCGTCCCCGGACAGTCCCCGGACGGTGCCGGCGATGGTCCGGATGACGTTGTCGGGACCGATCACGCGGATGCGGTGGTTCCCCGCGTCGGCCACCACGATGCTGCCGTCGCCGAGCACCGCGAGGTCGGTGGGGCCGTTGAGCTGCGCGTTGATCGCCGGGCCGCCGTCGCCCGACAGCGCGGGCGTGCCGTCGCCGGCGATGGTGAAGATCGTCCCGTTGGGGGCGACGCGGCGGATGCGGTGGTTGCCGGTGTCCGCGATGAGCACCGACCCGTCCCGGGCCACCGCCATGCCCTGCGGGCGGTCCAGCAACGCCTGGTCGGCGGGCCCGCCGTCGCCCGCGAAGCCGGGAACCGTGCCGGCGAAGGTGCCGATGGTGCCGTCCCCGGCCCATGCGAGCGGGACCGCGACCAGCACTGCGGCGGCGAGCGGAACCAGGTGTCGGCGGCGGAGCGTCATGGCGTCGATGCTGCCAGGCCAGCCTACTTCGGTCCGTCACCGCCGCGACACCCGGCGTGTTCGCTCCGTGACGTTGTCTACTGTCCCGGCATGCGTCGCGCGTCCCGCCGCCGGGTCCTGCTGATCGCCGCGATCGGGTTGCTGGGCGCCCTGATCGGCCTGGTGACCTGGAACGCCGGGGTCCTGGAGTCCCAGGAGCTCTCCACCGTGGACGCCCGGTTCGCGATCCGCGGCGACGGGGAGCCCCCCGCCGACATCGTCGTGGTGGGGATCGAGGACCGCACGACGGCGGAACTCGGCCGATGGCCGTTCGCGCGGGATGTCCAGGCACGGATCCTGCGCGCGGTCTCCGCCGCGAAGCCGCGCGCCATCGGCTACGACATCGAGTTGCGCGAGTCCACCGACGCCGGCCCCCAGGACCAGGCGATGGTGGACGCCATCGATGCCGCCGACCGCCTCGTCCTCGCGACGACCGGCGTCGGAGAGCGTCCCGGCGAACCGGCGCTGTTCCTCTTCGCCGAGGACCTGCGCGCGGCCGGCATCGGCTTCGGCCACGCCGGCTTCGACACGGCGGGCACACCGGGTGGGGTCATCCGGCGCATCCCGCGCACGCTCGACGGCCTGCCGTCGTTTCCGGTGGCGCTCGCGGAGGCCGCGACGGGGCGCCCGGTGGGCGACGACGGTTTCGGTGGCGACGGCGGGGCGATCATCGACTTCCGTGGCCCGGCGGACACCGTGCGGATCATCCCCGCGATCGACGTGCTGCAGGGGCGGGCCGACGCCGCCCTGCGCGGCAGGATCGTGATCATCGGGACCACGAGCCCCCGGCTCGGCGACACCAGCACCGTGCCGGTCGGCGATGCCCAGATGGCCGGCCCCGAGATCCAGGCCAATGCCGTGGCCACGATCCTGGACGGCGTCCCACTCCGCGACGCCCCGTCCTGGCTGGACGCCGTGCTGATCGTGGCGCTTGCGCTGCTGGGCACCCTTGCGGCGATGCGGGCCGGGTGGGTCACCCTCCTGGGCGTGGTGGCCATCGGCGCCGCCTTCGCGCTGGCCGCGCAGTTCGCCTTCGCCGCGGGGACCATCGTCGATGTGGTGCATCCGCTGCTCGCGCTCATCGTGGCTGGCCTGGGCGGCGTTGCGGTGAACACCTTCCTGCTGGAGCGCGAACGGTTCCGGCTGCGCACCGAGTTCGCGCGGTTCGTGCCCCCGGCGGTGGTGGACGACGTGATCGAGCGGGCGGGCGCCGATCAGCGCCTGGGCGGACGGCGCATCTACTCCACCGTGATGTTCGCCGACCTGCGCGGGTTCACCACGCGGGCCGAGCATCTGCCGCCCGAGACGGTGATCGAGGTGCTCAACCGCTACCTCACCGAGATGAGCGACGCCGTCCTCGACCACGGCGGCACGCTGGTCTCGTACATGGGCGACGGGATCATGGCCATCTTCGGCGCGCCCATCGAGCAGCCCGACCACGCGGATCGCGCGGTGGACGCAGCCCGGGAGATGCTGCGGACCCGGCTGCCGGCGTTCAACGACTGGTACACCGCGAACGGCCACGGCGAGCCGTTCCGCATGGGGATCGGCCTGGTGAGCGGCCCGGTGATGTCCGGCAACGTGGGCTCCGAACGGCGGCTGGAGTACGCGGCGGTGGGTGACACCACCAACAGCGCCTCCCGCCTGCAGTCGCTCACCAAGGACACGCCGCACATGGTCCTGATCGGTGACACGACCCGGGCGGCCCTCACGCGCGTGGCCCCGGACCTCGCCCCCGTCGGCGCGCTCGATGTGCGCGGCAAGCAGGTGCCCGCCTCCGTCTGGACCCTTTCCGCGGGTGGACCGGAGCCCGCGCCCGGGCATACGGTCGACGGATGACCACCCGCCGCCTCATCCTCGCCGTGGCCGCCGCCTGCCTGGTGATCGCGCCGTCCGCCCCGGCCGGCACCGCGACGCCCACCGTCATCCGAGCGGACTGCGCGAGGGACACCGAGCGGCCCGCCCGCATCGTCCTGGCCTGCGGAGACGGCAACGCCGTCCTCACCGACCTCGCCTGGACCCGGTGGAGGGCGGGCACCGCCACGGCCACGGGGACCCTCAACACCAACACGTGCGACCCCACCTGCGCGGGCGGGACGTTCGTGTCCTTCCCGGCGACGGTCCGCGCCGACCGCAGGGTCCGCTGCAGCGGATCCGCGTTCGGCTACACCCGGCTGCGCGTCGCCTACCCGGGGGACCGTCCACCCGGCGCAGTGCAGGCCTTCACGGTGCCGTACCGGTGCCCGGCCACGCTCACCGTGGGCAGGGTGACCGACAACGGCGTGGTGTTCGTGCTGAGCGCCGTGCGCCGGGGTGATGCGAGCGTCATCCGCGTGGTCGCCCGGCGGGACGGAGCCCGCATCACCGGCACCACGCTGGCGTCGGGCCGCTGGTTCGCCGCAACCACGACGGGTGCCGTGGAAACGGGCCGGATCACGCGCCGGGGCGCCCGGGCGGGGGTCTTCGTGGAGATCACCGACGCGGCCCGCGGGGAGCGCATCCGCTACGAGATCCGCCTCTCCGGCACCCGACTCTCGGTCACCGCGGCGGCGGTCGCATGACCGGCGCGGCGGTCGTCTTCGGCGCGCGCAATCTCGGGCGGGCGATCATCGAGGACCTCCTGGAGGCCGGTTGGCCGGTCGTGGGCGTCGCCCGGTCGGACACCACGCTGGCGGGAATCACCGCCGCCGGAGCCACGGCCCGGGCGGCGGACGTGACCGACCCGGAGAGCATCGCAGCCGTGCTGAGGGAGGCGGCCGCGACCCACGGCCGCGTGCGCCTCGTGGTGAACGCGGCGTCCGCCTACGGCGGCACCCGCGCCGGGCCGTTCGGCGGCGGCCCCATCGCCGAGGCGGCGCCCGACGCCTACGACTCCTGGGCCGCCGCCCCGGCGCGCTCGGCGTTCACGTTCCTGAATGCCGCCGGGCGATTCGCTTTGGACCAGGGCGGCCCGTCGACGCTGGTGCAGGTCACCGGAGGGTCGTCCCGTCGGCCCATGCCCGGCCGCGGCCTCTGGGCCGCCGGTGCGTTCGGCGTGCGCGCGATCACCCTCGCCGCGGCTCAGGAGCTGCGCCCGCACGGCGTGCATTGCGCGCTCCTGATCGTCGACGCCGGCATCGCGGCCATCGACACCGCCGCGGCGCCGGCTCAGGCCGACCCCCGCGACCTCGCCCGCGCCGTGCGCTTCCTTGCCGAGCAGGGGCCGCAGGCGGCAACCCACGAACTGCAGCTCACTCCGTTCGGGGAGACCTGGGTCCCGTAGGGCCCGTCAGATCTCCCCCGGCGGCACGTTCCACATGACGTCCTCGCAGGAGGCCGTCCCCTCCGCGTAGGTGAAGGGCCCCTCCTCGCGCAGCCACACCGCGCGAACGCCGGTGGGCAGCATGCGATCGCCGCAGGACTGCCAGCCGTCCACCGGGGTCGACCACGGCGTCCGCACCGGTTCGCGCGCCCCGGGAGGGGCGAACCACCGGTCCGGGGTCACGAACGAGGCGACCGCCCCGCCGGGGGCGATCTCCACGATCGCCGTGACCGTGTGCCCGCGGTCGTGGACCACCAGCTCGAACGCGTCCTCACCCGCACCCGACCAGGTCACGCACGGGTGCAGCAGCATGGAGGGGGCGAACAGCACGGCGTCATTGACCCAGGTCACCAGCTCGCCCAGGTCGAAGGCCGCGCCACGTGCGTCCTGCACGGTGAACAGGTCCAGCGGGCGGACGAGCATGCGTCCCACGCCGTCGACGTAGGTGTCCCGTCCCTGGACCGGGATCCCGAAGAACGGCAGGCGCATGCGGTAGATCCGGGCGGTCTCCGGAGGGGCCGTGTTGTACTGCTCGGAGGCCAGCGTCTTCCAGGACGCGTCCAGGCCGGCGCGGAACCGGCCGTGCAGGCGGATGTGCACGGACCGGTCGCGCGGCCGGCCCACCACGCGCATGAAGCGCAGGTACCGTGCGGCGGCGCTCGGAAGCTCCGCCAGATCGGCCTCGGTCACCGCGGCGTCGGTCCACGGTTCGGCGTGGAGCCCGGCCGCCACCACCTCATGCCGCAAGGTGGCGCTCATGGCGCCTCCCTCCCTCGATGCCCGCCAGGGCCAGCGCGCCCAGGGCGAGGCTGATCGGGATCCCCATCACCGAGCCCCAGACCGCCAGCACGCAGAGCGGCAGCGAGACCGCCGCGGCCACCAGCAGGACCCGCGGCCACGCCGCCAGGCCCAGCCAGACGGCGATCCCGGCGACGATCATCAGCGCCCCGGCAACCGCCCAGGCGATGCCGGCCACCCGCAGGGTGGCCGGGTCGGTGACCCGCAGCGCGCCGGCGAGGTACCCCAGGGACGTGGCGTCGTCGATGGCGGAGACCGCCTGCACGGCGCCGGCGGTGTGGGCGATCCCGTGGACGACGGCGATCACGGCCACCACGTGGCGCACGCCGGCCGGCATCGCGGTGATCCGGTCGCGGCGGAGGCCCTCCATTCCCGGAAACGTGACCATGGCGCACCTCCTCGAACGGTGGTTGCAGGGTCATCCTCCTCCTCGCCGGCCCGGCCGTCCTCCGGCAGGGGCCGGAGCCGCCCCTTCGGCGTCCCACGGTTTCCCGCACCCGCCAACGGGTACGGTGGCCCGGATGCCCTCCATGCTGGACGAATCCCGCCTCGAGGCCTTCGCGCAGTCGCCCGAGCCCATGGTGTTCGCCCGCATCGCCCGCGACTGGGTCAGCGACTTCCCCGCCAGGGCCGCCGCCATCCGCCACGCCGCTCCGGACGAGCTTCCCGAGGCCCTCCACGAGCTCCGGTCGGGCGCCGTGGCCGTGGGCCTTCCCTCGCTGGCGGTGACGCTCGCCGGGATCGAGCAGCGGGCGGAGTCGGGAACTCCCCCGGCCCCCGGGGAGATCGACGCCGCGCTGGCGCTCGCGGACCGCTCCGCCGAGGCCCTCACCGCCTGGTGGGACCGCACCGGCGTCGGCACGTGAAGCGCGGCATCCAGATCGTGGTCGCGGGCGGCCTCCTGCTGGCCGTGTTCGCGATCGCCGGCGTCGCCCTGCTGCTGTGGATCACCCGTCCGCCGGAGCCGGACGCCTTCGCGGACCCGCCCTCGGCGCTGCCGCAGACCCCGGGGTCGCTCATCCGCACCGAGCCCTTCACGCGCGGCGTCCCCGCCGGCGCGCGCGGTTGGCGCCTGCTGTACAGCTCCACCGGGCTGGACGGGGCGCCGGTGGCCGTGACCGCGACGGTCGTCGTGCCCGCCGAGCCGCGGGAGGAACCGCTCCCGGTGATCGCCTACGCGCACGGCACGTATGGCGTCGCGACCGGGTGCGCGCCGTCCCTGGCCGAGCGGCCGTTCGCCGAGATCACCAACCTGGACGACGTCGTGCGCCGCGGCTGGGCGCTGGTGGCCACCGACTACCCGGGGCTGGGGACGCCCGGCCAGCACCCGTACCTGGTGGGTGACAGCGCCGCGCGGGCCGTGGTGGATTCGGTGCGCGCCGCGCGCGCCGCGGAGCTGGGCGTGGAACTGCAGCCCCGCATGGTCGTGTGGGGCATCTCGCAGGGGGGCCACGCCGCGCTGTTCACCGGCCGGCTCGCGCCGGAACTCGCGCCCGAGCTGGAGCTGGTGGGCGTGGCGGCGCTGGAGCCGCCCACCGCGATGGCCGAGCTGCTGCAGGCCGGGCAGTCGCGGCTCGCCGGGACCGTGCTGACCGCCGAGGCGGTGTACGCCTGGAGCCGGATCTACCCGGAGCTCTCGTTCGAGGAGGCCATCCGGGACCGCAGCGAGGCCGCCGCGCGGGCCCTGGCGCGCCGGTGCCTGCCCGGCCCGAGCGCCTACGTCGCGCTCACCCAGGCCGCGGCCCTGCGCGGCCGCCTGCTGGCGATCGACCTCGCACGCGATTCCAGGTGGCGGCGGCGCCTGGACGAGAACACCCCGGCCGGGGGGATCGCGGCCCCACTGCTCATCGCCCAGGGCGGCAAGGACACCATCGTGCTGCCGGCGATCACCCGGGCGTTCGTGGCCGCCCGCTGCGCGGACGGCGACCCGGTGACCTACCGGGAGTACGGCGAGGCCACGCACCTGAACCTCATGGCCTTCGCGGACGACGACGTCGCGTCCTGGACGGCGGATCGCTTCGCGGGGACGCCGGCCACGTCGAACTGTCCCTCGAGTTCACCCTGAGACTGGCCGCCTGACGCAGGCGTACGCTTCCCCGCATGCGCCTGGGAATCCATCTTCCGCAGTTCCGCGAGCCGGTGCCGGGCGACGTCCTGTCGCGGGCGGCGCGTGACGCCGAGGCCGCCGGGGCGGACGACCTGTGGGTATCGGATCACGTGATCCTCCCGCCCGGGTCCACCAGCCCGCCGTCCGCGTTCCACGACCCGCTCACGGTGCTCACGTGGGCCGCCGCAACCACGACACGTGTCGGGCTCGGCACGAGCGTGCTGGTGGTGCCCTACCGGCACCCGGTGCTGCTCGCCAAGTCGCTGGCCAGCCTGGACGCGCTGAGCGGCGGGCGGGTCGTCGCCGGGCTCGCCTCCGGGTGGATGGCCGCCGAGTTCGACGCGCTGGGGGTGCCCTTCGCCGGCCGCGGGCCCAGGACCGACGAGGCGATCGCCTGCTGCCGGGCCCTGTGGCGCGGCGACACCGCCTTCCACGGCCGCCACGTCCGCTTCGAGGGCATGGGGATCGAGCCGCTCCCGGCCCGGCCCGGCGGCCCGCCGCTGTGGATCGGCGGGAACTCGGACGCGGGCATCCGCCGTGCGGCGCACGTCGGCGACGCCTGGCACACCACCGTCAGTGACGCCGAGGCCCTGCGCGAACGGCTGGGCGCGCTGGACGCCGCGCTGGCCGCCGAGGGCCGGACCCGCGAGGGCTTCACCGTGTCGGTGCGCGTGCGCGCCGACACCGAGCGCATGGCCCGGGTGGCGCCCAGGCTCCGCGACCTTGGGGTGGACCACGTCCTGGTGGACCCGCCGGAGTTCCACGCCGGCTCCTTCGGCGACCTGGTGGCGCGCCTGCGGGAGCTCGCGGACGCCTGACGCGGTACGTTGGGTCCATGCCCGACATCTCACGCAGCATCGATATCGCCTGCTCCGCCGACGCGGCGTTCGCCTACCTCACCGACTTCGCCCGCGCCGGCGAATGGCAGGGCTCCGTGGAAGCCGTGGAGGTACGGGACGGCGATCCCGCGCGCGTGGGCACCACGGTCACCGAGACGCGCCGGACCCCGGCCGGCAGCCAGCGCATCTCCTACGAGGTCACCGAGCTGGTGCCCGGCCGCGCCTACACCTTCAAGGGCGGGGGCGGCCCCATACGGGCGGTGGCCCGGGTGACCGTGGAGCCGCTCGCCGACAACCGCTGCCGTGTGACCGCGGCCTTCGACTTCGACGCCGGGCTCACGGCAAAGCTGCTGCTCCCGCTCATCCGCCGCGAGGCGGAGCGGGAACTGCCGGCCGACCAGGAGCGGCTCAAGGTGCGGCTGGAGTCCGGCGGCGCCTAACGCACGCGGCCGGGGTCCGCGTTCGGCCCCCGCCCAGGACGACCCCCACCGAGATCCCGGTCGGATGCGAGAACCCCAGGGCCGCGGTCGAGACGGTGGATGTCACGAAGCCCTCGGGCGGCGCCTGGGACGGGGCGATCTCCCGGGTGATCTCGTGGTCGATGAACCCGCGCACGGCCTCGATGATCACGCGCTCCAGCGCCGGCGCGGCCGCGGCGACCGCGCCGCGCACCAGGCGGGCGGCGCCGATGACGGCCGGCCCGTCGCGCGAGACCACCGACTGGCGGTCCGGGCGCCCCGGATCGGTGAACGGCACGGCCCGCAGCTTCAGGCCGAACGAGAACGGGAGCCACAGCGGCGGGAACGCCGCGCGCACCCGCCCGGTGAGTGTCATGACCAGGCGCGGCGAGGGGCCCGGACCCGTCCCCGACCCCAGGCCGATCGCGACGTCCCGGGCCTGGAGCCGCGGCAGTGAGGGGAGCCCCTCGACCACCAGCCCCCGCAGCGCATCGGCGTAGGCGCCGGCGAACTGCACGCCGGCCGGCGGCATCACGAACGCCCGCAGCGCGGGTTGCAGCGCTCCGGGACGGCGCACCACGGGGAGCTCACGCAGCGGGCCTGATCGCAGCAGGGTCCCCGCGGCACCCGTCTCCCGCAGCACGAGGCCCCACGCCAGCTCCGCGGGCTTGGACGCCAGGGCGCTCACGTCGGCCACGCCACCGGTGACCGGGAATTCCCCCAGGTACTTCTCCGGCCGGCCACCCGGGCCAAGCCAGTACACGTCGAGCACGACCGGCCCCACCGGCTCCGCCCGGGGGCCGGTGATGACCTCAACCTCGATGAACGCCATCCGGCGACGCTACCCGGACAGGGCCGCAGCGCGCCAGCGCGCGGGCTCAGCCGCGGCGCCGCCTGCCCAGGTACATGTCGGTGATCGTCCCCTCCGCGACCTCCGCGGCGAACGCGACGGTCTCCGACAGCGTCGGGTGGGGATGGATGCTCAGCGAGAGGTCCTCGGCGTCGGAGCCCATCTCGATGGCGTGCACGACCTCGGCGATGAGGTCTCCGGCACCGATGCCCACGATGCCGCCGCCCAGGATCCGCCGGGTGCCCGCCTCCACCAGCAGCTTGGTGCGTCCTTCTGTGCGGCCCATCGTCATGGCCCGCCCGGAGGCGGCCCACGGCACCACGGCAAGCTCGTACTCGGTGCCGTTTGCCTTCGCCTCGGTCTCGGTGAGCCCGGTCCAGGCGATCTCCGGGTCGGTGTAGGCCACCGACGGGATGCTCCGCGGGTCGAACGCCGCGGCGTGGCCGGCGATGTTCTCGGCCGCCACCTTGCCCTGGTGGGTGGCCTTGTGGGCCAGCATCGGGTTCCCCACGATGTCGCCGATGGCGTGGATGTGCGGCACGTTGGTCCGCATTCCCGCGTCCACCGGCACCACGCCGCGATCGTCGACGGTCACGCCCGCGGCATCGAGGCCGAGGCGGTCGCCGTTGGCCCGCCGGCCCACGGACACCAGGATGCGGTCGGCCGTGACGGTGCTCTCGCCGTCGGGCCCCTCCATCGTCACGCGCAGCCCGTCCTTGCGGGCGACGACCTTCGTGACCTTCACGCCCAGGTGGATGCCCTCGTACCGGGCCGCCACGCGGGTGTGCAGCGGCTTGACCAGGTCGGGATCGCATCCCGGGATGAGCTGGTCCATGAGCTCCACCACGCGCACCCGGGAACCCAGGGCGTCGTAGACCGTCGCCATCTCCAGGCCGATGATGCCGCCGCCGATCACCAGCAGCCGCTTCGGCACCTCCTCCAGCGCCAGCGCGCCCGTGGAGTCCATGATCCGCGGGTCGTCGGGCAGGAACGGCAGGCGCACCGGCTCCGACCCGGCGGCGATGATGCAGTTCGCGAACGGCACCTCACGGTCGCCGTCGGCGGTCGCCACCGTGAGGGCGTTCGGGCCCGTGAACCGGGCCTCCCCGCGCACCACCTCCACCTTGCGCTGCTTGGCGAGCCCCGCCAGGCCGCCCGTGAGCTTCTCCACGACGCCCGTCGTGAACCCGCGCAGCGCGTCCAGGTCGACGCTGGGCGTGCCCAGCCCGATGCCGATCTCCCCCGCGTGCCCGGCGTCGGTGATGAGCTTGGCCGCGTGCAGCAGCGCCTTCGACGGGATGCACCCGACGTTCAGGCACACGCCGCCCAGCCGCGAGTGGCGCTCCACCAGCACGGTGCGCAGGCCCAGGTCGGCGGCCCGGAACGCGGCGGTGTAGCCGCCGGGGCCGGCGCCCAGCACCACGACGTCCGCGCGGTCCTCCGCGGTCACAGCAGCATCCGGCGCGGGTCGCCCAGCGTCTGCGAGAGCTGGGTGATGAACCGGGCCGCGGCCGCCCCGTCGATGACGCGGTGGTCGTAGGACAGCGACAGCGGCAGCATGAGGCGCGGCACGAACTCCGTGCCGTTCCAGACCGGCTTGGTGGCCGACTTGGAGACCCCGAGGATCGCCACCTCGGGCGCGTTGATGATGGGCGTGAACGCCGTGCCGCCGATGCCGCCCAGGCTCGAGATGGTGAACGTGCCGCCCTGCATCTGCTCGCGCTTGAGGGTGCCCTCGCGCGCGGCGCCGGACAGCTCCACCAGCTCGGTGGCGATCTCCAGCAGGCCCTTGCGGTCCACGTCGCGGATCACCGGCACCACCAGGCCGTTCGGGGTGTCGGCGGCGAACCCGAGGTGGAAGTAGCGCTTCAGGATGAGGTTCCCGCCGTCCAGCGAGCTGTTGAACGCCGGGAACTGACGCAGCACGCCGGCGCACGCCTTCAGCAGCAGCGAGACCATGGTGAGCTTGACGCCCCTGTCGGCGTACTGGGCGTTGACCTCCTTGCGGAACGCCTCCAGCTCGGTGATGTCGGCCTCGTCGAACTGCGTGACGTGCGGGATCGTAGCCCAGTTGCGTGCCAGCGCGGGGCCGGCGATCCGCTGGATGCGCGTGAGCTCCTGCACCTCCACCGGGCCGAAGCTCGCGAAGTCCACCTTCGGCCAGGCCGGCAGGCCCTCCATCGCCGGCGCGGGTGCGGCCTTCGGCGCGGCAGCCTCGGGAGCGGCGGCCGTGGGCGTGGCGCCACCGGCGCGGGCCTGCACGTCCTCCTTGGTGACCCGTCCCTTGTGACCGGTGCCCTGCACACTCGTGAGGTCCACGCCCAGGTCCCGCGCCAGGCGCCGCGCCCCGGGGCCGGCGTACACGGTCCCGCCGGGGACGGCCGCGGGGGGCGCCACGGGGGGTGCGGCCACCACGTGCTCCTCGGCGGCCTCGCGGCCCGCCTTGGCGGGGTCGGATTCGACGCCCACGTCGGGCTCGGCCGACCCGGTCTCCTGCGGCTGGGCCTCCGCGGGCGCGGACACCTCGGGCTCGGGCTCCGGGGCCGGTTCCGGTTCTGCAGCCTTCTCGGGCTCCGGTTCCGGTTCCGGTTCCGGTTCCGCAGCCTTCTCGGGCTCCGGCTCCGGCGCGGGGGCGGCGTCCCCGGTGAAGACCACGATCACGTCGCCCTGGGAGACCTGGTCCCCCACCTTCACCCGCACCTCCGCGACGGTGCCGGCGGAGGGCGCGGGCACCTCCATGGTGGCCTTGTCGGATTCCAGGACGATCAGCGGATCGTCGGCGGCGACGGTGTCGCCGGCCGTCACCAGCACCTCGATGACGGGGACGTGGTCGAAGTCCCCGATGTCGGGGACGCGAACCTCGGTCAGCGCTGCCACGGGGGAACCGCCTCGGTGTCGATGTCGTACGCGTCGATCGCGGCCTTCACCGCGCTCGCCGGGATGCCGCCCTCCTGGGAGAGCGCGTGGAGTGCGGCGACCGCGACATGGTGGCGGTCGACCTCGAAGAACCGGCGCAGGCGTACCCGGTAGTCGCTGCGCCCGAACCCGTCGGTGCCGAGCGAGGTGAACGGGCGGTCGACGTACGGCCGGATCTGATCGGCGAACGCCCGCATGTAGTCGGTGGATGCCACGACCGGCCCCTTGCGGCGGGCCAGCTGGGTCTCCACGAACGACCGCCGCGGCTTCTCGGTGGGGTGCAGCCGGTTCCAGCGCTCGGTCTCCATGCCGTCGCGCCGCAGCTCGGTGAAGCTGGTGACGCTCCACACGTCGGCCGACACCTTGTGGTCGGCCTCCAGCAGCTCGGCCGCCGCCAGCACCTCCCGCAGGATCGCGCCGGATCCCATGAGCTGCACCTTGGGCCCGCGGCCCTTCCCGCTGCGGATGAGGTGCATGCCCTTGAGGATTCCCTCCTCGGAGCCCTCCGGCATCGCCGGGTGCTGGTAGTTCTCGTTCATGACGGTGAGGTAGTAGAAGACGTCCTCCTGCTCGGCGAACATCCGCCGCAGGCCGTCCTGCACGATGACCGCCAGCTCGTACCCGTACGTGGGGTCGTAGGCGCGGCAGTTCGGGATGGTGGAGGCCAGGATGTGGCTGTGCCCGTCCTCGTGCTGCAGCCCCTCGCCGTTGAGGGTCGTGCGGCCGGAGGTGCCGCCCACCAGGAACCCGCGCACGCGGCTGTCGCCCGCCGCCCACGCCAGGTCGCCGATCCGCTGGAAGCCGAACATCGAGTAGAAGATGTAGAAGGGCACCATCGCCACGCCGTTGTTGGCGTAGGAGGTGCCCGCCGCGATCCAGGAGGAGATGGCGCCGGGCTCGTTGATGCCCTCCTGCAGGATCTGCCCCTGCTTGTCCTCCCGGTAGAACATGAGCTGCTCGGAGTCCTCCGGCGAGTAGAGCTGCCCCACCTGGGAGAAGATCCCCAGCTGGCGGAACATGCCCTCCATGCCGAACGTGCGTGACTCGTCGGGCACGATCGGGACGATGTGCTTCCCCAGGTTCTTGTCGCGCACCAGCGTGCCCAGGATGCGCACGAACGCCATGGTGGTCGAGATCTGGCGGTCGCCGGTGTCCTTGAGCACCGCGTCGAACGCCGACAGCGGCGGCACCTCCAGAGGCGTTGCCTTCGGCCGCCGTACCGGCAGGCTGCCGCCGAGGGCCTCGCGGCGCTCCCGCAGGTAGACCATCTCCGGCGCGTCGTCCGGGGGCCGGTAGAACACCGCCTTCTTGGCCTGCTCGTCGTTGAGCGGCACGCCGAAGCGGTTCCGGAAGGCCAGCAGGGCCTCCTCGTTCATCTTCTTCTGCTGGTGGGTGATGTTCTGGGCCTCGCCGGCCCGGCCCATCCCGTAGCCCTTGATCGTCTTGGCGAGGATCACCGTGGGCTGCCCCTCGTGGTGCACGGCGGCGTGGTACGCCGCGTACACCTTGTGGGGGCTGTGGCCTCCGCGGTTGAGCGCCCAGATCTGCTGGTCGGTCATCTGCGCGACCCGGCGCTTCAGCTCCGGATAGGCGCCGAAGAAGTGCTCACGCACGTAGTCGGCGTCACGGGACTTGAACGTCTGATACTCGCCGTCGACGGCCTCCATCATGCGGCGCTTGAGCAGCCCGTCGTGGTCGGCGGCCAGCAGCGGATCCCAGTTCTCGCCCCAGATCACCTTGATGACGTTCCACCCGGCGCCGCGGAAGTTGGTCTCCAGTTCCTGGATGATCTTCCCGTTGCCGCGCACCGGGCCGTCCAGGCGCTGCAGGTTGCAGTTGATGACGAACACCAGGTTGTCCAGGTGCTCGCGGCCGGCGAGGGAGATGGCCCCCATCGACTCCGGCTCGTCCATCTCGCCGTCGCCCATGAACGCCCACACCTTGCGGCCCTCGGTCTCGGCGATCCCGCGGCCCTGGAGGTACTTCATGAACCGCGCCTGGTAGATCGCCATGAGCGGTCCCAGGCCCATCGACACGGTCGGGAACTGCCAGAACTCCGGCATGAGCCAGGGGTGCGGGTAGCTCGACAGGCCGTCCCCGCCCACCTCCTGGCGGAAGTTGCGCAGCTGGTCCTCGCTCAGGCGCCCCTCGAGGAACGCGCGGGCGTAGATGCCGGGCGAGGAGTGCCCCTGGATGTAGACCAGGTCCCCGCCGTGGTCCTCGGTGGGCGCGTGCCAGAAGTGGTTGAACCCCACCTCGTACAGCGTCGCGGCCGACTGGAAGCTGGCGATGTGGCCGCCCAGCTCCGACGACTCCTTGTTGGCCTGCAGGACCAGGGCCGCCGCGTTCCACCGCACCAGGGAGCGCAGCCGGCGCTCGACGTCCTGGTCGCCCGGGATGGGTTCCCCCTCCTCCGGCGGGATGGTGTTCACATAGGGCGTGCTGTCGGAGACCGGCACCATGGCGCCGGACAGCCGCGCCTCGTTGACGACCTCGCCGAGCAGCTGGCCGGCGCGCTCCGGGCCGCGCTCGCGCAGGACGTCCTCGACCGCCTCGAGCCAGTCCTCGGTCTCGTCGGGGTCGATGTCGTGGTGCGGGGTGTGGGCGAGGATCCCGCCCCCGTTGCCGTGGCCGTTCCCGTGAATGTGGTCCATTCCGGGCTCTTCGGCAGCCGGGCGGCCGTCCTGACCATCACGGCGTTCGACCATCGGTGCACGCTCCTCGTTCGGTCTGGGGCCGGACGCGATCGGGACGAGCACCGAGGATAGCCCCGCGCGGCGGCGGACGCCGCAACATCCACCGGCACATCACCGGTTCCCCGTTGCGGACGTGCTCACCCATCGCGGGTCGTCCGCGACCCGGACGGGGGACATCTGCGGAGGACGGCGCGGCCGCCCGCCGTTAGCGTGCCGACTGGATGCAGCCCGTCATCGCCACCACGC
This sequence comes from Actinobacteria bacterium Ga0077560, assembly GCA_001464275.1. Lineage (GTDB taxonomy): Bacteria > Actinomycetota > Thermoleophilia > Miltoncostaeales > Miltoncostaeaceae. Next base: position 14,152 of record LNFL01000162.1, on the reverse strand, counting down.
TTCGCCGCACCGCACTCGCCGGATCCGCGCTGGGCGCCACGCTCACGGGGCACCTGATGGCGACGCCGGACACCGGCGTGCTGCGGGTCGCCCCCGTCCTGTGGCTCGCCCTGATCGTGATGCTGGTGCCCTTCGGCGCGACCGGCCGCCGAGGCGGCGGCACCTTCACCGCCTGGAGCCCCGTCCGCACCCTGCTGACGCTGCTGGCCGCCCAGGCCGTTCTGCACGGGCTCATGCACTGGTCGCCCTGGATGTTCGGTCTGGTCGAACACCACGACAGCCCGCTCATCACACCCGCGGCGATCGCCGTGCACGGCGTGCTCGCGGTGCTGCTGCTGGTGCCGCTGTGCGCGGGCCAGCGGATCCTCGCGCGCCTCGTCGCCGCGGTCCGTGCCCTCCTTCCGGCGCCGCGCCGCCGCGCGCTGCCCCGCCACGCGGGCCGCATCGCCCTCCCCGCCGACCGCCCGGTCGCACAGCCCTCCCCCCTGGTCCGCACCTCGCGCGGACCGCCCGCCGCCCGGCTCCGTCCGGTCGCGGCCATCCCCGCGTAGGCGCATGCGCGCCCGGGGTTCCCCGGTCATGGACGGAGCCGCACGACGAACCGACGTCGCGCGACCCGCGCCCCGGCATGCCCGGGCGGGTCCGCTCCAACCGTTCCGGCCCATCGGGCCGGTGATCAGGAGAACCCTTCATGACCCAGCGCACCATCCGCCGTTCCTTCCTCGCGCTCGCCACGGCCGGTCTCACCGTCGTCGGCGCGCAGGCCGCCTCCGCCCACGAGGGCCACGAGGGGCCGATGACCGTGACCATCCCGTTCACCGCCGTGAACGGCGCCGCCCCCGTGGCGTGCGGCACCCCGGTGACCGGCCTCGGCACGACCGCCGCGACCGCCCAGATCCGGGACTTCCGGTTCTACGTCTCGAACGTCCGGCTCATCCGGAAGAACGGCACCTCGGTCCTGCTCACGCTCACCCCCAAGCGCGGCTACACGGTCGTGCGCGGCGGCAACCGCACCACGCTCATCGACCTGGAGAACGGCACCGGATCCTGCGACCAGGGCGACAAGGCCGTGAACACCGTTGTGCGGGGCACCGTCCCGCACGGCGAGTACGTGGGCATGCGGTTCTACATGGGCGTGCCGTTCCCCCTGAACCACACCGACACGGTGGGCGCGCCGGCGCCGCTGGACATCACGGCGATGACCTGGTCGTGGCAGGCCGGCCGCAAGTTCGCGAAGATCGAGGTCACGGACCCCGCCGGGGCCGCCGGCACGTGGGCGAGCAAGACCTTCAACGTCCACCTCGGCAGCACGGGGTGCCTCGGCAACCCGGCGACCGGCGCGACGACGAACTGCCTGGCCTCGAACCGCATGACGGTGCGGTTCGGCAAGTTCGACACCGCCAAGCAGAAGGTGACCGTCGACCTGGGCGCCCTGCTCACCGGGAACGACATCACCGTGAACCGGGCCGGCGCGACGGGCTGCATGTCCGGCGGCACGGACCCGGAGTGCGGGCCGGTCTTCGGCGCCCTCGGCATCGATTGGAAGGCCGACGGCACGGGGACCGGAGCGTCCACGGGCACCCAGACGCTGTTCAAGGCGATCGCCCGATGAACTCCGCCCAGGGCCCCCGCACCGGCAGGTCGGGGGCCCTGCGGCGTTCGCCGCGGGGCTCCCTGGGCGGTGTGGCCGTGCTCGCCGTGAGTGCGGCGCTGGTTGCCGGCATCGCGACCTCCGACAGCAACACCGGCGCCGCCGCGCCCGCCGCACATGGGGACGCTCGGTGGAGCTGGAACCTTCCGAAGGGGTTCCCGGTCCCCCGCGTGCCGGCCTCCAACCCCATGTCCGCCGCGAAGGTGGATCTCGGACGGTTCCTCTTCTACGACACGCGCCTCTCCGGCAACGGCGCCCAGTCGTGTTCGAGCTGCCACCTCCAGGAACTCGCGTTCACGGACGGACGGGCGACGTCGCTGGGCTCGACCGGCGAGCGCACCCCGCGCGGCGCGCAGCCGCTGGGGAACGTCGCCTACAACGCGACCCTGACCTGGGCGAACCCCTCCCTGGTGACGCTGGAACGCCAGATGGAGGTGCCGCTGTTCGGCGAGAACCCCGTCGAGATGGGCATCACCGACCGGAACAAGCGGGCGGTCCTCGCCCGCATCCGGAAGGACCGGCGATATCAGGCCAAGTTCAGGAAGGCGTTCCCCGGCCAGGTGAGCCCCATCAACTACCGGAACATCGTGAAGTCGATCGCGACGTTCCAGCGGTCGTTGATCACCGCGAACGCCAGGTTCGACCGGTACCAGCGCGGCACGGCGAGCCTCACCACCTCCGAGGAACGCGGCATGAACCTCTTCTTCGGGGAGCGCGCCGAGTGCCACCACTGCCACGGGGGAGTGAACTTCACCGACCAGCTGAACTACGTCGGGAAGCGCCGGGAGCCCGTGCTGTTCCACAACACGGGGCTGTACAACCTCGGCGGCACCGGCGCGTTCCCGGACGGCAACCGCGGCGTGTTCGAGCTCACCGGACGCGCGAACGACATGGGCGCGTTCCGCGCGCAGAGCCTGCGCAACGTCGCCGTGACGGCGCCGTACATGCACGACGGCTCCATCTCCACGCTGGAGGAGGTCGTCCAGTTCTACGCCGACGGCGGCCGCAACATCACCTCCGGGCCCTTCGCCGGCGACGGGCGCCTGAGCCCCTACCGGAGCGACCTGACGGTGGGCATCGACCTCACCGACCAGGAGAAGGCCGATCTGGTGGCGTTCCTGAGGACGCTCACGGACCGGAGCTTCCTCACCAACCCCAGGTTCTCGAACCCCTTCCGGAGCCGCTGACCGCGACCCGTCCGGGCCGGTCCCGCGCACCGCGGGATCGGCCCGCGCGGCTGGAAGAATCGGGGTGATGCCCCACCCATCGCCCGCAGCGCCGCGCCCGCTCCCGGACCGCCGTCCCGACCTGCTGGTGGGGGCGGAGGACTGCCGCCTGGTGATCGACGGCCAGGCGTTCGGCATCGCGTCCACCGCCGAGGTGGCGCCCTCCGGGGAGACCGTGGGGCAGGAGCGGGCGCTGGCGTCCATGGAACTGGGCCTGCGCCTGCGCAGCCCCGGCTACCACGTGTTCGTGTCGGGGCCCGCCGGCACCGGCAGGCGCTCCACCGCCCGGGCGATGATGGAGCGGTTCGCCGCGGGCCTGCCGGTGCCGCAGGACCTGGCCTACGTGCACCGGTTCTCCGACCCGGACCGCCCGCGGCTGCTGCGGCTCGCCCCCGGCTCCGGACGGCGGCTGTCCGAACGGGTGGACACCCTGCGCACCGCGCTCGCGACCCGGTCCCCCGCCCTGGCGGAGGACCCCGAGCTGGACCGGCGGCGGGAGGCCCTCCAGGACCGCTACGGCCGCGCCGAGGAGGAGCGCCTGGATGCGCTGCGCGCCGAGCTGGGGGCCGACGGCTTCGCCCTGGTGCCGGTGGCGATGGGCCCCGGCATGGTGGTGCCGGAGGTGGCGGCCCTGCATGACGGCAAGCCGGTGGCGCTGGACGAGCTGCGAGACGTGCTCGACGCGGCGGCCTTCGCCGACACGGAGCGGCGCATGGCCGTCCACGCCGCGAGGGTCCGCGAGCATCTGCGCGGCGCCCGGGGCCGCCAGCGGCAGTTCATGCGCGACCTGCAGGACCTCATCCGGGAGGTCGGCGCCGCGCTGGTGGACGACGAGCTTCGCGCGATCGCCGACGACGCCGAGGGTGAGGACGTGGCGGCCTTCCTGCGCGATGTGCGCGCGGACGCCGTGGACGCGATCGTGGAGCTGGTGGGCCCCGGGCCGGGGACCCTCGAGAGTTTCGCCCACCGCATCGACCACTACCGGGTGAACGTGGTGGCCGATCGCTCGGGGCTCACCGGCGCGCCCGTCGTGGAGGAGAGCTTCCCCACCGCCCAGAACATCGCCGGCCTGGTGGAGCGGGTGCACGACGGCCCGCTGAGCTGGCGCGCGGACGCCACCACCATCCGCGGCGGCAGCCTGCTGCGCGCCGACGGCGGGTTCCTGCTGCTCAACGCCGCGGACGTGCTCCAGGAGCCCGGCGCCTGGCCGCAGCTCATGCGCGCGCTCAAGGGCGGGGTGCTGGAGCCGGGCAGCGCCGGGCCGGGGCTGTGGGGCCTGCCGCGCGCGCTGGAGCCGGACCCCGTGGCGATCGACGTGAAGGTGGTGCTGGTCGGCGAGCGGTGGACGTACGACCTGCTGAGCGCCGCCGACCCGGACTTCCTGCGGATGTTCTCGGTGCGCGCCGACTTCGCGCGCGACATGCCGCGGGCGGCGGCCGCCGAGCAGCGGTACGCGGCGGTGGTGGCCGCGGTGTGCGCCCGGGAGGACCTGCCGCCCGTGGAGGCCGGCGCGCTGGGCGCGCTCATGGAGGAGGGCATCCGCATCGCCGGGCGGCGCAACCGGGTGTCGGTGGAGTTCTCGCGGGTGGCCGACCTGCTGCGCGAGGCCTGCCTGCTGGCCCGCGAGCGCGGCGACGGGCCGGTCGCCCGCGAGGACGTGGAGGAGGCCCTGCGGCGGCGGGAGTACCGGCAGGGCGAGATCCCCGAGCGGATCGCCGAGGCGCTGGACGAGGGCCTGCTCATCGTCACCACCGCCGGGTTCGCGCGCGGACGCGTGAACGGCCTCTCGGTGCTCGACCTCGGGTACGAGGCGTTCGGCAAGCCCACCCGCATCACGGCGTCGGTGGCGCCCGGCTCGGCGGGGGTCATCAGCATCGAGCGCGAGGCCCAGATGTCGGGCGGCGTCTACGACAAGGGCGTCCTCACCATCGGGGGCTACCTGCGCCGCCGCTACGCCGACATCGGCCCGCTGTCGCTCACCGCGAGCCTGGCCTTCGAGCAGTCGTACTCCGGCGTGGACGGGGACTCGGCGTCGATCGCCGAGGTCGTCGCGCTCATGTCGGAGCTGTCGGGCATCCCGGTGGATCAGGCCGTGGCGATCACCGGCTCGATCAACCAGCACGGCGAGGCCCAGCCCGTGGGCGGGGTGAACGAGAAGATCACCTCGTTCCACGCGCTGTGCGCCGCGCGCGGCCTGGACGGCACGCACGGCGTGCTGCTTCCCCGCAGGAACCTGGCCGACCTGATGCTGCCGGCCGCGATCGTCGCGGACGTCGCCGCGGGCCGCTTCCGCGTGATCGCCGTGGACACGGTCGAGGACGCGCTGGAGGTGGCGCTGGACGCGCCCATCGCCGCCGTGGACGCGGCGGCCCGCGCCACGCTGCAGGACTACGCCGACGCCCTGGACCGCGCGGGCCCGGGCTGGGCCGGCGGCGTGCCCGGACCCGCGGTGTCCTGATCCTCAGGCCCGGCGGGTTGCCGGTGTGATGAGGATGTCGGGCCCCGGGTAGACGATGGTCTCCTGGCCGTCCTCCCACCGCACCCGGTAGTGCCCTCGGTGATCTCACCGAGCCGCGGGTGGTCGCCCACCCGATGTCCCGAGACCCGCAGCAGATCGCCGATCGCGCCGCTCATGACCGCCTCCTGGTTCGGACGCCATGGCGATCGTCCCGCCGACGGGGCCCCGGGACATCGGGGCGGTCCCGGATCGATCAGGTGCGCGCGGCGACGGCCTCGATCTCGAACGCGATGTCCGGGGTGGCCAGCGCCGCGACCCCGAGCAGCGTGTTGGTGGGCGGGTGCTGGCCCCACGTGGCCGCCACGGCCTCGGTGATGGCCCCGAGCTTGGCGAAGTCGAGGTCCACGACGTACGTCCGCACCTGCACCACGTCGGCGACCGTCAGGTCGTGCGCGGCCAGGGCCCGCCCAAGGCGCTCGAGCGCGCCGCGGACCTGGTCGGCGAACTCCGGCGAGACCACGCTGCCGTCGGCCGACGAGGCGTACTGCCCGGCGACGAACACCAGGTCGCTGCCCGCCGGCACGCGGGCGGTGTGGCTGTAGCCCCACGGGACTGGGTCGTGGAGTTCGGCGGGGTTGACGATCACATGGGCCATTGGAGCCTCCTCGTTTTCGGTGTGCCCGGGCACCGTGGCAGACCCCGTTGTCAGCTGTATGTCATGTTTTGTGCCATCCTCCGTCGCATGCGCAGGACCGACCGCCTGTTCGCCATGACCGAGCTCCTGCGAGCGCGGCGCACGGGCATCACCGCCGAGCAGCTGGCCGAGCGTTTCGAGGTCTCGGTGCGCACCGTCCACCGCGACCTGGCGGCCCTCCGGGCGGCCGCGGTCCCGGTGACCGGGGAGCGCGGGCGCGGCGGCGGGCTGGCGCTCGACAGCGCCTACACCCTGCCGCCGGTCAACTTCACCCCGCACGAGGCCGCCATCCTGGTGGCGGCGGGACGCTGGCTGGAGCGCAGCCGCCTGCTGCCGTTCATCGAGACGGTGCGCTCGGCGACCGACAAGGTGCAGGGGGCGCTGCCGAAGGCACGGCAGGCGGAGGTCGACCGGCTGGCGTCGACGCTGGCCTGGGTCGGCGTGCCCGCGGCGCCGGCCCCGGTCCACGTGCGGGACGCCGTCGAGCACGCGTGGGTGCACCGGACCCCGCTGCGCATCACCTACGCGGGCGCGCGCGGCACGAGCGTTCGCCTCATCCGCATCGACGCCCTGGTGCTCGAGCGGACGATGACCCTGCTCAACGCGCACGACCTCACGCTGGACGAGCCGCGGCAGTTCCGCCTGGACCGCATCGAGCGCGCCGAGGTGATCCCGGCCGGGGAGTCCGATGCAGGCGCCACTCCGCGGCGCGGCGGCGGACGGGTCAGGCGCCGGGCGCCATCTCCCCCGCCGTGACGGCGATGTCCAACACGTTCTCCGGAGGCGCCAGCGGGCAGCTCCATCTCGGGTCGTACGCGCACGACGGGTTGAACGCCATGTTGAAGTCCAGCACCAGGGCGCCGTCGCCGGCCGTCCCCAGGTCCGCGCCCTTCACGGTGTCCAGCAGGTAGCGGCCACCACCGTAGGTCTGCCGGCCCGCGAGGGCGTCCCGGAACGGCAGGAACACCCCGCCGCCGTACCCCTGGAGCCAGTAGACGGCCAACCGCACGGCGGCGCCGCCCAGGACCGGCGACACGAAGCCCACACGCAGGAACCGCGTGGGCTCCCCGGTGCTGGTGGGGATCACGAGCTCCGGCCCGTCCGGTTCCGGTTCCAGGTGCGCCGCCACGCGCCACGCGGGGTCGTGCGGGAAGTACGGCAGCCCGGTGAAAGCCGCCCGCCGGTCCTCGGGGAGCGGCGACTGCGGATGCCCGGCGAACAGCGCGTCCTTGCCCCGGCGGAACGCCTGCACGGCCTCGGGGTCGCCGTCCCCCTCGCGCACCGCGGCGTACATCGCCGCGACGCGGCGCTTCCAGTCCATGAGCTCCAGCGGACGGTCCATCCCACGAGGGTACCCCGCGAGACCCCGCCGGCCGCCGGGTCTTGCACCGGCAAGCACCCCCGTGGAGAGAATGGCCCGTCCATCGGCCCGGGGATGGGGCCCGCAATCCGGAGGAGCAGACATGGTCACGGCGATCGTGCTCATGAACGTGGAGGGCGGGCAGGTCGCCAGATCCCGGACGTCACCGAGGTGCTGTCCACCGCCGGCGCGTACGACCTGGTCGTGAAGGTCCAGGTGCAGGAGTACGAGCACATGGCGGAGGTCATCACCGAGCGGTTGCAGGGCGTCGGCGGGATCATCAACACCGAGACGCTCATGGGATTCCACACCTACAAGTTCTGAGAGGCACGCGAATGAGCACAGGCGCGCAGGTGACCCGCAACGCGCTGGGCAAGCTGACGCAGAACCAGGACCTCACCGAGCGTGAGATCTTCGACTTCATCGAGGCGATGCGCGACGACGAGGTCACCGAGGCCCAGATCGCCGGGTGGCTGGTCGCCCTGCTGATGAAGGGGCCCAGCATCGACGAGGTCACCTACATCACCCGGGCGATGCGCGCGAACTGCGTGCAGATCGAGCCGAAGGTCGACGGCGACCTGGTGGACATGTGCGGCACCGGTGGCGGGCTCACCACCTTCAACGTCAGCTCCGCCAACTCCCTGGTGTGCGCGGCCGCCGGCGCGAAGGTCGCCAAGCACGGCAGCCGCTCCATCTCGTCGTCCTCCGGGAGCGCCGACGCGCTGGAGGCGCTCGGGATCGCGGTGGAGCTGGCCCCGCCGCAGGGCGAGGCGCTGATCGAGCGCGTGGGCTGGAGCTTCCTGTACGCGCCCAGCTTCCACCCGCTGATGCTGAAGGTGTTCTTCCCCGAGCAGGCCCTTGGGATCAAGACGATCTTCTTCACCATCATCGGCCCGCTCATCAACCCGGCCGGCGCCCCGCGGCACCTGCTGGGCGTGTACCGGCCCGAGCTGGTGTCCATGGTCGCCGAGGTCGTGGCGCAGCTGGACATGACGCACGTGCTGGTGGCGCACGGCCTGGACGGCCTCGACGAGATCTCGATCCTCGGGCGCACCAGCATCGCCGAGATCAAGGACGGGTCGATCACCAAGTACGAGGTGGCGCCGGAGGACCTGGGCCTGTCGCGCTGCACGCTGGAGGACGTCGCCGGCGGCTCCCCGCAGTTCAACGCCGACGCGATCCGGGCGATCTTCGACGGTCAGGACACCGGCCCCCGGAAGGACTTCCTGCTGCTCAACAGCGCGTTCGCGCTGTACGTGGCGGGCCTCGCCGACAGCCCCGAGAAGGGCCTGGAGCTGGCGCGCACCACCATCGAGTCCGGCGCCGCGGCCCGGAAGCTCGCGGAGGTCGCCGCCGCATCCCAGGAGGTGTGACCGCATGACGGCACCGGCGGCGGGTCTGGTCGCATCGATCCGCCGCCGCCAGGCCCAGGGGCATCTCCCGGTCCTGGCCGAGATCAAGGTGCGGTCGCCCAAGGAGGGCGACCTGCTGCGGGGACGGACCCCCGAGGACCTGGCCCGCGTCTACGGGGCGCTGCCCGTGGCCGGGATCTCGGTGGTCACCGAGCCCGTGGACTTCGGCGGCGACCTGGACATCGTGCGGCGCATCCGCCCGCTGGTGGACGTGCCGATCCTGCGCAAGGACTTCCCGCGCGGCGCGCAGGACATGCGCGACTCGCGGGAGGCGGGCGTCCAGATCGTGCTGCTCACCGTGAACATGCTGGGCGACGCGATCGGGCCGCTCCACGAGGCCGCGCACGCCGAGGGCCTGGAGACACTGGTGGAGGTCCACGATCCCGCCGACCTGGCGGTGATCGCCGATCTGGGCCTGCGACCGGACGTGCTGGGCGTGAACAACCGCGACATCCGCATCGGCGAGGTGGACGACGGCGACGTGGGCCGCACCGAGCGCATGGTGGCGGCGTTCCCGCCGGACGCGGTGGTGCTGTCCGAGAGCGCGATCGCCGGGCCGGAGGACGCCCGCCGGGCGCGCGACGCCGGGGCCGACGCCGTGCTGGTGGGCACCGCCATCCTCACCGCGCCCGACACCCGGGCCATGGTGGAGTCGCTGATCGCCGTGGGCTGGCCGCCCGCCCGATGACCCGGGTCAAGATCTGCGGCATGACCCGGCCGGAGGAGGTCGCCGCGGCGGTGGCCGCCGGCGCCGACCGGCTGGGGTTCGTGGTCGAGTATCCGCAGGACAACCCGTGGAACCTCACCCGCGACCGGGCGCGGGAGCTCATGGCCGCCGTCCCGCCCGGCGTGCTGCGCGTGGCGGTCGTCGGCGGCGACGCGCACGCGATCCTCGGCATCGTCCGCGACCTGGCGCCGGACATGGTGCAGATCCACGACGACGGCCCCGCCGAGGTGGTGGCGGCGGTCGCCGCGCGTGGCATACCCGTCATCAAGGCCCTGCGGATCGACGTGGACGCCCCGGACCCCGATCCGGCGGACTGGATCACCCTGGGCCGGTCGTTCGTGGCCGCCGGGGCCGGGGAGCTGCTGGTGGACTCCAAGTCCTCGGCGCGTCCCGCCGGGACCGGTGTGGCGGTGGACCGGGGCTTCGTGCGCCGGGTGGTGCATGCGGTCGGCGTCCCGGTGGTCCTGGCCGGGGGGCTGACCCCCGGGAACGTCGCCCAGACCATTCGTGAGGTGCGGCCGGCCGTGGTGGACGTGATCTCGGGTGTGGAGGGGCCAGGCCACGTGAAGGACCCGGCTCTGGTGGCCGCCTTCATTGCCGCCGTGCGCGCCGCCTGAGCCGCGCAGGTCGCCGCGGAACGCGTCATCAACGCGCGGACGTCGGACCCTCGTATCCTGATTTCGCATTCGTCAATCAGGACTGGAGGACCGATGCCCCTCGCCGAGATCATGGTCTCCGCCCTCCTCGCTGCCGGCGGCGCCCCGCCCCCGGCCCGTGCCGTCGCCGCGACGACGGCGCGCTCGACCGCCCGGGAGACCGCCGCGCCCGTGACCCGTGCCCGGGCGAGCCGGATCGCCCGCCGGTTCATCGAGCGCCGGTCGGGTCAGCCGGCCCGCGTGACCGATGCGGCGCGCGAGGACGACTTCGGCGCCCGCTGGGAGATCGAGGTGACCCGGCGGGACGGCGTCGAGTTCGACGTCTACGTCAGCGCGCGCGGCACCGCGGTCCGTGTGGTGAGGACCCCGGCGGGCGGATAGCCGCCCGCCGGGGTCCCGTTCCCGTCGCTCCCGGTCCAGCCCCGGAGGGACCGGTCACGGTGTCGCGGTGTCGGAGTCCACGACACCGGTCTCCAGGTAGGTACCACGGCTGATGACGGTCCCGGGGGGTACCCCCGGGAGCCGGTCCACCGGGCCGGTCACGACGCTGCGCTCCTCGAGCAGCGCCGACGTCCGCGGATCGAAGATGAGCTCTTCGCGAACGCCGTCCTGCTCACGGGACACGGCGATACCGGCCCGGCCGGCCGAGTCGCGGGCCTCGCCGTCGGCCATCACACCGGGGATGTAGGCGGCGGCGCGGAACAGGGCGGCCCGGGCGCGTGGGGAGAGGTCGCTCTCGCGCAGGCCGTCGCCCACCATGACGAACATCTCGTCGACCGCCTCCTTGCCCCCGTACCGGCCGGCGGCCTCATGCAGCAGGTCGGCGGCGGCCTGGGGGTCGTCGTACCGTTCGGCCAGATCGGCGTCGGACGCGCCGGCGTTCGCGAAGGCGTCCGCCGTCGTGACGTCCTCGCCCGGGTAGCGGTCATCCGAGGGGCCCTCCTGCGTCAGGCGTGCCCGCTCGGCCTCGTACGCGGCGCGGTCTCCGGTGAGGAACCGCACGGCCGCGCTGTCGCTGACGAGCCGCAGGCTGCCGTCCGGGCCGATCCAGCTGCGCCGTTCGTTCCGTTCGAGGTACGTCGTCTCAGCCCCACCGACGGCGACCGAGGTGACCTGGACGAGGTTCTGGGAGTGGGTGTACAGGTACTGCCCCCGCCCCACGACCGGCCCGCCGGGGGCGCGTTCGGCAGCATCGGCGCCGGTCTCCAGCACGCGCACGGTGGCGGCATCGGCGCGGGCGAGCCCCTGCCCCCCATCGCCGGGGAGGACCAGGCCCACCACGCCCGCACCCGCCAGCGTCACCGCCACCGCGCCGGTGGCGACCATCAGCGCCCGGCGGCGGGGCCGGCGCGGGGTGCCGTCGATCTCGCGGGCGAGCGCGTGCAGCGCCGCCTCGCGCGCGCCGTCCGCATCCCCGGCGGGTGGGTACGCGGCGTCGACGCGGTGGATGGTGTCAGCGGCCATCGACGGCCTCCTTGGGGGTCGGCGTGGAGGACGGGCGCAGTCCGGGAAGGTCGCCGGACAGGCGCGCGCGGGCGCGGGAGATGCGTGAGGCCACGGTGCCGGGCGTGGTGTCCATGGCCGTGGCGATCTCCTCGTAGGTGAGGTCCGCGAGGGCGAACAGGGTCAGCGCGTCACGTTCGGGGCGCCGCAGCCGCGCGAGCGCCAGGCGCAGCGCCTCGCGCTCGGCGGCGCCCAGGCGGGCGTCGGCGGCGGCGTGGGGCTCCGGCGGGATGTCGTGCACGCCGGGGTCGCGGAGCATCCGGCGTTCGGCGCGGCGCTGGGAGCGCGCCACCCGGAGTGCGATGCCGAATAGCCAGGGCAGCGCGTTCGCGCGTGCGGGGTCGAAGTCCCCGCGGCGGCGGAACGCCACCAGGAACGTCTCGGACGCCGCGTCGGCGGCGGCCTCGGTCCCGAACCGGCGCGACAGATATCCGTGGATACGGTCGAAGTGCCGGTCGAACAACGCGGCGAACACCTCGGGCCGCCGGAGCGACGCCGAGATGATCGCCGCGTCGGTGCGGTGATCGGTGGTCATGCCCCTCCTTGCCCGGGGGGCGCGATCCACTTCCCGGGGGAGCCGTGCGGCTCCTCCCGGGACGATGGGTCAGCTGGGCTGCGGGACGATCCGGATGTAGGGCTTGGGCTCCTTCCAGCCCTCCGGCCAGATCTCCTTGGCCTGGTCGTTGCTCACCGACCCCGCGATGATCACCTCGCCACCGTCGGTCCACTGCGCCGGGGTTGCCACCTTGTGATTGGCCGTCAGCTGCAGCGAGTCGATGACCCGCAGCACCTCGTCGAAGTTGCGGCCCGTGGTCATCGGGTAGATCAGGATGAGCTTGATCTTCTTGTCCGGCCCGATCACGAACACGTTGCGGACCGTCTGGTTGTCGGCCGGGGTGCGGGCCAGCGGATCGCCGTCCACGGCGGCCGGCAGCATGCCGTAGGCCTTGGCGACCGCGAAGTCCGAGTCGGCGATGATCGGGAAGTTCGGGGCCGTGCCCTGGGTCTCGGCGATGTCCTTGGCCCACTCCTCATGACGGCCGAGCGGATCCACGCTCAGGCCGATCACCTTCACACCGCGACGGTCGAACTCGGGCTTGATGTAGGCCATGTACCCCAGCTCGGTCGTGCACACCGGGGTGAAGTCCTTGGGGTGGGAGAACAGCACCGCCCACGAGTCACCGATCCACTCGTGGAAGCTGATCTGCCCCTCGGTGGTCTGCGCCACGAAATCGGGGGCGGTGTCATTGAGCTGCAACGCCATGCGGTGTCCTCCTCGGACCTGCCGGATACATGGAAAAGTCACCCGGGATTTTGGTCTTTGCGCGGCCGCGGGGCAACCCCCTCAGCCCGACGGGTCGAGCCAGCCCTCCCGATCCGCCACCGCACGGGCCGCGGCGACCGCCAGGGGCACCGACCGCGCGGCCCCCGAGGCGGGCCAGACCGCGCTGAGCTCCATGTGGGCGTCCGCATCCGCGATCGGGACGTGCACCACGCCCTCCCAGGAGGTCGTGGACATCGACACCGGCCCCAGGAACAGCCGGTCGGGGTGCCGCGAGAGGTGCGCCAGCAGCGGCTCGCGGTTGTCGGGCGCGGAGAGCTCGATGGTGGGCGGAGTGAACCCCCGCCGGGCGCACAGGGTGAGCGTGAGGTCGTGGAACCCCGGGGCCAGCGACGCCGGGACGACCACGATGGTCTCGCCCTCCAGCGACGCCACGGTGAGGCTGCTGCGCCCGGCCAGGCGGTGCCGCTGGCTGGCGAACACCGCCAGGGGCTCGCGGCGCAGGCACTCGTGCACCAGACCGGGCGCGCCATCGAACTCGCGCACCAGGCCCAGGTCGATGTCGCCGGCGCGCACCGCGTCGATCACCCACGTGCTCCAGGCGCGGTGGGCGCTCACCACCACGTCGGGGGCCACCGCCTCCAGCTCGTCGAGGATGAGCGGGAGCGCCTGGTAGCCCACGCTCGCGGTGTACGCCACCCGCAGCGTGGCGGAGGTGCGCTCGTGGGCGCGGCGGCTGCGCTCCACGGCACGGTCCAGCTCCTCCAGCAGGCGCCGGCCGTCCTCGTGCAGCGACCGCCCCGCGTCGGTGAGCTCCACGCGCCGGGTGGTGCGGCGCAGCAACTCGATCCCCAGGCCCCGTTCCAGGGTGCGCACCTGGGCGCTCAGTGACGGCTGCGCGACGCGCAGGCGCTCAGCCGCGCGCGTGAAGTTCAGCTCGTCGGCGACCGCCAGGAAGTAGCGCAGCCGTTGCAGCGTCAAACTCATAGCCGCACGCTATCAATGCGGCGCGCATTGGTCTTGGACCCCGGGCACTCCGCGGCCGTACCCTCGAGGGACGACCCACACCCACAGGAGCGTCTCCATGGCGACCGCCGCGAATCCACCCCTTCGTTTGTCTTCTCGGACCTCGCATTTTGTGTTGCCCAAGCAGTGGGCCTCGATGCGTAAGGCCGAGGCCATG
>LNFL01000161.1 GCA_001464275.1 Actinobacteria bacterium Ga0077560 | reverse complement strand
GCCCGCGGCGGGCTCGCGCTCGGCGAGCATGCGCTCCTCCGGCTCGCTGAGCATGAACGGCGCGAACCGGCGCATGGAGATGAGGTGATGGCGGTCGGCGGCCACCTCGGGGGCGTCCGCCAGCTCCGCGGCGCGCGCCTCGTCGAGGGCCATCCACTCCAGCTCGAAGAAGCGCAGCGCGTTGCCGGCCTCCACCAGGCTGCGGTCGATGAAGGACGACAGGTCGCGGTTGTCGGAGTCGGTCACGTCCACCGACTCCCGCAGGTGCGCGTAGGAGCTCACGCGGGACAGCTCGTTGTCGATCTGCGCGAGCTCGGCGAGGGCCGCGGCGAACTCCTGCGCGGTGATCGTGGCGAGCGCGCCGCGATGGCGCGTCTCGAAGGCGCGGGAACGCTCCAGGGCGTCCTGCATGCGCCGGCGTGCCTCGTCCGAGTCGGCGACGAGGGGTGAGAGGTCCCAGCGAACGCCGGCGGCGTTGGGACCGGTGGGGGTGATCGCAGCGGTCGTCATCCGGCCGAGGGTACACCCTCGCCGATCGCCTCGAAGAGCAGATCCGCCGTCCGCGATGGCAGCGGCGGGTGGCCGGTGTCGCCGAGCTCGAACCGCTGGTCCGGGGCGTGGAAGTCCGAGCCGCCGGACGGGATCAGGTGCAGCCGGCGCACGATGCCGGCGAAGGCGTCCCGCTGCTCCGGGGTGTGCTCGGGGCGGTGGACCTCGATGCCGACCAGGCCGGCGTGCTTGAGGGAGGCCACCGTCGACGCTAGGTGGCGGGTGCCCAGCCGCAGCGTCGCCGGATGCGCCAGCACCGGGGCGCCACCGGCCTGCCGGACCAGCCGCACGGCGTCATGTGGGCCGATCCCGCGGTGGGGGACGTAGGCGGGCGCGTCCTCGCCGAGGTACCGCTCGAAGGCGTCGGCGCGGGATGCCGCGTGACCGGCCGCCACCAGGGCCTCCGCGACGTGCGGGCGGCCCACCGTGCCGTCGGTGTGCCGCCGCACGTCCTCCATGCGCACGGGCGCGCCGAGGTCCGCGAGGCGTTCCAGGATGCGCTCCATCCGGGCGGCCCGGTGCGCGCGCAGCTCGCGCAGGCGCGTCGCCAGCGGCTCCGGCGCGGGCCCCGGCAGGTAGCCGAGCAGGTGGAACATCCCGCGGCTCACGGCCACGCTGATCTCGATCCCGGGGATCACGCGCACCCCGTGGGCGGCCCCGGCGGCCAGGGCCTCGGGGAGCCCGTCCAGGGTGTCGTGGTCGGTGACCGCGAGCGTGCCGATCCCCAGCTCCGCGGCCCGCCGCACCAGATCTGCGGGCGAGAGATCGCCGTCGGACGCCCGCGTGTGGGCGTGCAGGTCCACGGGCGCCGGATCGGGGAGGGCGCCCATGCGGCGGGTCAGGCGGCGGGCGCGTCCGGGGCGGGCAGGTGCAGCCCGCACTCGACCTTGCCGGTCCCCGCCCAGCGGCCGGACCGGGGGTCGTCGCCCGCGGCCACCGGCCGGGTGCACGGCATGCAGCCGATGCTGGGATAGCCCTGGTCGTGCAGCGGGTTGTAGGGCACGTCGTGGGCGTAGAGGTAGCCCATGACGTCCTCGGTCGTCCAGTCGACCAGGGGCTGCACCTTCACCACGCCCCGGCCGGGGTCGAGCTCCAGCTTCCGGGCGGCCGCACGGGTGGAGGCCTGCTCACGGCGGATGCCGGTGATCCAGGCGTCCATCCCCTCCAGCGCCCGCGCCAGCGGCGCGACCTTCCGGAGGGCGCAGCAGCGGTCCGGGTCCCGGAGCCACAGCTCGGGGCCCTCGTCCTGGGCCTGCTCCTCGACGGT
>LNFL01000160.1 GCA_001464275.1 Actinobacteria bacterium Ga0077560 | reverse complement strand
GCTCCTGGACCACCGGTGGTTCATGTCCGAGAACCGCGGCGCGGACGTGGGCCTGGGCGAGGCGGTGCGCTCGTTCGTGGAGGACGTCCTGCCGTTGGCGCCGAACGAACGCAGCCTGGTGGCGGAACCCCCGGGTTAGTCGACCCAGCGCCCATCGCCCGGGAGGACCCGGATGGTGCGCGTGAACGTGCGGGCGGGACCGCCGCCGCGCAGGGTGACGGTCACGCGGTAGTCGCCGGGGCGGACCGTGCAGGGCGGCCCCGGCGTGCACACCGACAGCAGCGCGTGGAAGCCGTCGAGCTGGATGCGGTTCTCGCCGGCCAGGACCCGCACGGTGTTCCGTGCCGGCCGCACCGGGACCCGGCGGCCCCGTCCGTCGCCGACGAGGATCGGGCGCGCCGGGGCGATGACGATGCCGGCCGTGCCGTCCGAGGGCGTGTCGATCCGCAGGGGGAGCGTGGCGTCGAGGCGGTACAGGCACGTCCTGGGACGCCCGCCGGGGGGCGCGACGCAGCGGAACGGCCGCCGCACCAGCGTCACGGCGGGCGCGAGCCGCACCGAGGCGCCGGCCGGGGCGGCACCCGCCGGCCGGGCGACGAGCCGCACGGTGATCCCGCCCGCCTGCACCAGGACGCCCCCGCGATGGGACGCCACCGAGCCCGCGCCGCCCGGATCCGCGAACCGCCGTGAGAACGCCACGGCGCCGGCCCGCCCGAGGCCGACGACCAGCCCGCGGCTGGTCACGGTCCACACGTTGCCGGCGGCATCGATCGCCGGCCGAGACGGCATGCCGCCCACCGGGACGTCCCAGGCCACCGTCCCGTCCGCCCCCACCGCCACCAGCCGCCCGTCCCAGCGGGAGATGCCGTTGGAGGTCGCCACGCCCAGGTATGCGGTGCCGTCGGGGCCGACGCTCACCGCGCTGATGTCCACCCCCAGCGGACCCACGCCCTGCGCCACCACGGCCGACCATGCGATCGTCCCGTCCGGGTCGATGCGGTGCAGCGTGACCCGCCGCGTGAGGGTGCGGGCGGCCGTCTCGGTGACCAGGGTCACCACGCGCGCGCCACCGTCCGGGGCGCCGACCGGCTCCGCGACCGACTCGTCGGCGGGCAGGGCGCCGATCGCGGCGATCACCGCGCCGGTCCGGCCGTTCACCACCGACGGCGTCCCCCCGAAGGCGTACACGCGGTCGCCCCCCGCGAGGGCGTACGGCGCCGCGATGGGCGGCGCCTCCCCGGGGGTGAACGGCGACGACCACCGCTCATACAGACCGGGCCCCAGCCCGACCAGCGCTCCCGAGGTCTGGGAGCTCTGTCCGACGAAGCCGCCATCCGACAGCGGGGAGCCGAGGTACATGCCGAACCGGCCGCCGAGGTCGTCGCGGAACTCGGGCGCCCCCAGGCGCAGGGCGTCCGGCCCGCGATACGTCCACTGGTTCTTGCCCATCAGGAACAGGTCGCCGGTCGGGAGCTGGCGCAGGACGTACGGGCCCCCGGAGAAGCCGCCGGGCGTGTCGGCCGCCACGATGCCCGCCGTCTTCGGGACCGTCACGACGCGCGGGGCGATGTCGTCGCGCACCTCCAGCCCCAGGCGGGTCAGCGCCGACGGGTCGATGTACGCGGGCCCGGCGGTGGCGGGGATCTGCGGCGCCGCGAGTGCGACGGCGGGGATCGCCAGCATGCAGCCGGCGGACAGGGCGGCCAGCGGCGACAGGGGCCTGGGCACGGGGACCTCCTCGGGGATCGTCCCGGTCATTCTGCGGATCGCGCGGGACGGCCCGGAGAGGAGCGCCGTCCCGCGCGATCTCTCATGTCCGGCACCGCCCCCGGCGTTTCACATCCCGCGGGACGGGCGCGGCCGGCGGGGCCGTCTGCGGGCGACGGCCCGCTGGGCGGCGTCGTACGCGCCCTGCAGCCACGGCTCCAGCATGTCCCAGTCCTCCAGCGGCTCCGGCGCACGGTGGAAGGACAGGGTCACCGGCTCACCCATGCGCGTGTAGACGAACGGCTCCAGCCCGGCGCGGACGTACTCGCCGCGGTTGCGCTCGTCGGTCTTCAGGTACAGGGCCTCGCCCAGCACCAGCCCCAGCATGCCGCCGTCCAGGAACACGCCCCACCCGCCGAACATGGGGCGCAGGGTCACGGGCCCGAGGTTGGTGAGGGCCGTCTCGATGCGGTCGACCTCCGGGGTGCGCCGGGCCACGGCCGCTACCCCATCAGCGGGGCCAGCGCCTCCCCGGCGGCGGCCACCGAATCCGGCGTCCAGTTCTGCGCGCCCGGGGCGAAGTACAGCTCGTCCAGACCGGCGTCCAGCAACTCCGCGACCCGCTCGCGCACCGACTCCGGGGTGCCCCACACGGCGACGTGCCGGAACGCGTCCAGGTCGGCCGCTCCCCACCGCGGCGCCGCCTCCCGCGCCAGGGCGTCGGCCTGGGCCTGCGTCTCGGCAAGGATGAGCCCGCCCAGCCACGTCCGGGTGACCGCCGCGGGATCGCGGCCCACGTCGGCGCAGTGCGCGTCCAGCACGCCGAGCTTGTGGCGCACCACGCCGGGGTCGCCGAACAGGTTGCAGGCGTCCGCGTACGTTGCGACCAGCTTGAGCAGGCGCTTCTCGCCTCCCCCGCCCACCAGGATGCGCGGCCCGCCGGGACGCACCGGGCCGGGTACGTTGATGGCGCCGTCGGTCCTGAAGCGGTGACCGGCGACACTGGACTCCACCCGGGTGAACATGGCGCGGCAGATCCGCAGCGCGTCCTCCAGACCGTCCAGGCGCACCCGCCACGACGGCAGGGCGTCCCCGAAGCCGTACGCGCGGTACTCGTCCTCCTGCCACCCGGCGCCGATGCCCGCGACCGCCCGTCCGCCCGACACCATGTCCAGGGTGGTGAAGATCTTCGCCAGGTGGGCCGGGTTCCGATACGGCACGCCGGCCACCATGGTCCCCAGCTCGATCGTGCGCGTGACCGCCGCCAGGGCGCCCAGCAACACGAAGGCCTCCGGCATCGCCGTGTCGCGCGGCGCGACCTCCGGGAACTGGTGGAAGTGGTCCATCACCCACAGCGAGGTGAACCCGGCGTCCTCCGCCGCCCGCGCGGCGGCCGTGACATGGCCGAACAGCTGCGCCGGAGATGGGTCCCCCGGGAAGCGGAAGTCTGCGATCTGGATGCCGAACCGGGCCATGGGGCGCTCCTGCGACGGGGTCGGGCGCAGGCTACGCCCGGACGGGGAGCTGCGCCGCCACCACCGGCCGGTGCCACAACCCGAGGGACAGCACGGCGGCGGCCATGCTCAGCAGCCCCGCCACCATGAACGCCATCACGTACGAGCCCATGAACGCCTGGGCCAGACCTCCGCCCACCGCTCCCAGGCCGGCGCCCGCGTGGTGGGCCACCAGCACCCAGCCCAGCAGCACCGGAGCCGCGGCGTCGCCGGCCTCGCGACGGGCGATCGCCGCGATCGCCGGCACGGTCGCCGCCCAGTCCAGGCCGAACACCACCAGCAGCGCCACCAGGCCCAGGCCGCGCCCGGCCAGGGTGAAGGGCAGCATCACCAGCATCAGCGCACGTCCGGCGAACAGGACGAACAGCAGCTGGGCGGGATCCCAGCGATCGGCCATCCAGCCGGCAGCGAGCGCGCCCACCACGGTGAGCACGCCCATCACCGCCAGCAGCCCGGCGCCGGCGACCTCCGGGATGCCGTGATCGTGCACCGCCGGTACCAGGTGGGTTCCCACCAGCCCCTGGGTCGCCGCGCCGCAGATCGCCATGAGCCCCGACAGCACCCAGAACACCCGCGTGCCGACCGCCCGGCGCAGGCCGGCCAGCGCGCCCGGCACCGGCGACCGGCCCGCCGGGGCCAGACGCGCAAGCGGCAGCGCCGCCAGGGTGACGGCCGCCGCCGCGACCGCGGCGACGGCGGGACTCCAGGTGACCGCGACCCATGTGACCCCGGGCACCGCGATGAGCTGCGCGGCTCCGGTGACGGCGGCGGCGGCGCCCAGGCAGAGCGCCTGGCGGCCCGGCGCGACCCGCAGGGCGACCATGGCCGCCAGCGGCACCGAGAGCACACCGGCCGCGGCGCCCAGCACAAGCCCCCACGCGAGCGCGAGCTGCCACCCGGCGGTGGCGAACGCGCCGGCGGCGGTGGCCGCCGCGGCGGCCAGCAGCGCGGCCACCAGGGTGCGCCGCAGACCCGCGCGAGCGCCCAGCGCGGCGCCGAACGGTCCGGCGAGGCCGAAGCAGAGCAGGTTCACGGCGGCCACCATCGAGAGGTCCGCGCGGCTCCACCCCAGCGCCTCCATGGGCGCGATGAGCACCGACGGGGTGGTGCGCGCCGCCGTGGCCACGGCGAGGGCGACGCCGGTGACGGCGAGTCCTCCGGCCGCCGCCGCGCCCGCCCCGACGGGGGCGAGGGAGCAGTGGGTGAGTGGCCGGGCGGTCGTCGACACGATGCCACGAGAGGCTAGGAACGGCTGCGGAATGCCCGCTTGGGACCTGCGGTGAACCCGCGGGGTCCCTGGCTTGGACGGCGGTCCTAGGCCCGTGGGCCAATTTGTCCACAGGTCCCGCGGGGACCGCCGCCACTTTGTCCACGGGTGGGGTGTCGGGCCCCTGCGGCCGCTCGCCAGGCTGCCGCCCTGACCGGCCGCGCCGCCACCCCTCGTGGCGCGGCACCGAACCGGGAGGTGCTCGTGGAACCCAGCTCAATCGCCGCAGGGCTCACGCATCCGCTCGCCCCGTTGCGCGCCGACGAGGTGCGACGGGCGACCGAGATCGCCAAGCAGGACCAGGGGCTCGGCCCGACCGCCAGGTTCGTCTTCATCACGCTCCGGGAGCCGCCCAAGGCCGAGGTGATGGCATGGGACGGCGACACCGAGCTCGAACGGCTCGCCTCGGTGCTCATCTGGGAGCGCTCGGAGCACATGGCCTACGAGGGCGTGGTCTCGCTGACCGACGACGCGGTGGTCTCGTGGGAGCCGCGTCCGGGCGTTCAGCCCCCGATCATGTTCGAGGAGTTCACCGCCTGCGAGGACCTGGTCAAGCAGGACGCCCGCTTCCAGGAGGCCCTGGCCAAGCGCGGGGTCACCGACATGGACCTGGTGATGGTGGACCCCTGGGCCGCCGGGTACGAGACCGCCGCGGAGGACCCCTCGCGCCGGCTGGTGCGGCCCATCACGTTCGTGCGCAGCGGCCCCGACGACAACGGCTACGCGCGCCCGGTGGAGGGCCTGATCGCCCTCGTCGACCTCGACCGGATGGAGATCACGGACTTCGAGGACCACGGCGTCGTGCCGCTGCCCCCGAACCCCGGCAACTACGCGCCGGAGCTGATGTACACCGACGACAACGTCCCGCTGTTCGACGGCCCGCGCACCGACGTGAAGCCGCTGGAGATCACCCAGCCGGAGGGGCCGTCGTTCACGATCGACGGCCACCACCTGACCTGGCAGAAGTGGGACCTGCGGATCGGCTTCACGCCCCGCGAGGGGCTGGTGCTGCACCAGGTGTCCTACCGCGACGGCGACGAGCTGCGGCCGGTGATCTACCGGGCCTCGCTGTCGGAGATGTACATCCCGTACGCCGACCCGCGGCCCACCCATTACCGCAAGAACGTCTTCGACGAGGGCGAGTACGGCGTGGGCGTGCTGGCCAACCAGCTGGAGCTGGGCTGCGACTGCCTGGGCGACATCACCTACGTCGACGGCGTGGTGAACGACAACGACGGCGAGCCCGTGGTGCTGAAGAACGCCATCTGCATCCACGAGGAGGACGACGGGATCGCCTGGAAGCACACCGACTTCCGCACCGAGAAGGCCGAGGTGCGGCGGCTGCGCAAGCTGGTGATCAGCTTCATCGCCACCGTCGGCAACTACGAGTACGGGTACTACTGGTACCTCTACACCGACGGCACCATCCACTACGAGGTGAAGCTGTCGGGGATCATCTCCTCCGGCGCGCTGCCCGTCGGTGAGACGCCCACCCACGGCGCCCTGGTGGCCCCCGGCCTGTACGGCCCGCACCACCAGCACTTCTTCTGCGTCCGCCTCGACATGGCGGTAGACGGCATGGAGAACTCGGTCTACGAGGTCAACTCCGAGGCCGTTCCGCCGGGTGAGGACAACCCGTACGGCAACGCGTGGGTCACCAAGGCCACGCTGCTGGAGTCCGAGTCGGCGGCCCAGCGCACGATCGACCCGCTGGCCGGCCGGTACTGGAAGATCGCCAACCCGAACAAGCGCAACATGCTCGGGGAGCCGGTCGCCTACAAGCTCATGCCCGGCGGCAACGTGGGCCACTTCTTCAAGGCCGACAGCCAGCAGGGCCGCCGCGGGGCGTTCGCCACCAAGCACCTGTGGGTGACGCCCTACGACGAGTCCCAGATGTACGCCGGGGGCGACTACCCCAACCAGCACCCGGGCGGCGACGGCCTGCCCGCCTACACCGCCGGCGACCGGCCGCTGGAGAACACCGACGTGGTGCTCTGGTACGTGTTCGGGGCGCACCACATCGTGCGCCCCGAGGACTGGCCGGTGATGCCGGTGACCCGGATCGGGTTCGAGCTGAAGCCCGTCGGCTTCTTCGTCGGCAACCCGAACCTCGACCTGCCCCGCCCCGGATCGGCCCATTGCGCGCACCACGCGCACAACGGCCACGCCGCGTGACGGGGGGCCGCCGATGAACCCCGTCGAATCCCCCGCCGCGACCGCGGTGCGGCATCCCCTGGAGCCACTCACCGGTGACGAGATCCGCCTGGCGGCGGCGATCGCCCGGCGGGAGCGGAACCTGGGTCCCGCGGCGCGCTTCGTGTTCATCTCCCTGGGTGAGCCGGCCCGCGCGGACCTGATCGCCTGGGAGGCCGCCGACGACCCGGCCCCGCTGCCGCGGATGGCCGCCTTCAACCTGTGGGAGCGCTCGGAGGGCGTCCTCTACGAGGGCGTCGCCGACCTCGGCGCCGGCACGCTCGTGCGCTGGGACGCCGTCCCGGGAGCCCTTCCCCCGTTCCTGTGGGAGGAGCTGCTTGGCATCGAGGAGGCCGTGAAGTCGGACGCGCGCTGGCAGGCGGCCGTGGCCGCCCGCGGGGTCACGGACCCCTCGCTGTGCATGGTCGACCCCTGGCCGTCGGGTCACACCGGGCCCCAGGACGACCCGGTGCACGGGCGCATCGCGCGCCCGCTCACCTTCGTGCGGACCTCTCCGAACGACCACGGCTACGCCCGGCCGGTGGAGGGCCTGGTGGTGACCATCGCCATCGACACGATGGAGGTGCTGGAGGTGGAGGACCACGGCGTGGTCCCGCTGCCGCCGCACCCGGGCAACTACGAGCCCGAGCTGATGTACGAGCCGGGGAACATCCCGGCGTTCGACGGGCCGCGCACGGACGTGAAGCCCATCGTCATCACCCAGCCCGAGGGTCCGTCGTTCACGCTCGACGGCCACCACCTGACCTGGCAGAAGTGGGACCTGCGGATCGGCTTCACGCCCCGTGAGGGGCTGGTGCTGCACCGGGTGTCCTACCTGGACGGCGGGCGGCTGCGGCCGATCCTGCACCGGGCCTCGCTGTCGGAGATGTACATCCCGTACGCGGACCCGCGGCCCACCCACTACCGCAAGAACGTCTTCGACGAGGGCGAGGTGGGCCTGGGAATCCTCGCGAACCCGCTGCAGCTGGGCTGCGACTGCCTCGGCGAGATCCGCTACCTGGACGCCGTCGTGAACGACAACGACGGCGAGCCGATGGTGATGCGCAACGCGGTCTGCATCCACGAGGAGGA
Source organism: Actinobacteria bacterium Ga0077560 (assembly GCA_001464275.1). Lineage (GTDB taxonomy): Bacteria > Actinomycetota > Thermoleophilia > Miltoncostaeales > Miltoncostaeaceae. The sequence goes on along the minus strand of LNFL01000160.1, from coordinate 30,425 downwards.
CCGCGGCATCGCCTGGAAGCACACCGACTTCCGCACGGAGAAGGCGGAGGTGCGTCGCAGCCGCCGGCTGGTGATCAGCTTCATCGCCACCGTCGGCAACTACGAGTACGGGTACTTCTGGTACCTCTCCAACGACGGCACCATCGAGTACGAGGTCAAGCTCAGCGGCGTGATCTCCTCCGGTGCCCTGGCGCCGGGCGAGACGCCCGATCATGGGAACCTGGTGGCGCCCGGCCTGTACGGCCCGCACCACCAGCACTTCTTCTGCGTGCGCCTCGACATGTGCGTAGACGGGCCCGGCAACAGCGTGTACGAGGTCGACTCGGTGGCCGTGCCGCCGGGCGAGGAGAACCCGTACGGCAACGCCTGGGTCACCCGCGCGCTGCCGCTGGACTCCGAGTCCGTCGCCCAGCGCACGCTCGACCCGATGGCCGGGCGGTACTGGAAGATCGTCAACAACGGGTCCCTGAACCGGCTGGGCCAGCCGGTGGCCTACAAGCTCATGCCGGGCGGCAACGTGTCGCCCATGTGGCAGCCCGACGGCCAGCAGGGCCGGCGGGGCGCCTTCTGCGCGAAACATCTCTGGGTCACGGCCCATGACCCCGAGCAGATGTACGCCGGCGGCGCGTACGTCTGGCAGAACCCGGGCCCGGACGGGCTTCCGGTGTACGCCGCCGCCGACCGCGACCTCACCGACACGGACCTGACCGTCTGGTACGTGTTCGGCGCCCACCACATCGTCCGGCCGGAGGACTGGCCGGTGATGCCGGTCGCGCGGATCGGCTTCGAGCTGAAGCCCCTGGGCTTTTTCGACGGCAACCCGGCGCTGGACCTGCCGCGCCCGTCGTCGCACGCCTGCCACCACCACGCCCACCACCAGGAGGTGACGCGTTGAGCGCGTCCGCTACGAAGGGCCCTGGCCTCGCCAAGAAGGCCACGTCACCGGTCGAGGTGCTCGCGCAGTCCGTCGCGAACATCGCGCCGAGCGGCGTGGTCGCCACCGGCGCGGTCCTCATCTACGTCAACGCGGGGACCGGCACCTGGCTGTCGTACGTCGCCGCGACCCTCATCGTCCTGGCCGTCGGCTACTGCCTCGCACAGTTCGCCCGCCGGTCGGTGAGCGCCGGGTCGGTCTACACCTACACCACGAAGGGCCTGGGCCCTGTGGCCGGCTTCGCATCCGGCTGGGGCATCCTCATCGGGTACGCCTTCATCGCCATGGGCTCCATCATCGGATTCGGCATCTTCGCCGGCAGCGCGGTCTCGGAGGTCGGCCTTCCCGGCGCCGACACATGGATGGTCCTGCTGCTGATGACCGCCTGCGTCGCCGGGGTCATGTACTCCACGATCATGGGGGTGCGGCTCTCCACGCGGCTGAGCCTGGTCCTGGAGATCGCCTCCATCGGGGCGATCCTGGTGGTGGCCGTCGCCGCCTACGCCCACTACGGCCTGTCGCTCGACACCGGCCAGCTCTCCCTCGACGGCGCGTCGTTCGACGGCATCGTCCTGGGCGTTGTGCTCGCCATCCTCGGGTTCGTCGGCTTCGAGAGCGCCGCGTCCCTGGGTGAGGAGGCCAAGAACCCGTACCGCGCGATCCCCCGCGCGATCCTCTGGAGCGGTGCCGGCGCCGGGCTGCTCTACATCCTGGGCTCGTACCTGCAGATCAAGGCCCTGGGCGGCGGCATCGTCGACAGCGCCTCACCGCTGAACACCATCGCCGACGAGGCCGGGGTCGGGTTCCTGGGCGTCGTCATCGACATCGGGGTGGCCGCGTCGTTCTTCGCCTGCGCCTGCGCATCGGTGAACGCCGCGTCCCGCATCGTCTACGCGATGGGCCAGGAGGGCGTGGTCTCCTCCATGGCGGCGACCACCAGCGAGGAGCACAAGACCCCGCACGTCGCGATCGCGGTGCTCAGCGTGGGCGCCCTCATCGTGCCCTGCGCGATGACGATCAACGGCACCGACCCGATCATGATCCTCGCCTACCTCGGCACCATCGGGACCTTCGGGTACATGCTCAGCTACGGCCTGGTCGCGCTGGCCGCGCCGATGTGGCTCAAGAAGATCGGCGAGTTCAGCCTGCTGACCGCGATCATCGGGCCGGTCGTGACGCTGGTGATGGCGTACGTCTTCTACCGCAACGTCTGGCCGGTCGCGGCGTATCCGTTCAACGTCCTGCCGTGGATCTTCGCGGGGATGATGACCGCGGGCTTCGCCTGGTACGCCGTGGTGCGCCTGCGCGCCCCGGAGGCCGCGGCCCGCATGGGCACCTACGAGGAGACCACCGTCCCCGAGGCGGTGTAGACCTCGACGATTCCGGGGGACGGCGCCCGCACGCCGTCCCCCGGCGCGGGTCCGGCCGCTGCCGGTCACCGCAGCACTCGGCACATCGCTCCGGCAGCGGCCCGTGGTCGACCGTCGGACCGCCCGCGGAACGTCTAGCTGACGCGGTCCAGGTAGCGGGCGTTGGTCGCGCCCGGGGCGCGGTAGCCGTGCAGGGCGGCCTTGCCGGGACCGATCGCCCGGAGCTCCTCCGCGATCCGCTCACGCGCCTCCATGGCGGCGGCGATCAGCGCCTGCTGCTCGCGCTGGATGAGGTCCACGAGCGCCTCCGCCTCCTGCAGGTCGGCGCCCCGGAGGCCCGACTGGGCCAGCGGGACCAGGCCGCCCTGCAGCGACAGGCGCTCGGCGTCGAGCGCGGTGAGGCGCTCGCCATCGGCGTCCACCAGGGCCTGCCGCTGCATGAGCTGCAGGCCCCGGAGACGGCGAAGGTCATCCAGCAAGGTTCACTCCGACGACCGGACGGTCCATGTCGACCTGCGGCTTGGGCGTCGAGGCGATCTGCGCCCAGGCGTCGCGGAGCTCGCCGAGCATGGTGATGAGCCGCGCGATGCGCTGCGGGTCGGACTCCAGGCGGGCGCCCATCATCTCGTCCGCGGCCCAGTCGTAGATCTTCGCGAGGTTCTCGGCGATCGGACCCCGGGTGAGGTCCAGCGAGCACCGCAGCTCGGTCACGATGGCCTGGGCCCGGCTCATCTTCAGGCCGGCCTCTCCCAGTTCCCTGCGCTCCATTGCGGCCTTCGACTGCCCGAGGAACCGGATGAGACCGTCGTAGAGCATCACCACCAGCTGGCCTGGACTGGCCGTCTGGATGGCGCGCGCGGTGTACTGGCTGCTGTCCTTGAGCACACTGCTCCCCTGTTGTCCGATCATGCGCCCACCGGCCGTGCCGCCGGGGGTCAGCCGAGCTGGGCCGCCATGTTCGCGCCCTGTGACCTGAACTGGGACACGGCCGTCTCCATGGCCTGGAACTGCGCCTTCAGGCGCTGCTCACGGATGACCATGACGTCCTCCAGGCGGGTGATCCGGTCGTTCATCCGCTGGATGGTCGAGGAGATGCCCGTCTGCCGCGAGGCGATGGCGTTGGTCGAGAAGTCGTCGGCGAGGGCGGCGATGCGCCGCGCGATCCCGTCTCCGGAGCTGCTGGTCTCGGCGGCGCCGTCATCGGCCGAGAACACCTTCCGCAGCGCGGCCGGGTTCTTCGCCAGCGCATCCTGGAACTTGCCGGCGTCGAGGGTGAGCTCGCCGGTGCGGCTCGAGGTGATGCCGATCTGGGCGAGGCTGTCGAACGTGCCGTTGCCGGTGACGCCCGACATGGTCGCGTTGCGCAGGCTCGAGGCGAACGTGGTGAACATCGTGTCGCCCTGAAGGGTGCCCGCGGTCTTGGTGGCGGCGTCGTACTTGGTGGCGTTGTTCGTGTTCGTGATCAGCTTGTTGTAGGCGTCCACGAACTTCTGGGCCTGCCCCTGGATCGCCCCGGTGTCGGCGCCCACCGTGATGGTGGTCGTCCCGATGGCCGCCAGGTTGAGGCTCACGCCGGCGATGGCGCCCTCGATGGTGTTCTTCGACCCCGTCACGGGAACGCCGTTGACGGTGGCCGCGGCGTCGCTGCCGGGCTGCGTGGTGGCCAGGCCGAAGGCCGCGGCGGCCGTCCCGCCCACGGTCATGTTCCCGGCGGTCCCGCCGGTCCGGCTGATGAGCACCAGCTTGTCGTTGATGACGCTCGCCGACGCCCCGATGTCGGCCGTGCCGTTGATCCGGTCCGCGAACGTCTGGAGGGTGTCGCCGGCCTCGATCGCGACGCTCTTGGTGCCGGTGCCCACGGTGATGTCGAGGGTCTGGCCGGCGGTGAGCGCCGGGGTGGCGCCGCTCGCCATCGTGTGGTTCGCGGCAAGCGAGGTGACCACGACGTTGTAGCTGCCCTCGGCGGCCGAGGCCGACACGGACGCCGACGCGATCTTGCTGTCGGCGGCGGTCGCCGTCTTGCCCTGCAGCGCCGTCGGGGAGAACAGGTCACGGGCGGAGTCGCGCAGGGCCTTCACCAGGCCGTTGAGCTCGGTCACGACCGAGTTCTTCTTCTGCACTTCCTTCTTCTCGGCCTGGATCCGGTCGATCGGCATGCGCTCGAGCTTCATGAGCGCGTCCACGATCGCGGCGGTGTCGATCCCGGAACCGAGCCCGGAGAACCTGATCCCCGTGCCGCTCCCGCTTCCGACGCTGTTCGTGCTCATCCCGGGCCTCCGTGCCTCACGACGAGACGTCGATCGCGAGCCCCTTGCCCGCGAGCGCGGCCATCACGTCCAGCACCTGACGCGGCGGGAACTCCTTGATCACCTCGCCGGTGTCGCGCTGGTACATCGTGACGATCACGTGGTTCGTCTCTTCGTGGATCGCGAATCTTGCAAGGACATCGGCGTCCTGGACGTCGAACTTGAGGACGCCGGGCTCGTCGCCCTCCTCCTTGCCGAACCCCGGCACGTGCACCGGGACCTCGCTCGGGATCAGCTCCTCAGCCCTGCTGCGCCCCGGCGTGCGCAGGCCCTCGAAGGGCGCCGCATCCGCGCGCTCGGCGGACGTGGCGCCGGCCGTCTCACCGGATGCCCTGCGCACCGGGTCGGCCCCGTCCGGGGACCGCCGCGACGGGCGCGGGAACTCCGCGGCAACCGTGGTCGTTGCTCCTGCCCGTGTGAGGACGGGAGCGGCGGTGACATCCATGTCATCTCCGTTCATCCGTGGCAGAGACCCCGGGACCGGAGGTTCGACCGACCGGGAGCCCGGGACTCATGACGGCTATCGGCACGCCGGAACGATCCCGACATGCGAAACGGGGCGCGTAGAGAAACCTCTACGCGCCCCGCGTGACCCGCATTCCCGGCGCCGGTCGCCCGCGCGCCGGCCCGTCAGTTCGTGGACCCGGCCAGCACGACCAGCGACTGGCTCAGCTCGCGCAGCACCGTGGAATGCGGCCACACCGCCTGCCCCGCGCGCAGCACGTCGTTCGCCTCGTCGTAGCGGCCCTGCCCGGTGAGCAGGCCCGCGAGGTCCAGGTAGCGCCCGATGCTCTCCTGATCCTTGTCGAGGGCCGTGCGGTAGAACACCTCGGCGTCCTCGTGCAGGTCCTTGTGGTCGCAGATGAGCCCCAGCGACGAGTACGTCTCCGGGCGCGCGGTGCCCTCGCGGACCGCGGCGAGGAGCCGGTCGGCCGCCGGGTCGGCGAACCCGTGCCGCAGCAGCAGGTGGCCGAGCCGCTCGTCGAGCGCCGACTCGGGCGTCGCGACGCGGTACAGCAACGGCACCAGCTCGTTGAACCGGTCAAGGCTGCCCAGCTCCAGGAGCGCGGCGGCCATGTCGAACACCACCGCCGTCACCTGCTCCGGGTCGGCGCCCAGGTCGCCCGCCGGGAGGGTCCCGTCACGGGCCTCCAGGATGAGCGTCCACGCGCGGGCGTACAGGCCGTCGCCGACCTCGCCGATCTCGGTGATGCCCCGGCGCGCCACCTCGGGGCGGTCGGACGCCACACCCACCAGCACGCGCTTGCCGCACGCGAACGGGTGGCTCTCGGACGCCACCGGGACCTGGTCCAGCACGGACAGCGCCGTGTCGGGATCGCCGGCGGCGAGGTGGCAGTGCGCGAGGGTCACGCGGATCGCGTGGGTCTCGGGCGTCATGTCCAGGGCCTGGGACAGGAGCCGCAGCGCGCGCTCCGGGTACCCCTCCGACAGGAAGACCTCGCCCATCGCCCGCAGCGCGTCGGCGCGCTTGACGGTGGGGATGATGCCGAGCAGGAACGCCTCGGCCTTGTCGACGTCGTCATTGCGGAGCAGCAGCTGGGCGAGCCGCACCAGCGGCGGGCCGTAGTAGCCGCGCGCGGTGGTGATGGCGCGCTTGTAGTCGCGGACGGCCTCGTTCTGGTCGCCGATCGCCTCGTGCAGGGTGCCGAGCGCGAACCAGCTGTAGAACGAGCCCATGCCGGCCTGCGCCATGTAGCGGTCGCCGCCGTGGTCGCCCAGGTCGATGGCCTTCCGGAAGCTGGCGATCGCCTCCCGGTACTCGCGGCGGTTGAAGTGCAGCTGGCCGCAGAGGTAGTGCAGGTCCGTGAAGTCCGGGTACGCGTCCAGCGCGTCGGCGGCGACCTCGAGGGCCTCGTCGTAGCGCTCCAGCTTCTGCAGTGACGCCACGATGTTGCGCACCAGCAGCGACGCGAAGTACTGCCGCATCGACTGCAGGTTGTTGAACGCCCGGGAGAAGTAGTCGAGGGCGGTCGTGTGGTCGTCGATCCGCTGGAACTCGACGCCGGCGTTGAACAGCGTGAAGGCGTCCTTCGGCTTGCGCGCGACCTCCTCGAGGACGATGCGCATGTTGCGGTCCTTCTTCTTGCGCGCCTCTGTGGTCTGGTCGAGGTATCCGTAGTGGAGGATCTCGATGCCCACGAAGCGGCTGCAGGACCCGCCGTGCGGGTCGACCTTCCCCTGGATCTGCTCGTGCAGGGCGCCGTCGTAGCGGTACTCCGGCCGGTTGCGGAACAGCCGGAACGCGGCGTTCACCACCGCCTCCAGCCCCGCCTCCTGGCCGATGAAGTTCACCTCGCGGAGGCAGTAGCCCTCCATGTCGGCGTCGTCGAGCAGCGGGCGCAGGGCCATGCCGTCCACGAGCTCCTCGTCCGCGTCGAGGATGAGCAGCCAGTCCCCGGTCGCGGCATCGAGCGAGGTGTTCCGGTGCTTGGCGAAGTCGCCGGTCCACGGCTCGTGGATGACCTTCGCGCCGAAGCTCTCGGCGATCTCAACGGTGCGGTCGGTGGAGCCGGTGTCGACGATCACGATCTCGTCGGCCACCCCCTGCACGCTGCGCAGGCAGCGCGGCAGGGCCTCCTCCTCGTCCTTCACGATCATGCACAGCGACAGCCGCTGCCCTGACCCGGACGGGGTGGAGTCCGAAAGGCTCGCGATCTTCAGGCCCATTGCACGCTCCCGTGCGTTCGAGTTCGAGACGACCCCGTCATCGGCGGGGGCATCGCGGACTTGAGCGCGGGAGCCGCGCTCAGGCGGCCAGGCTCCCGCGCAGCAGCGGCGCCAGCCGCGCGACGGCCGCCGCGGCCGTGTGGTCCCACGTGTGCGCGGCCCGCATGTGCGCGGCGGCGCGGGCGCCGAGATCCCGGTGCTCCTGGCGGTGCTCGTAGGCGCGGCGCATCGCCGCGGCCAGGTCCGCCACCCCGACCTCCACCAGGCGCGGGGGCGCGGCCAGCCGCATCCCCCCGATGGTGTCGGTCGCCATCGTCCCCTCGGACGCGGGGACGAGCACGGCGGTGTCCGGCCCGGCGTAGTCCCGGCACGCGCCCCCGTCGGGCACGATGACCGGCAGGCCGCAGGCCATCGCCTCGGCGATCGGCAGCGCGTACCCCTCGCCCCGGTACGGATGCACCAGGCAGTCCGCCGCCGCGTAGAGGCGGGGCATGTCGGCCTCCGGCAGCGCGCCGGTGAAGTGCGCCACGCGCGGCGCCGACGGATCCGCGGCCAGACGGCCGATGCGCTCGGTGATGTCCTGCGGCACGTACGGCCCGCCGGCGCCGAAGTCCTTGAGGACCAGGGTCACGTCGTCGGCGCGCGTGAACGCCGCCGCGTAGGCGTCGAGCAGCAGGTCCACGCCCTTGCGCCACAGGAACCCGCCCACGAACAGGAACCGGTACCCCGGGGCGCTGTCACCCAGCTCGAGCGGGTCGGTCCCGGGACGGAAGCGCTCGGGGTCGATGCCCAGCGGCACGTGCGCCACCCGGTCGGGGTCCATGCCGCTGTGCACCATCCAGTCGGCCACCCAGCGCGAGGCCGCCCACACCTCGTCGATCGAGGTGCGCTGCGCCTCCACCCACGCCCGCGGCACCGGCCCGTACTCCCAGTGCAGGATCTGCACGACCCTGCCGGGGGCACCGGGGTCGAAGCACGGCGGGTAGGCGTGCCGGATGGTGACGTCCACGCGCGGCAGCAGGCCCTCCACCAGCGGCACCAGAGGCGCCAGCCCGGGGTCGGACGGATCGAGCGCCGCGCCCTCGGTGTCCACGAGGCCCAGCTCCACGGCCCCGGAGCGCACCAGCGCGCGCGCCAGCTCCCGGTTCACGCCCGCCAGGGAGTGGGCGCCGAACACCGACCCCACCAGCAGCGCGGCGGGCACCCCCGGCCGCACGGCCCGCAGCCCGGTGCGCCGGTCGCGGGGGGTGACCCGCTCCAGGCGGTCCAGCGCCCTCCGGGCGATCCGGACGTGGTCGAAGCGCGCGGCGGCCTCCAGCGCGGCGTCACCGCGCGCGGTGCGGCCGGCGGCGTCGCCGTGTGCCTCCCGCAGGGCGGCCACCAGCGCGTCGCGGTCCGGCTCGGCCCAGCGGGCGCCGTCCGGGAATGGGGCCTCCCCGCGTGCGGCCTCCCCCACCGGGACCTCGGTCCAGGGCAGCGGCCACCCCACGGAGGCGTCCACGAAGTCGGCGGGCCCGGAGTGCGCGGTGGCGATCACCGGCCGGCCGGCCGCCATGGCCTCGGCCACCGGCCGGCAGAACCCCTCGCCGCGGCTGGGAGCGGCGTACACGTCGCACGCCGCGTACAGGCCGGCCAATGACCGGCCGTCGAGCAGCTGGTCCAGGATCACCACGTCGGCCATCCGGCCGGGGTCGCCACCCGAGGCGCGGATGTGCGCCACCAGCCGGTCCTGGATGTCGGCGGTCGTGAGGCCGCGGCTCGACCAGGCCTTCACGACCAGCGTGACGTCGTCGTCCGGGGCGAACGCGGCCAGCCACGCGTCGATGAGCACGTCCCATCCCTTGCGCAGCGTCCAGTCCAGGCTGGCCAGGAACACGGTGCCGTGGGCCTCCGGGATCCGCAGCGGCGGAGCGGCGCCCGGCCGGAACCGGTCCAGCTCGAGCGGCTCCGGCAGCACCCACAGCCGGTCGCGCTCGACGCCCGACCGTGCGAAGGCCTCGGCGTTGTGCGCGCAGGGAACCCACAGCTCGTCCATCTGGGCCGCGCGGGCGGCCCAGTCGGCCGGGACGCGGTCCACCTCCCATGCCGTGCGGCCCACGCGGACGGCGCCGGACGCGTACGGGTCGAACAGGCGGGCGAGGGTGTGCTGGATGTGCGCGTCGGCCGGCACCACGGGCGCGCCGATGAGATCGGCCAGGCGCTCGCGCTCGAGCGGCGTGACCGCCTCCCGCCAGTGCCACACCAGGTGCTCGACGCGCAGGTCGGCGTCGCACTCGGCGAGGCCGCGCACGAACGCGCGCCCTTGGGAGGCGAAGCCGCTGGGGTCGGTGAGCGGCCCCCGCCAGACGATCCTCATGCCGCGGCGCGGCCGGCGGTCACCGGGCTCACCCGCGAGACCACCAGCTCGGCGGCCTCCCTCCATCCCCGGGACGCGCGCACCGTGGCGGCGGCCCGCGCGCCGGTGGCGGCCGCCCCGGCGCGGTCGGCCCACACGCGGCGCATCCCGGCGGCGAGGTCCGACACCGCGATCTCGTGCACCACCGGCGGGCCGGACAGGGCGCGGCCCTCGCCGTCGCTGAGGGTGGGCAGCACGCGCCGCTCGGCGGGCAGCAGCACCGCCGTGGCCTCGTGCATGTACTCCCGCGCGGCGCCGCGGTCGGGCGCGATCACCGGCAGGCCGCTGGCCATCGCCTCGATCATGGTCATGCCGAACGCCTCACCCCGGTAGGGGTGCACCAGGCAGTCGCAGGCCCGGTAGAGGCGGGCCATGTCGGCCTCGCGCATGGGGCCGTCGATGATGCGCACCCGCGGGCCCGACCGGTCGGCCGCCATCGCCTCGGCGAGGGTGTCCAGCTCGCCCGCCGGGTACGGGCCGCCGGCGCCGAAGCGCTTGAGCACCAGGGTCACGTCGTCATCGCGGGTGAACGCACGGCGGTAGGCCTCCAGCAGCAGGTCGACGCCCTTGCGGTGCACCAGCCCCCCCACGAACAGGAAGCGGAAGCCGTCACCGTGCCCGAGGTCGGCCGGCGCCACGTGCGACCCGAACCGATGGGTGTCCACCCCGAGGGGCACCACCACCACGCGCTCGGCCGGCAGGCCGGCGTTCATGAAGTCCTCGCGCACCACGTTGGAGTCCACCCACACCTCGTCCGCGCAGATCTGCGCGGCGTGCAGCCAGTCCCGCGGCGGCGGCCCGAACTCCCAGTGGAGCCACGCCGCGACGCGGCCGGCGGCCGGCCGGGCGAACGACGGCGGATGGTCGTTCAGCACCAGCAGGTCCGGCGGGCGGTCCAGCGGGGCCGCGCGCAGCACCAGCTCCGCGACGTCGGGGTCCGCGGCCAGGGGCCCGGGCACCCGCTCGCTGAACGCCACGTCCACGTCCCCGCGGTCCATCAGCGCCCGCGCGAGGTCGCGGTTGAGCTGTGCGAGGGAGGTCACCGAGGTCACCGCGCCCTCGAAGGCCACCAGCGGCCGGGCGGGTGGCCCCGCGGGCCGGCGGCGGGTGCGGCGCCGCTCGCGCCCCAGGCGCTGGGCGACGTAGGCGGCCACCGAGGCCGCGGTGGGCGGGGCGGCGGCCGTGGCGAGGGCATCGGCCAGGCGCCCGCCGAGCCCCAGGCCCGGTTCCACCAGCGTGCGCTGCAGGGCGTCGGCCAGGCGCGCGGCGGGCTCGCCCAGACGGGCGACCACCACCGTCGCGTCGGCCACCGCCGTCGCGAGATCCGGCACGGGCCGCTCCACCACCACCACGTCCGGCAGGTCCTGCGGGTCCTCGACCGCGCTCACCAGCGCGTCGCCGATGCCCAGGCCCAGCGCGTCGGCCACCACCACCAGGGTCGCGTCGATCGCGGACGGCGCCGCCTCGATCCAGTCCAGCAGGATCTCGATGGCGCTCTCGGGTGCCGAGACGGGGGCGAGGACGATCCGCCGCCCGGCGGCCACGGGCAGCGTGCAGGGCGCGGGCTCGGGCCCGTTCCACAGCTCGGACATGTCGTGGCCCACCTCGACGTCGTCGCGCCATGCGGTGTGCGCGGCCAGCCATGCGCGATCGCGGTCGCCGATGGACAGCAGGTCGCCGCGCCCGGTGTGCACCACGCGCGGGTCGACGCCCATCAGCGAGAGCTCGGCCAGGACGGCGCGGATGCCGGGACGGTCGACGGGGGCGCGCAGCAGGACGCTCATGCCGCCACCTCCTCGGCCATCTCACCGGACGCGGCCAGCATGCGCAGCCGGCCCGTGGCGACCCGGGCCGCGTGGTCCCACGTGTGGCCGGCGGCGATCGCCGCGGCGGCGCGGGCACCGGTGTCCGCCGCGAGGTCGCGGCACTCGTAGGCCCAGCGCATGCGCGAGGCGAGGGCCTCCACCTCCACCTCGTACACGGCGGCGGGCAGCAGCAGCCGCTGGCCGGCGAGCTCGGCGACGTCCAGCTCTCGGCGGCGGGACGGCACCAGCAGGGCGGTGTCGCGGTCCATGAACGCCCGGGCGGCACCGCGGTCGGGGGCGATCACCGGCAGGCCCACGGCCATCGCCTCGGCCATCGTCATGCCGTACGCCTCGCCGCGGTAGGGATGCACCAGGCAATCGCAGGCCGCGTAGAGGCCGGGCACGAGGCCCTCCGGCATGGGTCCGGTGAGGCGCAGCACGCGCGGGGCATCGGGGTCGGCGGCCAGGGCCTCGACCATTCGGTCCACGCCGTCGGATTCGTACGGTCCCCCCGCGCCGAAGTCCTTCACCACCAGCGTCACGTCGTCGTCGGCGCGGAACGCCGCGCGGTAGGCCTCCACCAGCAGGTCCACGCCCTTGCGCCAGGCCAGCCCGCCCACGTACAGGAACCGGAACCCGGGGGCGCCGTCGCCGAGGTCCATCGGCGCGGCCGCGGGATGGAACATCGCGGTGTCGACGCCGTTGGGCACCACGGCCACGCGCTCACGCGGGGCGCCCGCGGCGATGAAGCCGTCACGCACGTAGTCGGTGGGCACCCAGACCTCGTCGACGCCGCGGTCCATTGCGTCCACCCAGTCCATGGGGGCGCCGCCGAACTCCCACGGCAGGACGGCCACCAGCCGGCCCTCGCGCACCGGCGACAGGTCCGCCGGGTGGCCGTGGCGGATCGTCACGTCGGGGGCGCCGGCGTGCCGGCGCATGCAGCCCCACACCAGGGAGCGGATCGAGGGGTCCACCGGGGCGGCGGGATCCAGCACGGCGCCCTCGCTGTTGGCGAGGGCGAGGTCCACGACGCCGTGGCGCAGCATCGCGCGGGCCAGGCCGCGGTTCACCGCGGCGAGCGAGTGGGCGCCGAACATGGAGCCCTCGAGCACGACCCGGGGCCGGCCGGCATAGCCGGAGGAGCCGCGCCGGGCGGGAACCAGCGGCTCCAGGCGGGCGACGACCGCGCGTGCGACCGCGTCGGCGTCGTGGGCCGGGTCGGGCGCGACGGCCGGCTCGTCAAGCCGGCACAGACGGGCGGCCAGCACCGGGGCGTCCAGGCCCAGGTCGGCGCAGGGCACCCCCAGCGCGGCGGCCTCGGCCGCGACGCGCGCGGATGGGGTGAGCACCAGGCCGGCGGCGGCGATGAGCCCCAGTCGCTCCCGGTCGGACAGCGGGTCGCAGATGAGCATGAGGTCGGCGATGTCCACGTCCCGGCGGCCGGCGCGTGCCAGGAGCGCGACCACCCGCTCGGGCAGGCCCGCGTCGGAGGTCACCACCAGCGTGGCGTCCGCGTCGACCGGCATGAGCTCGGCCCACACGCACACCAGGTTCATCAGCCGCGCGGGATCGGGCTCGATCGCCAGCGTGATGGCGCCGTGGGCGCCGGGAGGGGCCGCGGCGGTGACGCCCGCCAGGTCCACGGGGTCCGGGCACACCCACACACGCGCCGGCTCGAACCCCAGCGCCAGCAGATCGTCGCGCCGCGCGTCGTCGCGCACCCACACCTCGTCCAGGCCGCGCAGCGCCTCGGCGTGCGCGGCGTCCACGGGGCCCGGCTGCGCGATCCGGGCGATCCGCACCGGAGCGTCCACCAGCGGGTCGACGCGGGACGCCTCGCACCACTGCAGGTGCACGTCCACGTGCCCGGCGGCGTCCGGTGCGGGCAGCGACTCCTGCGGCGCCGCGGGGCCGCCCGGGTCGCATGCCTCGATCCCCACCCGCGCGCCGGCGCGCGACAGGGCGGCGTGCAGGGCGCGCACCCCGGCGGCGCGGCAGCCGGCGCCCACGGCGGGTCCACGAAGGGCGATTCTCATGCGGCAGCCCTCCGGGGCGTTGCGGCAAGGATGCGGAGACGGTCGGCGGCGATGCCGGCGGCGCGCGTCCACGTGCGCGCCGAGGCGACCTCCACGGCTCTGGCGGCGCGGCGCGCCATCCCGGCCGGGTCCTCGTACACGGAGCGCATCGCGGCGGCCAGGTCGTCCACGTGCACCTCCCCCACCAGCGGCGGCTCGGGCATGGTCCACGGCCCGAAGCGGTTCGTCGGCGCGCGCACCTGGTGCGCCGGCAGCGGGATCGCCGCGTCGGGCAGCAGAAAGGCGCCGGCGGGGCCGTGATCCGGGGCGATCACGGTGAGGCCGCAGGCCATGGCCTCCAGCATCGTGAGCCCGAACGCCTCGGCCCGGTACGGGTGCACCAGGCAGTCGCAGGCCCGGTACAGGCCCGGCATGTCGTCCGCCGGAAGCGCGCCGGAGAGCCGCAGCACCCGGGGGCCGGCCGCGTCGGCGGCCATGCGGGCGGCGCGCTCGGCGTCGGCGCTCGGAGGGTAGGGCCCCCCGGCGCCGTAGTCCTTGATCACCAGCGTCACGTCGTCGTCGCGGGTGAAGGCGCGGGAGTATGCCTCCAGGAGCAGGTCGGCGCCCTTGCGCCACACCAGCCCGCCGATGAACAGCAGGCGCAGGCCCGGGGCCGCATCGCTCAGGTCCATCTCCGGGACGCCCGGGTTGAACCGCGCGGTGTCGACGCCCAGCGGGATCTCGACGACCCGGTCGGGGTGGAAGCCGTCGGCGATGAGGGCGTCGCGCACCGAGGGCGCGTCCACCCAGATCTCGTCGGCGGCCTCCGCGCCGGCGCGCCACTCGTGGGGCAGCGCCCCGAACTCCCAGTGCAGGAACTGCACCAGCGCGCCGCGGGGCGGCGGGGCGAACTGCGGCGGGTGCTGGTTGCGCACCACCACGTGCGGCACCCCGGCCGGCAGGTGCGCCATGGCCACCGTCAGCGGGTCGTCGTCGGGGGGCACGGTGTCGGCCGCCACCGCCTCCATCTCCACCACCGACAGATCGATCTCCCAGCCGGAGGCGAGCGCGCGCGCCAGGTCACGGTTGAGGCCGGCCAGTGACGACGGGCCCAGGATGGGGCCCTCCAGGACGGTCCGGGTGAGCCCCAGCCGCAGCCGGCCCGCCGGCCGCGGCTCGGTGATCGCGAGATGGCGCAACACGACGTCGGCGACCACCCTGTGGTCGTGGGAAGCGGCCACCATGCGGCCCTCGGCGCCCCGTGCGGCGCGCCCGGCGGGGTCACGGTGCGCGGCGCGCATCGCGGCGGCCATGGCCTCCGGGTCCTGCGCCCACCAGGTCACCTCGGCGAGCTCGCGGTGCGAGGCGGCGTGGACGCCCACCGGCACCAGCGTCGCGTGCACCGGCCAGCCGATGCGCTCGTCCACCCCGTGGGCGGCGGCCCCGATCACCGGGCGACCGGCGGCGCCGGCCCCGGCGATGCGGCGTCCAAGGCCCTCGGCCCGGGCCGGCACCACGATCACATCGGCGCCGGCGAGCAGTCCGGCGACGCGGCGCTCCGAGAGCGGCTCGTCGAGGATCACCAGGTCGGCGATGCCGGCGGGGTCGTGCCCGGCCTCCTCGAGCGTCGCGATGAGCAGGTCGGCCAGGGGCTGGGGTCCGCTGGGGCGCTCCCCCACCGCGGGGGCGAGCACCAGGGTCACGTCGTCGCCGGAGTGGAAGGCCGTGGCCCAGGCCCGCACCAGCAGGTCGGCGCCGTCAGCGGGCGAGGGCCCGCACATGGCCAGGAACACCGTCCCGTGCGCCCCGGGCGCGCGGAACACCGCCGCGTCCGGGCGCACGATGCCCAGGTCGATGGGCTCGGGCAGGGCGAGCACGCGCGCCTCATCGAACCCCGCGGCCAGCAGCGCGTCGCGCTGGGCGGCGGTGGGCACCCACACGGCGTCCATCTGACGCAGCCGCAGCAGGGCCTCGCGGTCGGGCTCGGCGCCCGCCATGCCCGTCCAGCCCACGCGCAGCCCCTCCACGAACGGCGTGAGCATCCTGGGGACGGTGCGCTGCACCGTGGCGTCGGGGTGCGCGCAGCCGGTGTCGCGGCGCGCGAGCCAGGCCAGCTCCGCCTCGGACACCACGGCGGGCATCCCCCACGGGGTCTGCTGCAGGCACGGCTCGGCCCCGGCGGCGTCGACGGCGCGCGCCATGGCGCGCATGCCCACCGCGTGGTCGGATGCGTCCAGCAGCGGCGATCGCCACACGATGCTCATGCCGTCACCTCCACCGCCGCGGGGGCGAGCATGCCGTCGATGCGGGCCGCGATCGCGGATGCCACGGCGGATGGGCCCGCGAAGGCGCGCAGCGCCTGCACACCGGCGGCGGCATCGTCCAGGTGCGCGAGCGGGTCGGAACGAACGGCGCGCATGGCGGCGCGCAGGGCGGTGATGTCGGCCTCCAGCGCCACCAACCCGGTGAGCGCCGGGTCGATCCCGGGCATGCCGATGGCCGCCTCCCGCGCGGCCGGCACGGCGATCCCGCCCGCGCCGGTCAGCAGCTCGGCGTGGGCGCATCCCTCCACGGCGATCACCGGCACGCCGCACGCCATGGCGCGCAGCACCGGCAGGCCGAGCCCGTCGCCGCGCGGCACGTGCACCACGGCCTCCGCGGCCCGGAACGCCCGGGCCAGGGAGGCGTCGTCCGGGGGGCGCACCACGAGGTCGATGTCCGGCACGGCGGCCGGGTCCAGGCCCAGGCGCGCCAGCAGGCGCACCGCCTCGGCCTCGGGGCCCACGCCCGATGCGGGCACGTCGCGCACGACCAGCCGCAGGCGCACCGGCTCGTCCGCGGCGAACTCCTCCACGTAGGCGCGCAGCGCGAGGTCCCATCCGCCCAGCCAGTCCCACGAGGTGACCACCAGGAACTCCACGGGGGCCTCGGGGTCACGGGCCTCGCGCGGCCGGAACGCGGAGGTGTCCACCACGGGCGGGATCACGGCGCGGCGCTCCGCGGGGATCCCGGCGGCGTCCAGCGCGGCCAGCGCGGCCCGGTGGGTCACCCACACCTCGTCGGCGCGGCGCAGCGCCTCGTGCCACCCCTCGGGGATGCCGATCGCGTCGGCCCAGCACCAGCCGGCCAGCAGGCCGCCGGCGGCGCCCACCAGCAGGTTCCAGTCGCCCTCGCCGCCGGGGGTCACCGGAGGGCCGGAGGCCACCCACACCCCCGGCAGGAAGTCCTGCGGTCCCATCGCGGGCAGCGGTGCGAGCCCGGCGCCCGGGACGTGCTGGTCGGTGGGCACGAGCCGCACCGGCCGGCCGCCGGCGGTGAGGCCGCGCAGCAGCCCGCGGATCGCGTCGGCGGTGGATCCGGGTCCCAGCGCCGGGCCCCAGTACCCCACGCCCTCGGGCCGGTCGGGAACCGGGCCCAGCAGGGTGTCGGCGACGGTCCCGGGATCACCGGTGCCCGACGGCAGGGCGGGCAGCATGGCCTCCAGGGCGGCGGTCGCCGCGGCATCGAGGCCCACCAGGGCGCTCGCGGCGGGCAGGGGCGGCAGGCCGCCGCCGCCGGGACCGGCCACCAGCACCAGGTCCGCACCGGCCACGGGCGCCGGTGCGGCGGACCCCGGGGCGACGTGGCGGGCCGCGCGAGAGGTACAAGCGGTTGATCGCCGCCACGACCTCCAGGTCCATGCCGGCGCCGGGGATGGCGTCGCCCGACGGCACCTCCAGCACCGCGGGCCGGTGACCGGCCGTGGCCATCCGTGTGATCGCCTCACGCGCGGCGGCGGCGGCCGGCGAGGCGTCGCACACCGGGCCGCGCCACAGCAGGTCCGGCGGAGCCGCGTCGATGCCGTCCTCGGCGAGCAGGCGCGCGAGGTCCGGCTCCCAGTGCCCCCAGCGCGCGCGGAACCGGGCGCCGTTGACGTGGTCGTGGTCCAGCCGGCCGGGGCTCATGCTCTCATGGTGGGTCACCACGCTGTCGCCGCAGTACCGGGCCACCAGGCCGCGGTCGCAGAGCCGCAGGCACAGGTCGGTGTCCTCGAAGCCGTTGCGGTAGCCCTCGTCGAAGCCGCCGACCTCCAGGAACAGCTCGCGGCGCATCGCCATGCAGGCGCCGGTCACGATCGACAGGTCGCGCGTGCGCGTCACCACGGGGTGGTCCCCGGGCACGTACCTGTGGATGTGCACCGTGATGCAGCCGGGCATCACGGCCATGCCGGCGTGCTGGATGCGTCCGCCGGGGTACAGCAGCCGGCTGCCGGCGACGCCCACCCGCGGGTCCGCGACGGCCTCCAGCAGCGGGTCGAGCCAGCCGTCGTGCACCTCGGTGTCGAGGTTCAGCAGCACCACCACCTCGCCGGTGGCGGCCTGCACGCCCTGGTTGCACGCGGCGGCGAACCCCATGTTCACGGGGTTGGTGATGACGGTCGCCCGGCCGGCCCACTCCGCGCACAGCGCCGGGGTGCCGTCGGTGGACGCGTTGTCGACCATCACCAGCTCGGCGCGCTCCAGGGTCCCCGTGCGTTGGAGGGACGCCAGGCACGCCGTACAGCGGGATGACGATGGAGACCGGGCTCGGCATGCACGCGTCATCGGCGGCCGGATGGCCGCCTTGAGGCGTGCGGAAGCCTTCGGGACGAGTGTCTAGAGGAAGGGCAGCGCGGGCGGCAGATCGCCCCCGCAGCGGCACGTCCCGGCCTCCGTGCGCACCGCCATGGTGCCGCATGCGGGACACCGGACCCAGGACGCGTTCATGCGCTCCGCCGACCACACGCCGGTGGCCCCGCCGCGCGTGAAGTCCGGGCCCCAGAACCGGTCGGCCGCCTCGGCGTGCGCCCCGCCCTGCATCAGTTGCCGCGGGTCGTCGGGGTCCTCCCAGGCGCTGATGGTGATCATCCGGTTCCCCACGGTCACGCCCAGCAGCCCCATGAAGCCGCGCATCCCCATCATCTCCCGGCTCACGGCCCGGGAGCGCTCCTGCACCTCGGCGGCCTCGGCCGCGTCACGGATGTGGAGGCTGGTCACCGAGATGGCGCCGGGCTGCCCCGGCCGCTGCGGGGTGACGTGGACGGCCGTGCCGAAGCTCACCGGCCCCATGTCCGGCGGCTGGACGGCGATCTGCATGCCCAGCTGGCGCGGGATGCCGCCCGGGTCGAAGAAGCCCACCACGGTGCGCACCCCGTCGGCGCCCGCGGTGATGATGTCCATGCCGTCCAGCCGCACCGCCCGCCGGGTGGGCGGCATGCCCCGCATGGGGCCGGTGTTGGTGCCCGTCATGGTCCAGGTGGCCGCGACGCGGTCGCCGTCCTCCAGCACGTCACCGGGCTGGAACGCCAGGTCGGGGAAGGCGCTCAGCAGGCCGCCGACGTACCCGGCCAGCGCGGGGCCCGAGACGGGCCCGCCCGTGGTGGGGTCCTCGTAGGTCCCTCCGGGGGCCATCGATGCGACGACCGCCTGGGGATCCCGCGCGTTCCAGGCCTCGAAGTACCGCTCAACCGCGCCGCGTGCGTCCATCCCCACCCCTCTCCCGAGCCGGGTTTTCCGCGACCGTATGTCCGGTCACGGGCGTGTGTCGAGTCTCAGCGCTGGAACGGATAGACCGCGCCCAGCCCCAGCATCGCGGTGAGCGCGTCCAGGGCGGCGCGGCACTCCTCCAGCAGGGCGGGGTCCGCCAGGTCCGCCGGCGCCAGCCGGTCACGATAGTGGGTGCGCACCCACGCCTCGAGCGCGTCGATGCGCGCCTCGTCCACCAGCGCGCCCGATGCGAGCCGGTCGCGCTCGGCGCGCGTGAGCACCACCCGCAGCCGCAGGCAGGCCGGGCCGCCGCCGTTGCGCATGCTCTGGCGCACGTCGACGACCTCCACGTCGTCGATGGGAACGTGCGGGTCGGTGGCCGCGGCGGCGAGCCAGGCGGCCACCGAGGGGGTCTCGCGCACCTCGGCCGGCGCCACCAGCACGGTGCGCCCGTCACCGGCGGCCACGAGCTGGGAGTTGAACAGGTACGAGCGCACCGCGTCCTCCAGCGGCACCTGCGACGCGGGGACGACCACCGCGCGCAGCGGCACCCCGCAGCGCGCCTCGACGGCGGCGGCGATGCGGTCGACGTCGGCCGCGCCGCCCGCGAACGCCCGCTCGTGCAGCAGCAGCACGTCGCGGTCGCCGACGCACACCACGTCGTTGTGGAAGGCCCCCGCGTCGATCGCCCCCGGGGACTGCCGCACGTGCACCACCGCCTCGGCGGGCAGTTGCATCAGGCGCGCGACCGCGCGCGAGGCGGCCAGGGTCTGGCGCGGGCGGAACCGGGTGACCTGGTCGTCGCCGTCGATGCCGTGCACGAACACGTGGATGGCCGGGCCGTCGTGGGTCGCGCACAGGCGCGTGTGGTTGGCGGCGCCCTCGTCCCCCATGCCGGTGCTGGCCGGCAGCGGGTCGTGCACGCGGGCGTCGGGGAACAGGCGGCGCAGGATGCGCGTGGTGGTGGGCGCCTCCAGCGACCGGTGCAGCGCCGACACCAGGTTCGCGGGGACCAGGTGCACCAGCCCGTCGGCGCCGTCCGCGCCGGGCCGCACGGTGGCCGCGTTGGCGGCCCACATGGCCGACGCCGAGGCGCACGCCGCCAGGGCGTCCGGGGCGTGCCGCGCCGCCGCGGCGAGCACCCGCGCGTCGTCGCCCTCGAATCCCAGCCGGCGGAGCGCCTCGGTGTCGGGGCGCTCGTGGGGCGGCAGCACGCCCTGCGGCACGCCCAGGCGCACCATGCGCCGCATCTTGGCGAGCCCCTCCAGCGCCGCGCCGCGCGGGTCGCTCTCCCGCGCGCGGTTGCGCTGGGACGCCAGGTTGCCCGGTCCCAGGCCCGCGTAGTTGTGGGTGGGGCCCACCAGGCCGTCGAAGTTCACCTCGACGGCCGTCATCGCTCCTCCAGCAGCCCGGGGAACGGAGCCGCGGGGATCTCGGGCCGGGCGAGCTCGATCGAGGCGACCGGGTACGCGCAGTAGTCGGCGGCGAAGTACGCGCTGGGCCGGTGGTTGCCGCTGGCGCCGATCCCGCCGAACGGCGCACGGCTGGACGCCCCGGTGAGCTGCTGGTTCCAGTTCACGATCCCCGCGTGCACCGCGTCGCGGAACCGCTCGTACAGGGCCGGGTCGTCGCTGATGAGGCCGGCGGCCAGGCCGAAGGCCGTGTCGTCGCACTCGGCGAGGGCGGCGTCCATGTCGGGGCACCGGACGACCTGCAGCAGCGGGCCGAAGACCTCCTCGTCGGGCCGGTCCGCGACGGCCGTCACGTCCAGCAGCCCGGGGGTGAGCAGGCCGGTGCGCGGCGCCAGGCGCCGGGCGGGCACGATCGCGGTGGCGCCGGCGGCCAGCAGCGCGTCCTGGGCGGCCAGCACGTGGTCGGCCGCCTCGGCCGACACCACGGGACCCATGAACGGCGCCGGGTCGGCGGTGGGCGGCCCCACGGGGATGCGCCGCACCATGGCCGCCAGCCGGTCCACGAGCGCATCGGCCTCGGGGCCGTCCACCAGCACCAGGCGCCGTGCGCAGGTGCAGCGCTGCCCGGCCGTGAGGTAGGCGCTCTGGACGATCGTGTACGCCGCGGCGTCCAGGTCGGACACGCCGTGCACCAGCAGCGGGTTGTTGCCGCCCATCTCCAGGGCCAGCATCACCTCGGGGCGCCCGCCGAACCGGGCGTGCACCGCCCGGCCGGTGGCGGCGCTGCCGGTGAGCAGCACGCCGTCCAGCTCCGGGTGGTCCAGCAGCGCCTCGGCGGTGGCCCGCCCGCCCTGGGCGATCCCCAGCACGCCGTCGGGCAGGCCCGCCTCGCGCCAGCACTCGGCCGTGGCCTCGGCCACCAGGGGCGCCTGCTCGCTGGGCTTGAACACCACGGTGTTGCCTGCCAGCAGCGCGGGGACGATGTGGCCGTTCGGCAGGTGGCCCGGGTAGTTGAAGGGCCCCAGCACCACCATCACCCCGTGCGGCCGGAACCGCGTCACCGCGGGGCCCGTGGCGAACTCCGAGGTGCGGGCGGCATGCGCCTCGATGCTGATGGCCACCTTGTTGGCCATCAGGTCCACCTCGGCCCGGGCCTCCCACGGCGGCTTGCCGACCTCCCGGCTGATGAGCCCGGCCAGCTGGTCGCGCCGCTCGGTGAGCACCTCGGCATACCGGCGCAGCACCGCCTCGCGCGCATCCTGCGGCCGGCGCGACCACTCCCGGAACGCCGCGCGGGCGGCCTCCATGAGGCGCCCCGCGGACGCCGCGTCGGTGACCGCGACGCGCCCGGCCTCCGCTCCCGTGGAGGGGTCGATGCTGATCAGCTCGGTCACCGGCGCACCACCTGCACGACATCTCCCAGGCCCACGCCCAGCGCCGCGGCGGCGGCGCGGGACAGCGCCACCGCATCCTCGCCCTCATCGCCCACCGCCGCCAGCGCCGCGCGGAAGTCCACGCGCCCGTTGCCGACAAGGCAGATGGGGCCGTCGGGCTGGCGGTCCGCCACGCGCCGCACGCGCAGGCGCAGGTGGCCGCGCACGGTCGCCAGCTCGTCGACCCGGCCGGCCACGATGGGGCCGGCGTCGAAGATGTCCACCTCGCCGGAGCGCGTGAGGCCCTCGCGCTCCAGCATGTGCATGGCCGGCTCGGTCTGCGGGTGCGGTCGCCCGACCGACTCGCGCACCTCCGGTGGCAGCAGCGAGAGGTAGATGGGGTGCCGCGGCATGAGGTCCTCGATGAAGTCCTTGTTGCCGAGCCCGGACAGGAAATCGGCCTCCGCGAAGCTGCGGTCGAAGAAGTGCCGGCCCACCGACTCCCAGAACGGCGAGCGGCCATCGGGGTCCTGGTACCCGCGCAGCTCGGCGATGACCACGTCGGCGAACCGCTCCCGCTGGGCCGCCATGAACAGCAGGCGCGACAGGGAGAGCAGCCGTCCCAGGCCCTTGGCGCGCAGCGCGGGGTCCAGCGCCAGGCTGGCCAGCTCCGACGGCCCCTTGTGCTCGCGGCGCAGATGGAGGACCTCCACCTCCTTCCGGATCCCCAGGGGCGGGTGCTCGTGCACCTCGGTGCGGATCTCGTACGCGTAGTACGGGTCGAAGCCCCCGACGCGGCCGATGATCCCCGAGGTCCCGCGCACCGTCCCGGCGGGGTCGCACAGCACGAACAGGTACCACTCCGAGCCCGGGCTGCGGATGCGGCGCCCGAACGCCGCCACCGAGTCGTCGATGCGCGCGGCCAGCGACTCCCGGTCGGGCGGGAGGGTTGTGACGGCCCCGCCCAGGACGTCCGCGAGGCCCAGCAGCCCGGGCAGGTCGCCGCGCTCGACGGGCCGCATGTAGTGGAGCTCGCTCAGCGCCCGCCCCATTCCGGCAGCCAGATCTCGGCGCGGGCCAGGCGGGTGAGCAGGCAGGCCAGCAGCAGGGTGCGCTCGGTGAGGCTGGCGATCTCCAGGTGCTCATCGGGGCTGTGCATCCCGCCGCCGCGGACGCCCAGGCCGTCCAGCACCGGCAGGCCCTCGTCGGCCAGCAGCGCGGCGTCGGATCCGCCACCCACGTCCACGCCCTCCAGGCGCAGGCCCAGCAGCGCCCCGCACTCCCGCGCGCCCTTCAGGAGCGCCTCGGACCCCGGAGTGGAGGGCATCGGCGGACGATGGAAGCTGCCCTCCACGGTCACGTCGAGGTCGTGGTGGGAGGCCACCTCCGCCGCGGCGGCCTCCAGGCGCTTCGGCAGCTCCAGCGCCTGCGCGGGCCGGGCCACGCGCACGTCCACCTCCGCCACCGCGAACTCGGGCACCACGTTGGTGGCGCCGCCGCCGCCCAGCCGGGCCGGGTTCACCAGGACGCCCCGCGCCGGGTCGTGCAGCGCGGCCACGTGCATCACCAGCTCCGACAGGGCCACCACGGCGTTGCGGCCGTCCTCCGGGTTCCGGCCCGCGTGGGCGGCGCGGCCGTGCACCACCAGCCGGAAGACGCCCACTCCCATGCGGCTGCGCACCAGGCCGCCGCCCTCCGTGGCCGGCTCCATCACGAACCCCACGGTGCTGCGCCGGGCCAGGTCGCGCAGCAGGGCGCCGCTGTGCGGCGACCCGATCTCCTCGTCGGGGGTCACCACCACCCGCCAGCCCAGCGACGCCGCCTCGGGAGCCTGCTCGAACCGCTCCAGGGCGGCGATCATCACCGCCAGGCCGCCCTTCATGTCCGCCGTGCCCGGCCCGATGAGCCGTCCGCCCTCCCGGCGGGCACCCAGGTGCTCGCGCCCGTACACCGTGTCCAGGTGGCCGCTCAGGAGCACCTGCAGGGGCGCCTCCGGCCGCATGGTCGCCAGCAGCGCGGGGCTCCCGCCGGCCAGCGGGACGTCCTCGATGAGGCAGCCCAGCGGGGCCAGGTGGGCGGCGACCGCGGCGTGCATCTCCGCGAGGCCGTCGGGATCATTGGAGCCCGAGGGGATCGCGCACCAGCGCTCGAGCAGTGCGATGAGGTCCTCCATGACCTGATCCTTGCGCATGTCCCGGCCGTCGCCGCCATGCGGGTCGCCGGGAGGGCGCGCTCAGGGCCTGCTGCGCACCCGCGAGGTGTCGACCACCTCCAGGTCGGATCCGGTGATGCGCCGCAGCCCGGCCAGGTCGTCGTCGTCCCATCCGGGGCTCGGCGCCCCGGTGATGTACCAGGGCGAACCGTTGTCGGCGAGGATCATCCCGTAGTCGCGCAGCGCGGTGAGCACGATCCGGGCCTGCGGCCCGAACCCGCCGAGGGGCACCGAGGCCTTCAGCCGCACGCGGATCCCCATGGGCGGCAGCGACGGATCCGCGCTGCCCGCCTGGTGGCGGGCGGGGTACACGTAGGTGTTGCGGGTGCGCGGCGCCGTGAACCGCAGCGCATGGAGGATCGCCCCGCGGGCGACCTCGTCGTACCGGGCCAGGCCGGGCAGGATCGGCAGGCCCGCGGCGTCGGCCGAGGTCCACCCGCCGGGCCGCAGGCGGTTGGAGCGCAGGTCCCAGGTGGCCCCGCTGCCCGCGACCCAGCGGCCGGCCCGCTTGCGCGCGTCGAACAGCTCGTAGAGACGGCACCGGTCGCGGTCCACCATGAGGATGTGCCGGTCGGAGCCCCGTTCGATGCGGGGCCGGGCGGGAATGGGATAGCCCACCCGGTCCGACTCGGACGCGTAGTCGAACCGCACGCGCACGCGCTTCGTGCGCGTGGTGACCACGTTGTACGGGATGCCGTAGCGGCCGGCGTCCGAGAAGTCCGGGTGCAGCCCGGTGTCCAGGCCGATCGCCGCGATGAGCCGGTCGGAGTCGGCGCGCACCGGGAGGTCGCGCACCGGCTGGTTCCACACGTTGCCGGCCGGGAACAGCGTGCACCCGGGCGCCCAGGTGGGCGCGGGCGGCTGGGACGCGCCGGGCAGTGCGGCCGCAAGGACGACGGCGAGGCCGGCGACCAGGTGCCAGGGGCGCAGGCCACGGGTCATTCCGGCTCCTTGGCGTAGCGGGTCACCGGGTGAGGGTATTTCGTCTGAGGCCTCAGCAGCACGTCGCCTGGGCGCCGGAGGACGGGTCCGGTCGGTTGGGTGCGGCCACGGCGGCCCCGGGGAGGGGTCAGGGTTCACCCGCGAAGCGTCCCCGACGGGAAGCGGCCGCGCCAGGTGCCCGGGGGATGAACCCCCCTATCCTCGGGGCGCGACGTCGACCCGGAGCAGCAGCTCCTGGCCGGCGCCGCGCGTGTCGTCGGGCACGCGAGGATCTCCGCGCAGCGCGCCGTAGAAGCGGAGGGTCCGCGCCCCCGCCACGTCGTTGCGCAGGCCCACGGCGCTGCCGGGCGCCAGCCCCAGCGCGAAGCGGGCGCCCGCGGGGACCGACAGGTCGGTGGCCACCACCTGAACGCCGGTGTCGGGGATCGTCACGACCGGGCCGGCGCCGGCCTGGCGGAACCCGGGCCCGTCGGGGACGAGCACCTGCAGCTGAAGCTGGCCTCGCGCGCCCCGCACCGACCAGGCGCGCACGATCCCCGCGGAGGGCACCACCAGCGTCCGGCCCGCCAGGTCGCCCTGCAGGATGCTGCACGCCACCGAGTCCCCGCCGGGCGGCCGGTCCTCGCAGTCCACCGACGCCACGGGGCCGTCCCGGAGCGGGCTGCCGACGCCGATCGCGCCGCTGGGCACCGGGGGCGGGGCCTCCGATCCGCGCGTGGCGAGGATCAGCACCGCGGCGCCCACGGCCACGGCCGCAGCACCACCGATCACGACGAACCGGTTGCGCGGACGCGACACGGGGCGCAGGCGGGCGATCGCCGCAGCGTCGTCGGCCGGCGTCGCGTCCGGCGCGGCCCGGCCGAAGCCGGTCACCAGGGCACGTCCGGAGGCGTCGATGAGGATGTCCGCGTCGGTGAGGTCGCCGTGGACGGTCCCCTCCAGGGTCGCCGCCACCTGGTCGAGCCAGCGGTGCCGCCGACCGGAGCGCACGCCGCCCAGCTCCGCGAGGGTCCGGGCCCCGGGAACGAACCGGGTGACCACGTACGTCCCGGATGCGTCCTCGACGACGGCGTAGAGGTTCACCACCCCGGCCCGGTCCGGCCACGCGACGGTCCGCAGCGCCGTGCCCTCCGGCAGGCGCCGCAACGCCACACGCCGGTCGAGCTCCGGCTGCACCGCCTCCCACACCGAATCGCCGAGCCGCCGGACCACACGGAACCCGGCGACCGGTTCAGTTGACGAAGACGAGACCCTCAACCGGTGAGTAGCCGTAGTAGTGGCGGATGAGCCGGTCGCTGCCCTCCGGGGTGAACCACACGTCGATACCGACCTGGCCGCCGCTGTCCGGGACGGCCGTGGCGGCCAGGTGGACGATGTCACCCGGAGGCCCGGCGAGTCCCGGGACGTCACTGCGGGCGAAGCGCCGGCCGTCGCGCAGCAGGTCCAGAACGCCCCGCCCGTTCACGACCGCCAGCCGGAACTCGATCGGCGGCTCGCCGGGGAGGACCCGCACGACGCGGCGGGCGATCACCTCGCCGCCGGGCGCCCGTTCCGCCTCCGCGCCGCTGAGGGCGGCGGGCACGATCTGCCGCGCGCCCGGGACGTAGTCGACGCGCAGCAGCAGCTCGCCGGCGGGGCCGGCCTCCTGCGGCGCGATCGTGCCGCGCAGGGGCGGGACCCATCGCCCGGTCGTCACGCCGGCGACGTCGGCGACCCCCACACCGGACCCGCGCACCACCACCAAGGCGAGGCGGTCGCCCTGCTCCACCGCCAGGTCGGTCGCGAAGGCGTGCGGCCCCAGGCTGCCCACGAACTCGTTGCGGGACCGCGCGATCTGGAAGTAGCCGTCGTCGCGACGCCGCAGGACGGCCAGGGCGAACTCCCCGGAGGCCGAGCGCACCGCCCACCGCCGCACCACGCCATCGCGCGGCACCACCAGCGTGCGGCGCGCGTCCCGGTCCTGGAAGACGGTGCAGGCCGGGGAGGACTCCTTCACGGTGCCGCCGAGGCAGTCGACCGACCGGCCCGTGAGGGCCAGATCGCTGCCCAGCAGTTGTGTGCCGGCCGGCGGCGCCGGCAGCTCCGCGGTCGCGGCTGGTGCGCCGTCGTCCGGCAGCAGGGCGACCGCGGCCGCGCCGGCCCCCGCCGCGAGCACGGCCACGCCCGCCATCGCGGCGGCCCGCCGGACGCGCCCGGCCGGGGCGGGTGCCGGGGCGGAGGGCATCGGCAGGGTCGCGCCGGTGGTGGCGTCGTCCTGCGGGGGCACCGGTGACCGCGGCGGCGGCGGTCCCAGCCGCGCGCCGCGCAATGCCGACCGGGCGCGGGTCACCAGCGCGTGAGCCGTCGCGGGCCGCGCGGCGGGGTCCTTCGCAAGTCCGTCGATGACGACGGCATCCAGCGCGGGCGGCACACCGGCACGCCGGCCGCTGACCCGCGGGGCGGGCTCGTTGGTGTGGGCGAACACCACCGCGGCGTGCGACGGGCGCGGGAAGACGGTGCTGCCGGTGAGGCACTCGAACAGCACGGCGGCGAGCGCGTAGCGGTCGGCCGCCGGACCGGGCTCTTCGCCGCGCAGCACCTCGGGAGCCGCGTACGCGAGCGTGCCCATGAAGTGGCCGGTCACGGTCGCCCCGTCGCCGGCACTCGGACGGCTGAGGCCGAAGTCGGCCAGGTAGGCGGTGCCGTCCTCGGACACCAGCACGTTCCGCGGCTTGACGTCCCGGTGCACCAGCCCGGCCGCGTGTGCGGCGTCGAGGGCCGCTGCGACCTGGTCCAGGATGTCCAGCGCCGATGCGGCGTCGAGGGTGCCGGCGTCGATGAGGTCCGACAGGGTCGTGCCCTCCACCAGGCGCATGGCCAGCCATGGGCCGTGCTCGGAGGTGCCGGCCTCGTAGATCGTCACGACGTTGGGGTGGTCCAGTGCGGCCTGGGCGCGGCCCTCACGGCGCAGGCGGTCGGCGAAGTCCGGACCGGCGTGCTCGGGCCGGATGAGCTTGAGGGCCACCACGCGGCCGGTGGACGCGTGGGTGGCCTCGTGGACGACGGCCATCCCGCCACGGCCCAGCACCCTTCCCAGGACGTACGGGCCGAAGCGCGTGCCGGGCCCTGGGGTCACAGGTCCCTCGCCGAGACGAGGCCGCTCTCGATGGCCCGGCGCGCGAGCTCCATGCGCTTGTGGTTCTGCGGCAGCACGTCCACACCGGTCTTGGTGAACAGCGAGCGGATGTGGCTCTTCACCGCGGGCACCGACACGAACAGCTCGGAGGCGATCTCGCTGTTGCCGGCGGGGAGGCCGGTGCCGCCCGTTCGCAGCATGGGGCGGCACAGGGACACAAGGACCCGGCGCTCGGCGGGGCTGATGCGAGCATCGGGCAGCTTGGCCGCGATGGCCGTGGTGTCGTCCGCGACCATCGCCGGGAAGCGGAACCGCAGCGTCGTGCCCCCGATGCGGAGCACGTCACGGTCCTCCAGCCGCCGGTGGCGCACGACCCGCTCGCCGTTCACGAACGTGCCGTTCCGGGACATGCCGTCGTCCACCACGTTCCAGCCGCCACCCGAGGGCTCCAGCACGGCGTGCGCCCGCGACACCTCGGCGTCGCCCGCCAGCACGACGTCGTTCGCGGCGGCGCGGCCCACGGTGACGCGGTCGCCGGAGGTGAGGGGGACGATGCGCAGGTCGCCATGCTCGTCGCGATGGACGAGGAACGGGATCCCCTCGGTCTCCGCCGCCGCGAGGGCGGAGCGCTCGGGTGGGGACAGCCTCTCCGGGGTCGGCTCCACGCCGGGAAGTAAACGCCATGGCCGGGGACCGCCGCCACGGCGGGATCGCGGATCCGGGACCGGTCGTTCGGAGAGGACGGCCGGGGCACGGTCCCCTCCGAACGTCCAGATCTGCGCCGGGGATGGGCCGTTTCATCCCTCGGATACCTCGCGGGGCGCGTTGGCGGCCACCAGCGTCCCCGGCGAGCCGGCCGGACGCCTCACGGGGGTGGGCGTCGGGCGGCTCGCCGCCAGGGGCGTCACCTGAACCGAACCCTCGAGGAGAGCGCATGCGCAACGTGTTGATGCTGGCGGGTGCGGTGATCGCCGTGGGCGCCGTCGGCGCCGTCGCGACCAGCACCGGGAACGGCGGAGGGACGATCACCGCGTGTGTGGCCCAGAAGGGCCAGACGACGCGGATCGTGCAGCCCGGCCAGGACTGCAGGAACTCGGAGCGGACCGTCACGTGGAACCAGCGCGGCCCGCAGGGCGAGACCGGCCCCCGGGGCCCCGTCGGCCCGATGGGGCTGAGGGGTCCGATGGGACCGAAGGGCGCGACCGGCGCAACCGGCGCCACAGGCCCGAAGGGCGCGACCGGCGCCACCGGTCCGGCGGGGCCGGCGGGTCCGGCGGGTCCGGCAGGTGCGCAGGGTCCGGCAGGTGCGCAGGGTCCGGCGGGTGCCGCAGGGCTCGGCGGGTCCCGCCGGCCCCGCCGGCATCTCGACCGCGACGTTCGAGGACGGATCGGTCACCCCCACCGGCATCCCCCAGGTCGTCGCACAGCGGACCCTGCCGGCCGGCAGCTGGGTGGTCATCGCAACGGTGCAGACATCGTGGGGCAGCCCGGACATCGGCGGCGACAGCGTGTCGACGTTCTGCCGGCTCAACAGTGACGGAGCCCTGATGGGGGCGCAGAACGCCGAGGTCCGCGGGGACCTGGACGGCGCGCAGGAGCAGGTGCTGACGATCACGGGAGGAACGTTCGTCCCGGGAGGCCAGACGCGGACGGTCGCCCTGCAGTGTTCCTCGGGCCTCGGCAACAGCCTCAAGATCTACGGCCGCATGCTCATCATGCAGGTCGGCGGGTTCAGCTGACCGACGGTTCCCTCCCGGCGCGTGCGGCGGTCAGGGGTCCCGGTGACCCTTCCGCCGCACGGGCCGGGATCGGTACCGGTCGGGGTTGCGCCGCACCTGTGCGGCCAGCCGCCGGAAGTAGTCCCGCCCCACGTCCGTCCCGATCAGCGCCGACTCCCGGCGGTTCAGGTCGAAGCTGTGCAGCTGCGCACCGGGGCCGGCGCCCACCGCGATGGCGATCGCATGCCGGCCGCAGTACGGGTCGGACGACCCCGTGACGACGTGGATCGCGTAGCGGGCCTCGCGGTCGTCGGCGACGACGTCGCCCAGCTCGATGGGATCCACGGCCATGCCGGCGATGCTACCCGGGAACGTCGTTCGCGACCCCGGATACCGGCGCTCCCGGGTCAGCCGTCGGCGGACCCGTCCGGCGGCTCGTCCAGGTCCAGCCAGGCGGCGGCCTGTGCGGTCGCCGGACGCTCGTGTACCAACACGCGCAGGGCGCGGCGCTCCTCGTCGCGGTTCGGGAGCTCCGGCAGCCCGCAGAACGCGACGATCGTGTACTTGCCCGACGGCTCGCGCAGGCGCTCCACGCGCAGCGCGGCCAGGCCGGAGCTGGCGATCATGAGCCCC
>LNFL01000159.1 GCA_001464275.1 Actinobacteria bacterium Ga0077560 | reverse complement strand
CCTCGCCCTCGCCGCCTCCGCCGCCGCCACGCTGGCCGTCGCCGGTCCTGCGGCCGCTGCGCCCTCCACCCCGGTTCTGGAGAACGGTCCCCCCTTCGCGATCGGGTCGCAGTTCACCGCCGAGTGGAGCGCGGCGACGTTCACCCCGAACTCCATCGCCCGCGGCTACCAGCTCGAGGTGGAGGACCAGACCGGCGGTGGCATCCAGCTGTTCTCCGTCGACGCCCCCGACCTGGACCGGACCGTGACGGGCCGCGCCAACGGCCACCGCTACGACATCCGCGTGCGCGCCGTCGAGCGGCTCTGCATCGCCGTCGTTCCGGGCCCCAACCCGCTGTGCCTCGCCCACTCCCCGCTGGTCACGGCCGGGCCCTGGTCCGCCACCGACATCCTGCGCATGGACGCGACGGACCCAACGGGGTCGATGAGCATCAACGGGGGCGCCACCTACGCCACCAGCCGCACCGTGAACCTCACGCTCGCCGCCACCGACCCGCCGTCGGCGGGCAACCCGGCGAGCGGCGTGAGCGGCGTGCAGATCAGCCAGGACGCGACGTTCACCTGCAACATCGCCACCAGCACGGCGGAATGCCCGGTGCCGGTCACCAGCCCGCGGTCGTACACGCTCGACGAGGGTCCCGACGGGGCCCGCACGGTGCGCGTCCGGTACCGCGACAACGCCCGGGTGTACGGCTCCACCGGCCTCGTGCTGGCGACCGGCGCCAGCGGCAACGCCTCCACGGACGAGGTGGACAGCATCATCCTCGACCGCTCCCAGCCCACCCCGGTGGTGGTGACCGGCGTGCCCACCGCCGACGCCGGCGTCCCGGTGGCCTTCTCCGCATCGTCCTCCACCGACGCCACGAGCGGGATCAACCCGGCCTCCGCCGTCTGGAACTTCGGTGACGGCACGGCGCCCGTGAACGCCCTGCAGCTCAACAAGGCGTTCGCCGCCCCGGGCACGTACAACGGCACGCTGACGATCTCGGACAAGGCCGGGAACACCAACAGCCAGGCCTTTTCGTTCACCGTCACCGGCGCCGCGGCCCCCGGCGGCGGCGGCGTGGTGGTCGTCGACCCCGGCACCGGCACGCCGGGGATCACGCCGGGCGGTCAGTCGATCGACGACCCCATCCGCGGCGCGAAGCGCCTCAACCGGGCGGTTCAGGGCAAGCCCCTGAAGATCCGGGTCCGGCTCGCGAGCCGGGTGCAGGTGCGCGTGGCCATCCTGCGCGTGGCCT
This sequence comes from Actinobacteria bacterium Ga0077560, assembly GCA_001464275.1. Classification (GTDB taxonomy): domain Bacteria; phylum Actinomycetota; class Thermoleophilia; order Miltoncostaeales; family Miltoncostaeaceae. Next base: position 38,292 of record LNFL01000159.1, on the reverse strand, counting down.
CGTCCGGGAAGGCCGTCGTGCGCCGGCAGACCAGGACCGCCGGTCCCGGCCTCGTGGTCTTCACGTTCGTCGCGCCGAAGGCCGGCCGCCACATCGTCCGGGTGACCGCCGGGTCCGACCGGCTGACGTTCCCGATGGGCATCGCCCGGCGATGACCTGCCGCTCGGTCACCGGACGGCTCACCCGCGGGGGGCGCCGCTGCGACGCGGCGCCCCGGCGCCGGCCGCCGCTCGGCATCCACCCGCGGCTGCACGGCCACCTGGGCCGTCCCGCATCCGCCCCGTCCTCGCTCACCGCACCGCACCACGGAGCCCCGACATGATGCCCCGCATCCGCATCGCACTCCCGCTCGTCGTCACGGCGGCCCTGGCCCTCCCCGCCGGCGCCGCGGCGATCGCCGCCCCCACCCCGCCCGTGCTGGCCGATCCACCGGAGTTCGCGATCGGGACGAGCATCACCCCCAGCTGGTCGGCGTCGGCCTTCACACCGCTCTCGAAGAACCGCGCGTACCGGGTCGAGGTCCACGACCTCCAGACCGGCGACGACCACTCCACGGTCACCGACGATCTGCAGGCCACGGTCGGCGGGCGTCAGAACGGCCACACCTCCCGCGTGCGCGTGCAGGCCATGGAGACCCGGTGCGCGGTTCCGGCCGGGAACGTGTGCCTCGCCTACGCGGCCCTCCCGGTCTCGGGCGTCTGGTCGGACCCGGTGACCACCCGCACCGACACCACCGACCCGTCGGGCTCGGTGAGCGTCAACGGCGGGGCGACCTACACCGCGTCCCGCGCCGTCACGCTCAACCTCACCGCAAGCGACCCGCTCTCCAGCGGCGTCGGCGGGGTCCAGATCAGCCCCGACACCACGTTCACGTGCAACCTGCTCACCGACACCGCCGAGTGCCCGGTCCCGATGGCCGCCACCAGGCCCTTCACGCTCCCCGAGGGCGCCGACGGCGCCCGCACCGTCTGGGTGAAGTACCGCGACCGCGCGCGCTCCTACGCCCCGAAGGGCGGCTTCGTGATCAACCTCGGCGCACAGGGCAACGGCAGCCCCGCAACGAGCGGCACGATCATCCTCGACCGCTCGAAGCCCACCCCGGTGGTCACCGCGGGCGTCCCCGCCGCGGACGCCGGCGTCCCGGTGGGCTTCTCGGCGGCCGCGTCCACCGACGCCACCAGCGGCATCGACACCGCCTCCGCCACCTGGAGCTTCGGCGACGGCACGGCCCCGGTGAAGGCCCTCCAGCTCAACAAGACCTTCGCGAACCCCGGCACGTACAACGGGACACTGACCGTCTCCGACAGGGCCGGGAACACCAGCACCCAGGCGTTCTCGTTCACCGTGACCGGCGCGCCCGCCCCGGGCGGCGGCGGCGTGCAGGTGACCGACCCCGGCAAGCAGACCGGTTCCCCCGCGGGCGGTGCCGCAGGCATGCAGCCAGGCACCCCGACCACCCCCGCGCCGGTCGCCGCCGACGACCTCATCCGCGGCGCCGCACGCCTCAACCGGGCCGTGCAGGGCCGCACGCTGCGGATCCGCGTACGCGTCGCCGAACGCACGACCGTGCGCGTGGCCATCCTGCGCGTCACCTCCGGCGGGCGGACGATCGTGCGCCGCCAGGCCCGGGCCGGCGGCCCCGGATTCGTGCTGTTCACCTTCACGGCCCCGACGGCCGGCAGGCACCTCGTCCGCGTCAGGGCCGGCGCCGACACCCTGTCGTTCCCCATGGGGATCGCCAAGCGGTGAGCTGCGGACCCCTCGACAGGGACGGCTCCACCGAGGGGGGCGCCGGCGCACGCCGGCACCCCCCGACCCATTCGCCCGTGACGGGCCCCATGGACGTCCGCGAACGCATGCTGGCCGATTGGTCAGCCCTGGGGCTCCGCAGACTGACCGCCTATCTGGCGCGCCACGCCGCATTCGAGGAATATCTTCGCGCCAGTCACCGGAAAGGCCCGGACCCGTGTCCACCAGCACCCGCTCAGACGGACCGCTCGGCCCACTGACCGACGAGCAGCTCTCGCACCGCGCCACCAACGGCGACCAGGAGGCCTTCCTGGAGCTGTTCTCGCGGCACGAGCGCGGGCTCCTGAACTTCTGCCACCGGCTCACCGGCAACCGAGAGGACGCCGCCGACCTGGTGCAGGAGAGCTTCCTGCGCGTCTTCGCCCGGCTGGGCGCCCTGGAGGGGCGCGAGGTCAACCTGGCCGCCTACCTGCGGCGCACCGCGCGCAACCTCGCCTATGACGGCGCGGCCGGGCGGGGCCGCGAGGTGGCGGTGGACGACCTGGAGCTGGTTGCCGGGGCGGACACCGCCCTGGAGACGGACCCCGAGCGGGCCATGCTGCTCTCGGACCAGCAGGACGCCGTCCAGCGGGCGAACGCCGCGCTGCCCGAGCGGCACCGCCTGGCCCTGGCGCTGCGCGAGCTCGAGGACATGGACTACGCGCAGATCGGCGAGGTCCTGGAGGTCACCCCGGACGCGGTGGCACAGCTCCTGGTCCGCGCCCGGCTGGGCCTGCGCCGGCAGCTGCGCATCGCCTCGGTGGACGAGGAGCGCATGGCGCCCGCCTGCCGGGCCCGGCTGGCCGACATCGGCTCCCTCATCGACGGGCAGCTCGACCAGGACCGTGCGTACGTCCTGCGACAGCACCTGTCCACGTGCGCCACCTGCGCGCAGGTGCGCTCATCCTTCGAGGACGCCCGCATCCGCTACCGCGCATGGCTGCCCATCCCGGTCCTGCTGGGGCTGGGCGCCGAGACGCTCCGGGCGGCATCCGCCCGGGGGCTGCTCGAGGGGTTCACGGACTCGGGTTCGTGGGACGACGGCGGGGCGGCCGGGGCCGGGGGCGACGTGGGCGGTGCGGCCGGCGGCGGCACCCGGGCGCTGTCGCATGCCGCCGCCGGTGGCGCGGCGACGGGTGCCGCCGGTGGGGCGGCGACGGGTGCCGCCGGAGCGGCCGACGGCCTGTGGACCTCCTGGTCGTCCCGGCGCCGTGCCGCCGCCCTGGTGGGCGCCGCGGCGGCCCTGCTGGTGATCGGCGGCGGGTCCGCCGTGTTCGCGCTCCGAGGCGCCGACGAGCCCGCGCGCGACATCGCGGCACTGCCGGACCCCGTGACCCCCGCCCCTGCGGGCAGCGTCGCGGCGCCGCCGCCCGCCGCCCAGGAGCTGCCAAAGCCGCCGCTGCCGGGCACCACCACGGGCGGCGGTGCGGTGACGACCACCGCGGGCGCGCCCGCCGCACCGGCAGATCCCGCATCCGCGGGGCCGGCCCCGCAGACCGAGCCACGGGCCCCGAGGCCGCCGCGCGCGCCGGGAGGCGCACCGGGCACGTCCACGGCGGTTGCGCCGGCGGTGCCCGTCGCGGGCACGCCCACGCAGCCGTCCGACCCGCAGCCGCCGGCCGTCACCATCGCCACGCCGCCGGCGACCATCGCACCGCCCTCCACCACCGTGCGTCAGCCGCCGCCGGTGACGACCGTGCGCCAGCCTCCCCCGGTGACGACCGTGCGGCAGCCGCCCCCGGTGACGACGGTGCGCGAACCACCTCCCACGACGACGCAGCGCGTCCCCGTGGACCCGCCGCCCACGACGACCACGCGCACGCCGGATCCGCCGCGGACGATCACCACCACGCGCACCACGATCCGCATCCCGCCGATCGTCACCACCATCAGGATCCCCACCATCAGGATCCCTCCCACCACCACGCAGGAGCCGCCCCGCTAGGCGGGCCCCGGGCGATCACGGCGTCAGGCGGGCGGGCCCCCGGCGCCGAGGATCCGGCTGATCTGCTCGCGGACCGAGGGCATGCAGTCGCCGTTGCGGTCCTCCCGCGGCGGCGGCTCCCGGCCCTCGCGCAGCGCCAGCACCTCGTCCTCGAGCTCCCCGATGCGCGTGACCAGGCACTGCAGGGCCTCGGCGATCGGGTCGGGCAGGTGGCTGTGCTCCAGCGGGGGCTCCTCCGGCACGCGCTGGCCGTCCACGATCACCGGGCGCCCCGGGTTGCCGACGACGGTCGACCGCGGCGGCACGTCACGGATGACGATGGAACCGGCCCCGATCTTGGCGTCGTCGCCCACCTGCAGCGGTCCCAGCACCTGCGCGTCGGTCCCCACGATCACCCGGTCGCCCACCGTGGGGTGGCGCTTGCCGCCGTGCGCCCCGGTGCCGCCGAGGGTGACCCCCTGGTAGACGGTGACGTCCTCGCCGATCTCGGTGGTCTCGCCGATCACCACGCCCATGCCGTGGTCGATGAAGAAGCCGGGCCCGATCTGCGCGCCGGGGTGGATCTCGATGCCGGTCAGGAAGCGCGACACCTGCGAGACCAGCCGCGAGGGGAAGCGCAGTCCCCGGCGGTAGAGGGCGTGCGCGAGGCGGTGCATCCACACGGCGTGGAGCCCCTGGTAGAGCAGCACCTCGGCGGTGGATGTCGCGGCGGGATCGCGCTCCTTGACCGCGGCGATGTCGCGGCGGGCGGTCAGGAGAATCCGCCCCACCACACCACCGGGACGCGTCGGGCGGGGATGCCGGGTCGCGGGCATGCGGGCCAGTATAGGCTGGTCCCCATGGGTACGCCGCCCCCCGGTCCGGCCGTGAACGTCGACGGCGCGACCTGCCGACTCCGCCCCTCACCCACCGCGCTTGCGGTCCGCCTGGAGGGCCTGCGGGCCCGCGACGGCGCCGCGCTGGATGCGCTGCTGGGACGGCTTCCGGAGCCGCCCTGGGACGCGGAGGTGGCCATCGACGACGCCCTCGTCGGGCTCCTGACATCCCGTGGATTCGAGACCTACGCGCGCGGCGCGGTGCTGGCGCGCCCCGCCGAGGGCGTGCCCTCCGGGCATGTCGTCGGCATCGAGTACGTGCCGTACCGCAACGACTGGGCGGAGGCGTTCAGCATCGCCGAGGCCGCCGCGATGGAGGGTGTCGCCGCGTTCCGTGAGCTCGGCAGCCCCTCCGGCTACGAGTGGGGCGAGGGGCACGGGGCGTTCTGGATCGCCCGGGACTCGTCGGGACACCTGCTGGGGTTCGCCCACGCCGACCTGCCCGACGGCTGGATCGACTGGCTGGGCGTTGTGCCCGAGTACCGCCGCCTCGGCATCGGGCGAGGCCTGGTGGCGGCCGTGGCCCGGCACGTGCGCGAGGCCAACGGCACGCACCTGGTGGCGTTCGCCGAGGACGGCACCGACGCCGGCGCGTTCCTGCGCCGCCTCGGCTTCACCGAGCGCGGCCGGCGGGCGCTGCTGATCAAGCGGGCCTGATCGCCGGCCGCGGCACCGCCGCGGCCGGCGTGGGGATCAGGCTTCGGCGAACAGGGCGGTGGTGAGGTACCGCTCGCCCGTGTCGCACAGGAAGGTCACGATCGTCTTCCCGGCGTTCTCGGGCCGCCGCGCGAGCTGCACCGCGCCCCACACGTTGGCGCCGGCGCTGATGCCCACCAGGATGCCCTCCTTCTGGGCGAGCTGGCGGGAGGTCACGAAGGCGTCCTCGGCCGTGCAGGTGAGGACCTCGTCGTACACCTCGGTGTTCAGCACGCCGGGCACGAACCCCGCGCCGATCCCCTGGATCTTGTGGGGCCCGGGCTGGCCGCCGGACAGCACCGGCGAGTCGGTGGGCTCCACCGCGACCGCCCGGAACCCGGGCCGCCGCTCCTTCAGGATCTCCCCCACGCCGGTGATGCTGCCGCCGGTGCCGACGCCCGCCACGAGGATGTCCACCTCGCCGCCGGTGTCCTCCCAGATCTCCAGCGCGGTGGTGCGCCGGTGGATCTCCGGGTTCGCCCCGTTCTTGAACTGCTGCGGGATGAAGCTGCCGGGGGTCGAGGCGGCGATCTCCTCGGCCTTCGCGATGGCGCCGCGCATCCCCTCGGCGCCCGGGGTGAGCACCAGCTCTGCCCCGTAGGCGCGCAGCAGGGCCCGGCGCTCCATGCTCATCGTCTCGGGCATCGTGAGGATGAGGCGGTAGCCCTTGGCCGCCGACACGAACGCCAGGGCGATGCCCGTGTTGCCCGAGGTGGGCTCCACGATCACCGACTGGCCTGGCGTGAGCAGGCCCTCCTTCTCGGCCGTCTCGATCATGGCCAGGCCGATGCGGTCCTTCACGCTGCCGGCCGGGTTGAACGACTCGAGCTTGCCCAGGATGGTGGCCCCGGTGTCCTCGCCGATGCGCAGCCGCACGAGCGGGGTCCGGCCGATCAGATCGATGATCGAGTCCGCGATCCCGCCGCGGCTCGCTGTGCTCGTGCTCATGTGCCGACCTCCTCGCCGATCGCCAACCGGACCACCTCGGTGAGGTCCGCCTCGGGGCGGGCGCCGATGTGGCTGATGATCTCCGCCGCCGCGGCAGCGCCGGCCAGCGCGCAACGCTCCGCGTCCCATCCCTGCGTGAGCCCGTAGAGGAAGCCGGCCGCGTACAGGTCCCCGGCCCCGGTGGTGTCGAGCACCTGGTCGGCATGCACCGCGGGCACCTCGAAGACGCCCTCGGGGGTCACCACGACCGACCCCTGGTCGGAGCGCGTGACCGCGGCGATCCGGCCGATTGCCTGCAGGCGGGTCACCGCCTCCCACACGTCGTCGACCTCGAACAGCGACATCGCCTCGTGCTCGTTCGCGAAGAGGATGTCGACCGAGCCCTCCACCAGCTGGCGGAACTCGGTGCGGTGGCGCTCCACGCAGAACGGGTCCGACAGCGTGAGGGCCACCAGGCGCCCGGCGCCGTGGGCCGCGTCGATCGCGACGCGCAGCGCCTCCTTGGCGCGCGGCGGGTCCCAGATGTACCCCTCGAGGTACGTGATCCAGGTCTGCGCGACCAGCTCGGTGTCGATGTCCTCGGGGCCCAGCTCCACGCACGCCCCCAGGTGGGTGGCCATCGTGCGGTGGGCGTCCCGGGTGACCATCACGAAGCAGCGCGCCGTCGCGGCGCCCTGCGTGGAGGGCGGGGTCTCGAAGTGCACGCCCACCGCGTGGATGTCGTGGCGGAAGATCGTCCCCAGCTGGTCGTCGCGGACCTTGCCGATGTACGCCACCCGCGCGCCGAGGGCGCCGGCGGCGGCGACGGTGTTGGCCACCGAGCCGCCCGAGACCTCCTTGGCGGCCCCCATGTCGCCGTAGAGCTCCTCGGCCTTGTCGACGTCGATGAGCGTCATCGTGCCCTTGTTCAGGCCATGGCCCTCGAGGAACCCCTCGTCGGAGTGGGCCAGGATGTCGACGATCGCGTTGCCGATCCCCAGCAGGTCGAAGCGGACATCGTCGGGGCGGGTGATGAGGCTCATGCGGCTCCGGTGTCGGTCAGATGTGGAACATGGGTGCCTGCGTGAGCCGGTTCTCTCGCTCGACCATGTCGGCGATCGTGAGCTCACCCAGCAACCCTGCCACGCATCGGCGGGTGTCGTCCCACACCTGATCGCACCCCGATGTGGGGCCGTCCGCCCCTGACAGGCGCCCGTCGACCGTCTCCACGACCTCCAGGAGGGAGACCTCGGCCGGGGCGCGACGGAACGAGTAGCCGCCCTTCACCCCGCGCTGGCTCTGCAGGACCCCCGCGCGGCGCAGGCCGGCGAAGAGCTGCTCGAGGAGGTGCAGGGGCACGCCCCGCCGCTCGGCGATCTCGAGGATCGGGACCGGGGCCGTCTCACCGCGGGCCGCGAGCTCGGTGAGGGCCTGGACCGCCGCGCGGCTCTTCTCGGAGATGGTGATCACCGGAAATGGGAAAATCGTCGGGCCATTTCGGGGAGTTTACCCCAGGAGCCCGACGACCCGGCGTGTGACGGCTATTCCTCCGCCATCAGGAGGTTCTCCACGCCCTCCCGGACGATCCGGGGGCGGTGCGTGAGTCCCCGCTTGGCGCGGATGTTGTAGACGACCTCGATGGAGTCGATCCACGAGTCCATGTCCGGCACGACGAACTGGTACACGCACTCGGCGGTGTGCAGGTAGAGCCGGGGGCGCTTGCCCGCGCTGGGGAGCTCGTCCGGGCTCTTGGGGAAGCGCTCGACCTCGAGCAGGTGGTCGAGGGAGATCTCCCGGCGCTTCGCGCGCAGCGCGGTGTCGATGATCGTGGGGACGAACACCAGGCGCTCATCGGTGAGGTACAGCGTTCCGTGCCGTCCCATCCAGCCGTTCTGGAGGTCCACCCCGGCACGCTTGCGGATCTTCTCGTCGGGCCGCGGCTTGGACGCGTGGGGAACGCGCGGCAGGCGGCTCGAGGCTCGTTCGGCGGCATCGGTCATGACGCCGAGGCTACAGAAGCCGGCGGCTCCCCGGGGCGTCCTGCCCCGGGGAGCGCCGAACCGATCAGACCAGGAACGGGATGATCAGGATGGCGACGATGTTCGCGATCTTGATCATCGGGTTGATGGCCGGGCCGGCGGTGTCCTTGTAGGGGTCACCGACCGTGTCGCCCGTGACGGCGGCCTTGTGGGCTTCCGAGCCCTTGCCACCGTGGTGACCGTCCTCGATCAGCTTCTTGGCGTTGTCCCACGCGCCACCGCCCGAGGTCATCGAGATGGCGACGAACAGGCCGGTCACGATCACGCCGAGCAGCAGGCCGCCGAGCATCTCGCGGCCGTTGTTGATGCCGAACATGAACGCCACCACGATCGGGAACACGATCGGGATGAGGCCCGGGATGAGCATCTCCTTCTGCGCCGAAGCCGTCACCAGCCGCACGCAGCGGGCGTACTCGGGCTTCTGGGTCCCCTCCATGATCCCGGGGTTCTCCCGGAACTGGCGGCGGACCTCCTCCACGACGGCACCGCCGGCACGGCCGACGGCCTCCATCGAGAAGGCCGCGAACAGGAACGGCATCATGCCGCCGATCAGCAGGCCGCAGACGACGAACGGGTTGCTGAGCGAGAAGTTCACCGTGGTCTCGTTGAAGACACCGCCATCGTCGACGATCGCCTTCTTGAGTTCCTCGAAGTAGCTCACGAACAGCACCACCGCGGCCAGGCCGGCGGAACCGATGGCGTAGCCCTTGGTGACGGCCTTCGTGGTGTTCCCGACCGCGTCCAGCGGGTCGGTGACCGCGCGCACCGAGTCCGGGAGCTCCGCCATCTCGGCGATGCCACCCGCGTTGTCGGTGATCGGGCCGTAGGCGTCGAGGGCGACGACGATGCCCGCCATCGACAGCATCGACATCACGGCGACGCCGATGCCGTAGTACCCACCCAGCTCGTACGAGCCGGCGATACCCGCCACGATGACCACCACGGGAGCCGCGGTCGCCTTCAGCGACACGGCGAGGCCCGCGATGATGTTCGTGCCGTGGCCGGTCTCCGACGCGGCCGCGATCTTCTTCACCGGCGGCCAGATGGTCCCGGTGAAGTACTCGGTGATCGCCACCAGGCCCAGCGTGACGCCGAGACCGATGAGCGCGCTCCAGTAGTAGTCCACCCATCCACCGACCGGGCCGTTCTCGGCGGTCGCCTGCGCGCCGTCGAGGAGCCACATGGTGATGGGCAGGAAGCCCAGCGCGGACAGGACCGCGGCGACGCCGAGGCCCGTGTAGAGCGCCATGGTGACCGATCCACCCTCGCGGACGCGGACGAACCACGTGCCGACGATCGAGGCGAAGATCGAGACACCACCGAGCGCCAGCGGGTAGATGACGGCGTTGATGCCGTCCCAGCCGGGCACCTGGAAGAACAGGTAGCCGAGGAACATCACGGCCACGGTCGTGACCGCGTAGGTCTCGAACAGGTCGGCGGCCATGCCGGCGCAGTCGCCGACGTTGTCGCCCACGTTGTCGGCGATCACGGCGGGGTTCCGGGGGTCATCCTCCGGGATGCCCGCCTCGACCTTGCCGACCAGGTCGGCGCCGACGTCGGCGCCCTTGGTGAAGATGCCACCGCCCAGACGGGCGAACACGCTGATGAGCGAGCCACCGAACGCCAGGCCGATGAGCGGCACGGCGTCCTCGGCGTCGCCGCCGAGCGCGAGGAAGTAGCCGGCCACGGCAAGCAGGCCGAGGCCCACCACCAGCAGACCGGTCACCGCGCCGCCCTTGAAGGCGACGCCCAGCGCCTTGCCGAGACCACCGCGGGCGGCCTCAGCCGTCCGGACGTTGGTCCGCACCGAGACGTTCATGCCGATGAAGCCGGCTGCACCGGACGCGACCGCGCCGATGAGGAAGCCGATCGCGGCCTCCCAGCCGAGCAGCGGGGAGTCCACCGTGCCACCGAGCAGGCCGATGGCGAAGAACAGGACCACCGCCACACCGGCGATGATCGTGTACTGCCGGGTCAGGTACGCCTGGGCGCCTTCCTGAATGGCCTTCGCGATCTCCTGCATCCGCTCGTTGCCCGCAGGCTGCTTGAGCAGGTACGCGGTGAGTCCGATGCCGTACGCGACGGCGACAAGACCACAGATCACCGCGAGCAATGCTGTGTTGTCCGACAGGAAGTCGGCCAAGTGCGTCCTCCGAAATCCGAGTGCGTCGGGCGGGGAAGCCATCCCGCCCGCCGTGGTCAGGGCCGCGCCCCGCCCCCCGAGTCGACACACGGGCGGCACAGGGGGAACGGCCCGAAAAGCCGCGCGGTTTCTACCAGATCGGGTCAGACGCCGTTTCCCGAACGCGAGGTGGAGCAGTTCCATCGGCGCCCGCAGGGCGCCGTTTGCTTCTCACCTGTGGTCGAGATCCGGGCTTGGGAGTGATCCGGGCTCTGCGAGGTGCAGTAGTTCCTTCGGCGCCCCGCAGGGGCGCCGTCTGCTTCTCACTTGTGGTCGTGATCCGGGCTCTGCGAGGTGCAGTAGTTCCTTCGGCGCCCCGCAGGGGCGCAGTCTGCTTCTCACTTGTGGTCGTTTCAGCGGACTTCTATTGCCGCCCGGCCTCGCGCGAGGTTTGGCGCTGAGATGCGTCCGGCGACGTTGGCCCCAGGAACCACGCCTTTCGGCTGCCTGCAACCAACCAGCTCGGCTCATCCATGAGCCGACTGATTTTGGCAGTCGTCCACCGGATTGGGTGCTCTGCGGCCGTCTGGGATCAGCGTCCACACGGGCACTGATAGTCGAATTGCCGTGAGCTACCCGGCCAGCGCGCCAGGGGTGGAAACCGCGCCGTCCCGGCGCGGCGACCCATCATGCGGTGCACCACTGTCCGGGGATGCGAGGCAGCCCTTGTGGACGGCGAGGAATGGATGAGGGCGACCCAAGGATGGGGAGCTCAGCTCAGTGGCAGCGCAGGCGCAAGCCGTTGTTCCTGGGGCCAACGCCCTCAGACGCGCACATGGGCAGCGCTTGCGCGAGTCGACCAGGCGATGAAAAGCACCGAGAACGACCACAAGCGAGAAGCAAACGGCGCCCCTGCGGGGCGCCGAAACAACCACTGCACCACTCGGCGCCCGTCAGAGGCGGGCGCCCTCCAGGGCGTTGGCGCAGTGCGGGTCGGGCTCGGCCGGGATCCGCGGGATCACCCACCTGATGAGCTCCCGCACCCGTTCGTTGTTGAGGGCGAAGGTCCGCACCACCTCGTCGGCGGTGACCGGGGGGAGTCCCTCCATCCCCTCGAGGCCGACGTCGTAGTCGGTGATGAGCGCGACGTTGGCGTACGCCAGCTCCAGCTCGCGCGCCAGGTGCGCCTCCGGGTAGGCGGTCATGTTGATCGCCTCCCAGCCCATCGAGGTGAACCACCGCGACTCGGCGCGGGTCGAGAACCTGGGGCCCTGGATGACCACCACCGTGCCGCCGTCGTGCACCGGGACGTCCAGCGCACGGCAGCCCTCGATGAGCAGACCGCGCAGGACCGGGCTGAACGGGTCCGCCGCCGACACGTGCACGGCCTCGGGGCCGTCGTAGAACGTGTCGCGCCGGGCCGAGGTGCGATCGACGTACTGGTCGCACACCACGAAGTCGCCCACGCGCACGTGCGGCTGCAGGCTCCCGGACGCGCAGGGGCCCAGCACCCAGTCCACGCCGAGCTCCTTCATCGCCCAGACGTTGGCCCGGTAGTTGATGGCGTGCGGCGGGAACTGGTGCCGCTCGCCGTGCCGGGGGATGAAGGCCACCCGCCGGCCGCCCAGCTCCCCCACCGCGGGCACCGCGGAGGGCGGGCCGTACGGGGTCTCCACCTCCACCCGCTCGACCTCGTCGAGCAGCGAGTAGAAGCCGGAGCCCCCGAACACCCCGATCTCGGCGACCCGCGCCACGCTCGGCTCCTAGCCGCGCGACCCCGGCGGCACCCACAGGCGCGACGCCGGGTCCGGCTCCGGCGACGGAGGCGGCGGCGGGGCCTCGCCGCCCGCGGCCTGGTCGGCCTCGGCGACCTGCGCGTACGCCATCTGCAGCGAGGCGAACGGCTCCTTGAACGGGCGGATCGCCGCGGCGCCCACCTCGCGCTCGGCCACCGTGATGAGCGCGCGCATCGTCTCGATGGCCAGGCGGGCCTGGCCCATGTCCTTCACCGTGTCGCCCTCGGGGCCCAGGCCCATCCGGATGCCGGCCACGTCGTTCATGGTGGCCATGGACTGCATCAGGATGTCCCGCACCGGCGTGCGGCCGAGGCGGTAGACGAACTGCGCGGCCAGCTCCTCAGGGGTGGGAAGCCCTTCCTCGCCGGGCTCGGGCCCGGCCGTCATCGGCTCGTCGGTCACGCGTTCACTCCTGCGGTCAGCATGGACAGGACCTCCTGGGCGGATGCGCGCGTGCGCTCCACGGCGGAGGCGTGGACGGCCCGCAGGTCGCCCCGGTGCTCGGTCATCAGCGCACGTTGGCGGTGCGCGCCGTTGCCGTCGGCAAGCATCGACTCGATGTGCCCCAGGAAGGGTGACAGACCCAGACGGGCGTGGTGGGGTTCGGTGCGCTCCAGCAGCCCGCGGATGGCCTCGGCGGTCGGGCGCTCGACCCCGCGGTCGAGGTCGATGAGGCGTCCGTCGAGCCCGTGACGCTGCGCGCGCCACATGTTCTCGTCGATCAGCCCGCGGGCATGCGCCGGAAGCGGGCGGCCCTCGTCGTGGTCGGCGCAGAACCCGGCGATGCAGGCCAGGGCCAGGGCCACCAGCGCGAGGCTGTCGGCCAGCTCGGTCTGGCCGTCGCAGATGCGCACCTCGACGGTGCCGAAGCTGTGGTGCGGCCGCACGCTCCACCAGATCTGCGTGCTCTCGACGATGGAGTTCGTGGACTCGAGCAGCCGCACGTGCGCCGCGTACTCGTCCCAGCTCGCGTAGGCGTCCGGGACGCCGCAGCGCGGGAAGTTCTTCACGAACAGCTGGGTGCGGGCGGACGCCAGGCGGGTGTCGCGCCCGGCGTAGAGCGGGCTGTTGGCCGACAGGGCCAGCAGCTCCGGCAGGACGCTGCGCATCGCGGTGGACACGCGCACGGCACGGTCGGCGCCCCGCACCCCGCAGTGCAGGTGAAGCGCCCAGGTGTTGTTCACCCAGGCGATGTACCCCAGCTCGCCCTCCACCAGGCGGTAGTGGGGCGTGTCGATGATCCGCTGGTCGGCCCAGGGGCTGAACGGATGGGCGCCGGTGATGCCCACGGCCATCCCCAGCCGGTCCGCGTGGGCGATCACGTCGCGCCGCCCCTCCGCGAGCTGACGGGCCGCGGAGAGCAGCGTGTCGTGCGCCGAGGTCTTGAACTCGACCTCGCTGGCGATGAGCTCCCCGGCCAGGCGATCCAGCAGCGGCGGCTCGGCCGCCGCCATGAACTCCTCGAAGCGGTTGACCAGGCCGAGGGTCACGGGGTCGAGGAGCTGGAACTCCTCCTCGATGCCGACGGTGAAGTCGGTGGAGTCGTCGAAGCGCTCTCGCACGCCCGACAGGATCGCTGAGGGGGACTCGCTGTCCACGCCCGGCAAGTGTGGCACGTGCTCCGGCCGCCCGCCGCCTACGACAGGTAGAAGTAGAGGGCGTACAGGAGCTCGACGGCCGGGCTCGAGGTGTGGACGGTCACGTCCGACGGCACCGACAGCAGCGCGTCGCTGTAGTTGAAGATGATCTTCACCCCGGCGGCCACGAGGTCGTCGGCCACCTGCTGGGCGACCTCGCCGGGGATGGCGAGCACGCCCACCATGATCCCGTCGGAGGCCGCGACCTCCGCCAGGTCGTCGTAGTGGCGGACCGTGATCTCCCCCACCTTGGTGCCGACCCGGCCGGGATCCACGTCGAAGATCGCCGAGATCTGGAACCCGTGGTCCCCGAAGACGCTGGACGACGCGATGGCCTGCCCCAGGTTCCCCGCCCCGAACAGGGCGATGTTGTGGGTGCCCGAGGTGCGGAGGATCTTCCGGATCTGCTCGATGAGGCTGTCGATGTCGTAGCCGACACCGCGCTTGCCGAACTTGCCGAACCCCGAGAGGTCGCGGCGGATCTGGGTGGGGTTCACGCCGGTGTACTCGGAGATGGCCTGCGAGCTGATGCTCGTCTTGCCCATCTTCTTCGCCTGCGTCAGGACCTGCAGATACCTGCTCAGGCGGGCGGCGACGCCCACTGCTCCGGCTTTGTGACAACGCGTCGCAAACTACGTGGAGGCCCGCCCCTCCACAAGTGCGCCGTGCCACTATGTCACGGCATCCGGCTAGCGCAGCCTGAACGTGTCCGACTCCGCGGACACCGCCCTGCCCTCCGCGGTCCGGGCCTCCACGAGCAGCCGGTAGCGCCCCTCGGGCACGGTCCCGCCCGTCGGGAGCCGTCGCGACAGGACGAACCGGTAGGTCCCGGCGGGCCAGTCGTGCGCCCCGCGGACGCCCGCGAGCACCACCGGCTCGGAGCCGTCCATGGGCGCCAGCTGCACGCGGACCTCGCGCAGCGGCGCGCTCCAGACGCGGTCGCCGTCGCGAACCAGGCGGCCGACCCGCACGACGGCCTGGGCGACGCCGTCCCGCACCGTCACCCGGGGCACCCCGATCTCGCCCTCCTGCGGCCGGCGCGGCGGGAACGTGGCCGCCGGGGTCACCGACACCACCCGTCCGCTGCCGTCCTCGACGATGGCGACACGGCCGCTCCATCCGCGCGGGCGTGAGGGCAGCGTGATGCGCACCGGGGCGCGGCCCCCTGCGGGCACCGTGACGCGCGGGCCCAGCGCCAGCGGTCGGTTGGCGGCCGACAGCACCACCAGCCGGTACGTGCCGCCCGTGCCCGCAAGGTCGGTCACCACGGCCCGCACGCGCGGGACGCCGGGCCGGGTGGCCGCCGTGAGGATCGGCGGGCGCAGCACGGCGGCGGGCGTGCCCGGTGGCGTCAGGCGGCCCGCGCCCTGGGCGACCATCCGCACGTCGGGCAGCGGGGCCCCGGAGGCCACCAGCAGCGCCCGGACGTCCTCGGGCGCGAGGGCGGGCCGGTCGATGCGGGTGCGCAGCGCGAGCGCGGCGGCCTGGGCCGCGGCGGCGGACGTGCCGGTCATCGTGGCGCTCCGCGCCTGTCCGCCGGGACCGGGCGGCCATGCCGTGGGGACCTCCACCGCGGGCGCCACCAGGTCGGGCTTCACGCGGCCGTCGGCCGTGGGCCCGGTGGACGAGAACGAGGCCACCGCCGCCGGGGCGGCGTCGCGGTCCAGGACCTCGATGGTCGCGGTGGTTCCGGCCTGGCCGGTGATGAGCTCCGCCAGTGCCCGTCCCTGCTCGCGCCCGGCGCCGAGCACCGGGATGACCGGCCCGCCGTCGGATGCCCCGCTGGGGAACACCCCCACCCCGGCCCGGTCCCACACCAGCAACGCGGCCGCCCCGGCCGCGGCCGCGGCCGCGGCCTTCTGCTGGAAGGTGCCGCCCCCGCGGCTCACCATCACCACCGCGCCGGCGGGATCGGCCCCCGCGGCCCTCGCGGCCGCGTACTCGGCGGGGTCCGTGCCCGGCCCGGGGCCGTCCACGCCCGGCAGCGCGACGAGCCGCGCCGGCGCCGGCACCGGATCCGGTCCCAGCAGCGGCAACGGGGCCAGCTCCGCGCCGGCCGGCCCAACCCGCACGTTCAGGCGCGCCTGGCGCGGCGCGTCGGCGCCCGCCAGCCCGCCCACCGTCAGCACACGGCTGCCGGCACCCGGCTGCCCGATGCTGCCCAGCCGCGCGAAGGTGGGACCGTCGTTGCCGGCCGGCACCACCACCAGGGCCCCGGCGCGCGTGGCGCCGTCGGTGGCCAGGGCCACGGCGTCCTCGCCGCCGCCGGCGAAGCCGCCGGCCAGCCCCAGCAGCACCACCTCGGCGCGGTCGCCGGTATCGCCGTCGCCGTCCGGGTCGATGGCGCGCTCGATCGCCGAGATCACCCGATCGGTGCGCGCCAGCGGCAGCTCCTGCCCGCCCACGCGCTCCGTTGCCACCACCCGGTAGGCCAGCAGACGAGGGACGCGCTCGGGCGGCAGCCCGGCGAGCGCGGGCGAGCGCAGCACGAGCCCCGCCATCTGGGTGCCGTGGGCCTCCCACGCGGCGGCGCCCTCCCCGACGGTGGGGTCCGCGTCGCCGTCCACGAAGTCCGCACCGCCGATGATCGGATACGTGGGGCCCATCCCGCCGCCCAGCTGCGGGGTCCGCGGGTCCACCGCGGTGTCCACCAGGGCGATGTGCGCCGGCTGAACGCCGCCGGCGAGCGCCTGCGCGCCCTCGGTCCCGGAGGGGCCCGCCGGGCCCGTGCCCCGGGCCGCCGGCGCCAGGTACCCCACCGGCATGACCGCGCGCACCCCGGGCAGGGTGGCGACCGCGTCGGCCCGGCCGGCCGGCACCTCCACCGCAAGCCCCGCCACCGCCACCCGCCACCGCGCGGTGACCACCCCGCCCAGGGCCGAAAGCGCCGGCTCCAGGGCGGACTGGCGCTCGGCGATCTCGGCGGCCGCGTCCGCGCGGCGCCACGGAGGCCGCCAGGCGGCGCCCGGTCCGTCCAGCAGCACGACCAGGTGCTCCGTGGCGCCGGGATCCGGCAGGCGCGGCGTACGCACGCCCGACAGGCTGTCCGCCCACGCGGCGGCGGCGGCCAGCGCGGAGACGCGCTCGGGATCGCCCTGCGCCGGGCCGTCGCCCGGGGGGAGCACCGGGCCGTCGCCCTGCCCGACCGCGGCCACCGCGACCACGAGCGCGACCACGCCGCCCGCGGCGCCCAGCGCGACGCGGCGCCGCCTCATGCCGCGATCCCCCCGGGCGGGGCGGTGGGCATCGCGTCCATCGCAAGGTAGTCCGGCCACGCGATGATCGTCGCGAACTGGGCCGCCGCACCGATCATCGCCGCGTTGTCCGTGCAGAGGGCCCGGTCCGGGACCGCCACGCGCAGCCCCCGGCGGTCGGCCAGATCGGTCACCAGCTCGCGCAGCCGGCCGTTGGCGGCCACCCCGCCGCCCAGGGCCACCGCCGGCACCCCGTGCTCCACGGCCGCGTCCACCAGGCGCTCCGCCAGCGGCCGCACCACGGCCTCCTGATACGAGGCCGCCAGATCGGCGCGCTCGGCATCGGACACGTCGTCGCGGCCGCGCACCCGGTAGAGCAGCGAGGTCTTCACCCCGGCGAAGCTGAAGTCGCGCGCGGAGCGGCCGCCCAGCGCGACCGGGAAGTCGTGGGCCGCGCGGTCCCCGCCGGCGGCCAGGCGCTCCAGCGCCGGCCCGCCCGGGTAGCCCAGGCCCAGGAGCCGGGCGCCCTTGTCGAGCGCCTCCCCGGCGGCGTCGTCGATGGTCTGGCCGAGGGTTCGGGGGGTGGCCCAGTCCTCCACCAGGTCCAGGCGAGTGTGTCCCCCGGAGGCGATGAGGCTGACGAACGGCGGGTCCAGGGCGACGGGCTCCAGCCAGGCGGCGCAGACGTGTCCGAGCAGGTGGTCAACGCAGATGAGCGGCTTGCCGGCAGCGTAGGCCAGCGCCTTGGCCGTCGCGACTCCCACGAGGAGTGCGCCGATGAGTCCGGGGCGCTGTGTGACGGCGATGCAACGCACGTCGCCGAGCCCGAGCCCCGCCTCATCCAACGCGCGGTCCACGACGGCGTTCACGGTGCCCAGGTGATGCCGGGCGGCGACCTCGGGCACCACGCCGCCATACGGCGCGTGCAGCTCCGCCTGCGAGGCGACCACCGAGGAGCGGATCACCCGGCCCTCCACCACCGCGGCGGCCGTCTCGTCGCAGGAGGTCTCGATTGCGAGGACGGGCCCGTCGATCACCGGGCGATCCCGTGCATGTCGTCGGGCACGCCGGAGCGCCACATGATGAGCGCGTCCTCGTTGTTGTCGGAGTAGTAGCCGGGGCGGACCCCGTGGTCGGCGAAGCCCAGCTCCCGGTAGAGCCGGATGGCGCCCGCGTTGGAGACCCGCACCTCGAGGGTGAACCCCAGGTGGGGCTTGCCCGCCGCCCGGTCGAACAGCTCGACCATCATGGTCCGGCCGATCCCCCGCCTGCGGCGGTCGGGACGAACCGCGACGTTGAGCACGTGCCACACGTCGGCGTAGCGCGAGGCCAGCAGGTAGCCGGTGACCTCGGCCGCCCCCTCGACGGCCACCAGGTCGATGGTGCCCGGGCGGCCGAGCTCCGACAGGAGCATGTGGCGCGGCCAGGGGGTCGCCGAGATCTGCTGCTCGATCCCCAGCACCTGCTGCACGTCGCGGGCGCGCATGGGACGCACCTTCGACGGCGGCTCCTGGGTGGGGGCGTCACCGCGACCCGTGCCGTGGCGGCCGCGGGCCATCACCCGGCCGCCTGGAGCGCCTTCAGGCGGTTCACTTCGGCGTCCGGCAGGCGGGCGTAGACCGGCGCCACGGGCAGTCCCGCTCCGGCGGCCACCCGGCGCACGAGCGCCGCGGCGCCCAGCCGGTGCCCCGGAGACGAGGCCGGCAGGAGCCGCGCGCCCGGGGGCGGATCGCCCACCAGCCCGGCGCCGTCACCCGCGATCGCCACACCCGTGCCCAGCCCTGCCAGGTGCGCGCCGAAGGCGGCCACCGGGACGGCCGCCGGGGGCGCGAGCTGCGTGAGCAGGCCGTCCGGCCCCGTCCGGTAGGCGGCCGTGAACACCTCCCGCCGCCGGGCGTCGGTGACCGGCACCACCACCTCGGCATCGGAGGCGTCGGCGATCCCCTGGGCCAGCGCCTCCAGCGACGACGCGCCGGTCACCTCGATCCGCAGGGCCTGCCCGAGCGCCATCGCCGTGGCCATCCCGATCCGCAGCCCGGTGAACCCCCCGGGGCCCACGCCCACCACGATGCGCGTCAGGTCGCGCACGTCCACACCCGCCGCGGCCATGAGGTGGTGCGCGGCCTCCAGCACGCGGCGCCCCGCCTCGGGGGCGGGCGCCAGCCAGAGCTCGGCGAGGACCCGGTCATCGCGGGTCAGGGCCAGGCTCGGGCTCGTCGTCGATGTGTCGAGCGCGAAGGTCGTCAAGGAGTCGGCCCAGTGAGGCGGCGCGGTGGGGATCACCGCAGGTGAAACGTACCAACCGCCGCCGACCCCCCAGGTGTTCGAGGTCCACGGTGACGGCCGTCGCCGGGAGCCCCGCCGCGAGGGCCTCCGGCCACTCCACGAAGGTCACCCCGTCGGCGCCGCCATCCAGCAGCAGCCCCAGCTCCTCGTCGTCGGCGCCGCCCAGCCGGTAGGCGTCGATGTGCAGGACCGGGATCCGCGCGGCGTACCGCTGCGCCAGCGTGAAGGTGGGGCTCGTGACGGGGCCCTCCACGCCCAGCGCACGGGCGACCGCCCGGACCAGGGTCGTCTTCCCCGCGCCCACCTCCCCGCGCAGCAGCACCACGTCGCCGGGCTCAAGCCACCCGGCCAGCGCGGCGCCCAGCGCATCGGTGGCCCGGGGGGATCCCGAGACGAGCTCGCCCGGTTGGCCCACGGCGCTCAGAACAGGCCGAGCTGCTCGGCGGACTCCGCCGCCGCGGGCGCCTCGGCGGGCGGCGGCTCCGGCGATGGCGCGTCCGGGGCGGGAGCCGGGACCGGCGGCGCCGGTCCGGCCGACACCACGCCGTCCGCCCGCCGGATGAGCTCCGGGATGCGGGCGAAGTCCTCCTCGAGGGTGGCGAGCATCGCCCGCGTGTAGAGCGCGGCCGCGGGATGGAACAGCGGGTAGAGCAGCGTGGGCTGGCCCCCGATCTCCATGGGCAGCTCGCAGCCGTGCACCTTCGAGATGCCGTCGGGGCGCCCGGAGAGCAGCTTGGTGGCGAAGTTGCCGAGCGTGCAGATGAGCGCGGGACGGATGATCGCGACCTGCCGGAACAGGTGCGGCTCGCACGACCGGATCTCGGCGGGCTGCGGATCGCGGTTGCCGGGAGGGCGGCACTTGAGGACGTTCGCGATGAACACGTCGTCGCGGCGCAGGCCGATGCCCTCCAGCAGCCCGTCCAGCAGCTTTCCCGCCTGGCCCACGAACGGCACCCCGGTGCGGTCCTCGTGGTAGCCGGGCGCCTCGCCCACGAACATCACGCGGGCGTCCGGGCTGCCCGAGCCCGCCACGACTTGGGTGCGGCCCTCGCTGAGCGGGCACCGCGTGCACCCCAGGACGTGGTCCCGGTGGAATGCCTCCAGCTCGGCCGCCCGGGCCGACCGCGTCACCGGCGCGCCGTCCATGTGGGGAAACGTACCCCCGATCGCGGACGGCGATGATTCGGTGAAGTCCTCGCGCGCCCCTTTACCCGCGGCGCACGGCGGGCGTACACTGGCGCCGCCTTCACGGCCAGCCCGGCATCCGCCCACCTTGGCGGAGTTGGAGCCCAGGTCCGAGAGGGTGGGCGGTTCCACCGTCCCCAGAACCGAAGTGTTGTCCGCCGAACACCGCATCCGCGGTGGATGGTGGGTCATGCACGCACCCGACACCGACCCCACACCTCACTCCGCCCCTGCGGGGGGCCACCCTCCGGTGGCCCGCACCGTGCCCGGCATCCGGGACGCGGTCGCGGCCATCCGGTCCGAGGGCCGTTCCGTCGCGTTCGTCCCCACCATGGGGGCGCTGCACGAGGGGCACCTCACGCTGGTGCGCGCCGCGGCCGCGACGGGCGCCGGGGTGATCGTGAGCGTCTTCGTGAACCCCACGCAGTTCGGGCCGAACGAGGACTTCACGCGGTACCCGCGCCAGGAGGCCCGGGACGCCGAGATGGCGGGCTCCGCCGGCGCGGAGTGGATCTACGCCCCGGGGTTCGCCACCACGATCACCGTCGACGGCCCCTCGGAGGGGCTGGAGGGGGCGATCCGCCCCGGCCACTTCGCCGGGGTGGCGACCGTGGTCGCCAAGCTCCTGCTGATGGTCCGCCCGGACCGCCTGCTGCTGGGACAGAAGGACGCCCAGCAGGTCGCGGTGGTGCGGCGCATGATGCGCGACCTGCACCTCGACGAGATCGCGCTGGAGGTCGTGCCCACGGTCCGCGAGGCCGATGGACTGGCCATGAGCAGCCGGAACGCGTATCTCGGTCCGGAGGACCGGGTGGCCGCGCTGAGCCTGTCGCGGGGCCTCGCCGCCGCGGAGGCAACGGCCGCCGCGGGCGAACGCGACGCGCGCCGCATCGAGGCGGCGGCGATGGCGGTCATGGAGGGCACCCACGGTGTGGCGCCGGACTACGCCGCACTGGTCGACCCGGACACGTTTCGTCCGATCACGACATTGGATGGCCCCGCGACGCTGTGCGTCGCGGCCAAGGTGGGCCCGGCCCGCCTGATCGACAACACCCTGATCCGACCCACTTGACGACCCGGAGGGGCCACGTGCCGCCGATCTCCCGCACGATGATGAAGAGCAAGATCCATCGCGCGACAGTGACCGACGCGAATCTCAACTACGTCGGCAGCATCACGGTCGACACCGATCTGCTCGATGCGGCGGACATCCAGCCGTACGAGCAGGTGCACGTGGTGAACATCAACAACGGCGCCCGCTTCGAGACCTACGCGATCGAAGGTCCCCGCGGCAGCGGCGTCATCTGTCTGAACGGGGCGGCGGCACGGCTCGCGCAGCCCGGCGACCTGGTGATCGTCATCAGCTACGCCCAGTACGCCGAGGCCGAGTGCCGCGGCTTCGAGCCCACCGTCGTCCACGTGGACGAGCACAACCACGAGATGTCCGCGCTGGAGGCCGTCCCGGCCTCCTGGCAGGAGGGCTGAACGCATGTATGGGGTCCCGAACCCCCTCATCCCCGCACGCGGCGGGCTCACCGCCCCCGAGCTGCGTGCCACCAAGGGCCGTCGCCGCCTGGCGATGCTCACCGCGTACGACTACCCCACCGCCCTCGCCCTCGACGGCTGCGAGCTCGACCTGATCCTGGTCGGCGACAGCCTGGGCGAGGTGGAGCTGGGCTTCACCACCACGCGCGAGGTGAACCTGGCCATGATCTGCCACCACGTCCGCGCCGTGCGCAACGGCGTCACCCGCACCCACCTGGTGGGTGACCTGCCGGCCGACACCTACCGCACCCCCGCCGAGGCGGTCGAGACCGCCCGGGCGATCATCGCCGCCGGCGCCGACTCGGTGAAGCTGGAGGGCGCGCTGGTGCCGCAGGTGGAGGCAATCATCGCCGACGGGATCCCCGTGATGGGGCACGTGGGCCTGCTGCCGCAGACCCACACCGAGCGCCGCCGCCGCGGCAAGACCCAGGAGGAGGCCGACCAGATCCTGGCCGACGCCCGGGCCCTCGACGCGGCGGGCTGTTACGCGGTGGTCATCGAGGCGGTCGACCCGGAGGTGGCCGCGCGGGTCACCGCCGCCGTGTCGGCACCCACCATCGGCATCGCCGCCGGCATCGGCACCGACGGGCAGGTCCTGGTGTCCACGGACCTCATCGGACAGCTGCCCGAGCCCCCGCGGTTCGTGACGCCGAAGGCGAACGTGTTCCAGACGGTCATCGACGCGGGCCGCGCCTTCGCCCGCGAGGTGCGCGACCCCGCCGAGGTCGCGGCCTGACCATCTCCTGGCGGCGGGGCGGCACCACCGCCCCGCCGCCCGGTCGCCCGCCCCTGATGCCCCGGGGCCCCCTGGGCCGGCAGGCCTTCACGAGCCACCGGCCGCCTCGGCCGCCGGCCGTGCGCCCATCCAGGTGCAAGTGCACATCGGCGCGCCCAACCGCACGCCCCAGCGTTGGCCCGGGCCTCACTCGCGCGTCGCGGCCCCGGCGGACCACTCCGCTCCGAAGAGCGCGCGCTCGTCCGTGCCGAGCTCGACGGCCAGCAGCCGCCGCACCCACGACACCGCCGCCGGGGTCCCCCCGGGCGGCGGGTGGATCGCCAGGTGCAGGGCGATGCCGTCGATGCACGCGACGATGCGGGCCGCCGAGTCCTCGGGGTCCTCACAGCGCCACTCGCCGCGCTCGGTGCCGGCGCGGAACAGTGCGGCCAGCCGGTCACGCCACGCCTGCGTGTACCGCGTCGCGGTGTCGCGCAGCGCCGGCCGGTGCAGCGACTCCCCCCATGCGTCGATCCAGATCGTGATCCAGTCCTCGGCCTCGTGGATGGAGTCGTTCAGGATCAGGCGCAGCTGGTCCGTCGGGCTGCCCCGAAGCGCGTCGAGGTCACGCAGCTCGCGTTCGGCAACCGCCGCGAACGCCTCGGCCAGGGCGTCGTCGAGGGTCGGGAAGTACCGATGCAGCAGCCCGACGCTCACCCCCGCCTCGGCGGCGATGTCGTTGACCCGCGTCCGGGCGAAGCCACGCGCGGCGATCACCCGGACGGTCGCGTCCAGGAGCACGGTGCGGCGGTCTTCGGGCTTCATGCGGGCCACGGCCGCAACGTAGCACTTGTTTGTTGAGTGTTCATTCACTACAACTCTCCCGATGCCGGTGAGATCCCCCTCCTCGCCCCCGGCGGCGGCGCATCGCCGCCGTGACGGCGCCGTCTGGCTCCTGTGGACCTCCCTGGTCGCGCGCTTCGGCGACCTCACCGTGGCGCTGCCGGTCATCCTGCTCGTCGTCGACGCGACCGACTCCTACGCGTGGGCCGGGCTCACGAGCGGCGCGCTCGCGGTGGGCGCGGCGGTCGCCACCCCGGTGCTCGGGCGCCTCGCCGACGACCGAGGCCACCGCGTCGTGCTCGGCACGGCCGCGGGCGCGCTCGCACTGGGCGCGGCGCACCTGCCCGCACCGGCCGTTGTCGCCCTGGGAGCACTGGCGGGCATCACATCCCCGCCGATCGAGGCGAGCGTCCGCGCGATCCTGTCCCGCACGGCGGCCCCCGCGAGCCTGCAGCGGTTGTTCGCGATCGACTCGGCGGCCCAGGAGCTGCTGTTCATCAGCGGTCCGCTCATCCACGTGACCGTCGCGGGTCTGTTCTCGCCGATGGCCGCGGTGCTCACGGCCGCCGGCGTCATGGCCGCCGGCATGAGCGCCATGCTCCTCTCCCCGGCCACCGCCCTGCGGCCGGAACGACGCGCGCCCGGCGCACGCGGCGCGATCCGCAGCCCGGCCGTGCGGTCCCTCGCCCTGATCGGCATGCTGGTGGGGGTCTTCTGGGGCGGGACGTCCATCGCGCTGATCGCCCGGGCGGACGAGCTGGACGCCACCTGGATGGCGGGGGTGTTCATCGCGGTGTGGGCGGGGGGCTCCCTCATCGCCGGCATCGCCGTGGTGGTTCGCCCCTGGAACCTCGCCCCCATCCCCCGCATGCGCCGCCTGCTGGTCGCCGCCGCCGCCCTGGCCCTGCCGCTGCCCCTGGTCTCGGAGTGGCCCGTCGCGCTCGCTGGGGTGCTGTTCCTCCAGGGCCTCACCATCGCCCCGGGCGTCGGCGCGCACGCGGAGTCGATCGCCCGTGCCGCGCCGCGCGGCGCCGCCACCGAGGCGTTCGCCTGGGCCACCTCGGCGACGGTGGTCGGGTACGCGGCCGGGGAGATGGGGGGCGGGATCCTCATCGAGGTGTTCGGCGCGCCCGTGGCCATGGCCGCGGCCGCGGCCGCGCTCCTCCTCGGCGCACTGGTCGCCCTCGCCACCCGGCCGGCGCCGCCTCGGGCGGACACGTCGACGGGAGCCACCGCCGCGTGACGCCGGTGTGGCGCGCCCTTCCCTACGCCAGCGCGGCCTGCAGCGCGGGCGAGAGATCGCCCCGGCGTTCGACGCGCACCTCGGCCAGGCCCAGCCAGGCCGCCATCCCGCGCAGCTCGGCGGACAGCGCCTCGGCCACCGTGCCGGCCTCGCCGTCGTCGAGGTGCGCCGCCCGCACCAGCAGGGCGCCCGCCGCGCGGTCGGCCTTCAGGTCCACGCGCGCCGCCAGGCGCTCTCCGAGCAGGAACGGCAGCACGTAGTAGCCGTGCACGCGGCGCTCGGCCGGGACGTAGATCTCCAGCCGGAAGCGCAGGCCCCACATGCGCTCCACCCGGGGACGGCACCACACCAGCGGGTCGAACGGGGCCAAGAGCGCGGCGGCCGCCGTGCGCCGCGGGATGCGCGCCCCGGGATCCAGGTAGGCCGTCTCCGCCCAGCCCGGCACGCGCACCGGCACGAGCCGGCCCTCCTCCACCAGCTCGGCCAGCCGGGGGGCCACCTCGCGCCGGGACATCCGGTGGACGTCCGCGAGGTCGGCCGCGGTGCCGACGCCGAGGGCCCGGCCGGCCAGCGCCAGGAGCTCGCGCTGGGCGTCCGCGGCCGCGGGCACCGGCGCCTCCAGCACCGTCCGGGGAAGCACGCGCTGCGGGACGTCGTAGAGCCGCGCGAAGTCCCTCCGGCGCCGCACGGCCAGGCGCCCGTGCCAGAACAGGACCTCCAGCGCCTGCTTGCCGTGGTCCCAGCCCCACCACGGTCCCCGGCGGCCACCGGCCCCGATGTCGGCCGCGGTGAGCGGGCCGCGATCGTGCGCGGCGGCCTCCACCTCGTCCAGCAGCTCCGGGCGCTCACGGGCCAGGCGGGCCAGGTTGCCCCAGGGGTGGGGGCGCTCCATGCGCCATCGCAGCAGCGGATGCAGCGCGGGCGCCGCAATGGACGCCTCGTGCGCCCACAGCTCCACCGCCCCGCCCCGGGCCTCGAGGCGAGGCAGCAGGTCGCGCGGGTGGTCGCCCAGGCGCGACCACACCACCAGGTCGTGGGCGCGGGCCACCACGTTCACCGAGTCGATCTGGATCACGCCGAGGCGGTCCAGCAGGCGGGCTGCGTGGCCGAGGTTCACGCCGCCCGACGGGCGGGCGGCCGCGAGGCCCTGCGCCGCGATGGCCGTCCGCCGGGCCTCCCCCGGGGTGAGCGACTCGCGCGGCGGTGGCATCAGCCGGTGAGGATGTTCACGGCCCGGGCCGCCACAACCAGCACCGCCACGACCGAGAGGACGGACTCCGCGGCCATGACCCCCTTCGCCGTGCGCGTGAGCGGCATGGCGTCGGTGGGGCTGAACGCGATGGAGTTCGTGAGGGACACGTAGAGGTAGTCCACCAGGGCCGGCCGCCAGCCCGGCCGCGCCAGGCCGGGGTTCTCGTCCTGCGGGAACTGGAAGTCCGGGGCGGAGCGGTCACGCAGCGCCCGCCGGACCGGCCCACCGCAGTCCAGCTCCCAGTACAGCAGCCCGAACGCCACGGTGTTGGTGAGCCACACGACGACCGCGGACGCCAGCAGCTGGGCGCCGGTGACGGCCCGTCCGGGTGCCGGATCCACCAGCGAGGTCACCAGCAGGGCCACCAGGGCGACCTGGGTGACCAGCACGAACCCCAGCAGGACCTGCACGGCGCGGCGCCGCACATCCCGGGTGGCCACCCGGCCCAGGCCGGCGACCAGCATCAGCGCGAGCAGCAGGTGCGGCACCGCCGCGGCGCCCCACACCCGCCAGTCCGTGCCGCCGGCCAGCTCCCAGCCGGCGCGGTGGCTCACGAACCCCAGGAGCGCGAGGGCTCCGGCCGCGGCGACCGCGAACGGCGCCGCCTCGTCGCGGGCCTCGAACTCGGCGGCGCGCAGGCGGTCCGGGTCGGTCATGCGTCCACGGGTGCCCGCGGGGGCGGCGCGCCGGTCATCGCACGCACCGCCCCCGGGTTCCCGTCAGCTACTCGGCGAAGCCGGAACCCGCCGCGATCTCGCGGAGGTTCAGGGCCTTGCCGAGGGTCTCCTCGTCCACGCCGTGCTCGCGCGCGACCTCGCGCAGCGGACGGCCGTTGGCCGTGGCGGCCTTCACGATCTCACCGGCCTTGTCGTACCCGATGTACGGGTTCAGGGCGGTGGCCGTCGCCAGCGTGCCCTCGGCGCTCGCCTCACAGCCGGCGAGGTTGGCCTCCAGACCCGCCACGCACTTGTCGGCGAGCATCGTCGACGCGCTGGTGAGCAGGTGGATGGACTGCAGCAGATTGCGTGCCATCAGCGGGATGCGGACGTTCAGCTCGCGGTGTCGTTGCCGATGACCTGGGCGGACACCTGCAGGACGACCTCCGGGATGACCGGGTTCACCTTGCCGGGCATGATCGAGCTGCCCTTCTGGAGCTCCGGCAGGTACAGCTCGCCGATGCCGACGCGCGGGCCGGAGCCCATGAGCGCCAGGTCGTTGGCGATCTTGGTGAGCGACACGGCGATCACCTTGAGCGCGCCGGACATCTCGACCAGGCCGTCGCGGTTGCCCTGCGCCTCGAACGGGTGGGCGGGCGCGCTGATGGGCAGGCCCGTCTCCTCGATCAGCTTGGCGCGCACGCGCTCGCTGAACTCGGGGTGGCTGTTGAGCCCGGTGCCGGTGGCCGTGCCGCCGAGCGGGATCTTCCCGAGGCGCGGCGTCGCGTCCTTGACGCGGCCGATGCCCTCGCTGATCTGCGCGGCGTAACCGGCGAACTCCTGGCCCAGCGTGACCGGCACGGCGTCCATGAGGTGCGTGCGGCCGGACTTGACGATGTCCTTGAACGCCACGGCCTTCGTGGCGAACTCACCGTGCAGGTGCTCGAGGGCCGGGACGAGGCGCTCCACGACCTCCTGCAGCGCGGCAAGGTGCACGGCCGACGGGAACACGTCGTTGGAGCTCTGCCCCATGTTGACGTGGTCGTTCGGGTGCGCGCCGGACAGGTTGCCCAGCACCTCGTTCGCGTTCATGTTCGACGAGGTCCCGGAACCGGTCTGGAACACGTCGATGGGGAACTGGTCGTCGTGCTTGCCGGCGGCGATCTCGTCGGCAGCGGCGGCGATCTTGGCGCCGAGCTCGGCGTCGAGGAGGCCCAGCTCCGCGTTCACGCGGGCGGCAGCGCCCTTGATCCGACCCAGCCAGCGCACCACCGGAAGCGGGACGCGCTCCCCGGACACCGGGAAGTTCTCGACCGCCTTCCGGGTCTCACCACCCCAAAGCTCCGCCATCGGGCTCCCTTCGCAGTTTGAGTTCGAACGCCGGGCGTCGCCCGTCTGGCGGCGCCGGGCCCGACGGAGAAGACTATCGCCCCGCTCCCGCCGAGACGCGCCCGGCGGGAAGGTGTGGATGCACGATGCGGGCATCCGGGCGCCCGGGGCGCCGTCAGGTCCCGATTCCGCCCAGCGCCGTAAGGATTTCCATGGCGGCCCGCGTGCCGATCTCCAGGTGCTCGAAGCGCAGGTGCTCGTCCGGCCCGTGGATGCCGTCGTCGGGCAGGCCGAACCCCGACAGGACGGTGGGGATGCCCTTCCCGGTGAACGCCGCGACGATCGGGATGCTCCCGCCGGTGCGGACGGGCACGCACGGCCAGCCGGTGCTGCGCTCGATCGCGGCCATCGCGGCGGCGAGCACCGGGTCACGGGGATCCATCAGCGCCGGGGCCGCCTCGCCGAGCCGGGTGATCTCCACCTCCGCGCCCTCCGGCGCGGCCTCGGCGATGAGCGCGTCCAGGATCCCGGCGAGCTCGCCGGCGTCCTGCCCCGGGGCCACCCGCAGGGAGAACGTCGCGGTGGCCTCGGCCGGGAGGTTGGTCTTCACCGCCGCGGGCTCGCCGCAGGCCAGCCCGTGCACGTCGATGGACGGCCACGCCAGCGTCCGGCGGTACAGCTCGTCGGCCGCGCGCGCGTCGGCCGGCCGCAGGCCGGCGTCGGCCAGCACCTCGGCGCCGGTGGGCAGCCCGTCCCAGGCGGCCACCTCGTGCGGTGACGGCTCGGCACGCCCGCCCATGAGCCGCTCGTCGAGCCGCCCGTCGTGCGGCCGCAGGCGCTCGAGGATCGTCACCAGCGCATGCGCGGCATTGAGTCCCGCCCCGCCGTAGAGGCCGCTGTGGGCGTCGCTGCCGGCCGTGCGCACCGTGATCCGGCGGTAGACCATGCCGCGCAGCCCCGAGCAGACCGAGGGCCGCTCCGGCCCCACCATCGCCGAGTCGAAGATCACGGCGGCGGCGGCCGGGACGTCATCGGCGGCGATGTGGCGCATCGCCATGTCCCCGCCGCTCTCCTCCTCGCCGTCGATCACGAACGACACGTGGACGGGCAGCGCCGCGGCGTCGGTGAGCCGCTGCACGGCGGCGAGCAGCATGAACAGGTTGCCCTTGTCGTCGCTGGCGCCCCGGCAGTACAGGTTGCCGTCGCGCACCACCGGCTCGAAGGCGTCCGAGGTCCACAGGGCGGGGTCGCCCACCGGCTGCACGTCGTAGTGCCCGTACACGATCACCCGCGGCGCCGAGGCGCGCCCGTCGGAGGGCGGCACCTCCCCCACCACCAGCGGGTGCCCGTCCCCGGTCACGATCTCCACGGTTCCACCGGCCAGCCGCAGCTCGGCGGCCACCAGCTCCGCGGCCCGCGCCATGTCCGGAGCGTGCGCCTCCACCGCGCTCACGCTCGGCACGCGCAGCAGGGTGTACAGGCGGTCGAGCTCGTCGGGCGTCATGCCAGGCAGCTTATCCCCACGCGCGGGGGGCACCGTCCGGGCCGGTGGTCGAACGTGCAGGTCCGACCCGGACGGGCTTCGCCGCTCCGGACCCTGGAGAGGTCGGGTCCGGAACGGCGAACCGTGCGGCTACCGCCGCGGGATGACCCGCAGGCGGAACGCCGCGGTGTCCACGCGGCCACCGGTCGCGACCACGCGCACCGTCACGCGGTACGTGCCCGTCACGCGGGGCACACGCACCCGCACGGTGTTCACCCCGCGGGCCACCCGCTTGCGGGCGACCGTCACCTGGCGGGAGCCCGAGAACACCCGGACCACGGCGATGCCGGGGACCGAGCTGCGGAAACGCAGCCCCTTGAGGTTGCCCCGGCGGGCGACCACCGTCTTGGCCACGGGCGTCACGCGCAGGCGCGTCACGGTGGCCGTGCCGACGGTGAACTCCGGGCCGCTGGCCGTGAGGCCGCCGGCGCCCATCACCGCGTAGGTCCGCCACCGGTAGACCTGCCCCGGCGTCAACCCGAACGCCACCGCGCTCGCCGTGGCCGGGTCACCCACCAGCGCCCCGGGGCGGGTGGACTGGGTGCCGCCGACGCCCGTCACGGTGAAGCCCACCTGGAACGGCACGCCGTAGCTGCGCAGCTGCGCGGTCATCCGAACGGCCTGCTCGCTGGCGGACGCGTTCGTGGAGAGCACGACCGGCTCCAGCCGGCTCACCCGGATCTCACGGTTCTGCGCGTCGCGCTCCGGCCAGGCGACGTAGGGCACCTCGCCCACCACCGCCAGGCTGGGCGGGTCGGCGCTCTGGTTGCGGCCGGCGTTGATCGGGCTGGTGCCGCCCACCGGCTGCTCCCACCCGGTGCCCGCGGCGTTCAGCCGGGCGACCCGCACCTCGCGGTTGCGCCCGTCGTCCTCACCCCAGGCCACCCACGGGCGTCCGGCGACCACGCCGATCGACGGCGCGATCGCGCCGCGCGTGCCCACGTTCACGGGCCGGGCGGCGTCGAGCCCCTGACCCACCTTCTCCCATCCGGCGCCGCCGGTGGACAGCCGGGCGACGCGCACCTGGGCGCCGCCGGGACGGGCCTCCAGCCACGACACGTACGGCACGCCGCCGATGTCCACCAGGGACGGGCTGCTGGCGTCCTGGGCGAGGTCCTGGTTCACCGGGCTCCCCGGCCGCAGGGCGCGGCCAAGCTGGTCCCAGCCGGTCTGGGCGGCGTTCAGCCGCGCCACCCGGAGCTCGTAGTTGGTCCCGTCGGTCTCGGCCCATGCGACCACCGGCAGGCCGCCCACGGATGCGATCACCGGCTGGCGGGCGCTCCTGCCGGCCGAGTTGTTGAGCGGGCTCGCCGGGTTCAGGGCGATGCCCACGCGCTCCCATGCGTTGCCGTCCGCGGTGGGACGCGCGACGCGCACCTCGTAGTTGGTCCCGTCGAACTCGGTCCACGCCACGTACGGCACGCCGCCGACCGTGGCGATCGACACGCCGGCCGCGTCACGCGACGGAGCGAGGTTGATGGGGCTGGCCGGGCTCACGACCGCCCCGACCTTGTCCCAGCCGGTGCCGGCCGCGTTCAGGCGGGCCACCCGAACCTGGTCGGTCCCCCCGGCGCCCTCGATCCACGCGACGTACGGCACGCCGCCCACATCGGTGAGCGCCACGTCCTTCGCGGCGCCCAGGCTGTCCTGGTTGATGGGCGTCGCCGGGTTGACGGCCTGGCCGACCTTCTCCCACCCGTTGACGGTGAGGCGCGCGACGCGCACCTCGTAGTTCTGCCCGTCGGTCTCACGCCACGCCACGTGGGGCACGCCGCCGACGGACGCCATGGCGGCGTCGACGGCCTCGGTGGTGGGGGCCTGGTTGATGGGGCTCGGGCTGTCCGCGGGACGGACCCACGCCGACATTGCGGCGGGTGCGGCGGCCAGCAGGCCGCCGGCCACGAGGAGGGCCGGGACGGCGCGTGATGCGCGGACCCGGGGATGGCGCATGCGGCGCCGCTGGGAACTCCGGTGATCGGTCACGGGCAATGCCTACCCGACCCGCAGGACGGCACGCATCCCCGAGACCCCCGGTTTGCGAGAACTCTTACGGTTCCCGAACCGGGGGCTCAGGCTCGCGAGCGACGACGGCCGAACCCCACGCGCGGACCGTCGCCGCAGGCGTGCTGCGGCGATCAGCCCGGAGTGCTGCTCGTCCGGGTCCGGTCGCCGCCGTGGTCGTCCCCGGACTCGTCGTCGTCCTGGAACTCGACCTTCAGGGCGAGAAACCCGCCCGTCCCGTCGGCCACGATCTTCACCTCGTCGAGGCTCGCGCCGGCCACCAGGCCCTCGGCGGTGCCGTCGTCGAACCGCGTGTCCTCATCGACCGTCACCGTCACGGGCTCCTTGCCGGAGGGCTGGATCACCAGCGCGCCGGACCCGGCGTCGAACGACACCACGGTCCCGGAGATCTCCAGGCGGCCGTGCTCGTCGCCGTCGTCCGTGCCGTCGCGGTCGCTGTCGGAGCGGTCCGGGCGCGTGCCGCTGCGCTGCTCGTCGCGGTTGCACAGGCCGTCCTTGTCCCGGTCCTCGAGCAGATCGCGCACGCCGTCGTCGTCGCTGTCGGCGTCGCGGGGGTCGGTGCCCGACCGGTACTCGGTGAGGTTCTTCAGGCCGTCGCGGTCCTGGTCACGGCCGGCCTGGTTGACCTTGAGCGACAGGTTGTGCGCCTTCTCCCACCTGTCCGGGATGCGGTCGCGGTTGCGGTCGCCCCCCGGGCCGGCGGTCGCCACCCCGGTGATCCCCGCCGCCGCGATGGCGACGGACAGTGCCGCGGTGAGCGCGGTTCGCCTGCTCAGCTTCATGGTGCATCCTCCGAGTCGGTTCCCGCGGGTGGCGCCGCGGGGGTGTCAGGTGTCGCGCGCCGTGCGCGTCCTCACCCGCTCCACGAACTCGGTGCCGGTTCCTTACGCGACCTTCTGGCGGCGTCTGCGCCGTGGCGCCGGCGGGGGTGCGTCGAGCACCTCCCGCAGGAACTCGCCGGTGAAGGATCCAGCCGTGGCGGCCACCTGCTCAGGGGTCCCGGAGGCCACCAGCAGACCGCCTCCCGCCCCGCCCTCGGGGCCCAGGTCCACCAGCCAGTCGGCGCACTTGATCACGTCGAGGTTGTGCTCGATCACCAGGACCGTGTTCCCGGCGTCGGCGAGGCGCTGCAGCACCTCCAGCAGGCGCTCGATGTCGGCCAGGTGCAGTCCGGTGGTGGGTTCGTCCAGCACGTAGAGCGTCCGCCCGGTCGCCACGCGCGAGAGCTCGCTGGCCAGCTTCACCCGCTGTGCCTCGCCGCCCGAGAGGGTCGTGGCGGGCTGTCCCATGCGGACGTAGCCCAGGCCGACGTCCTCCAGGGTCTGCAGTCGCCGGTGGATGCGCGGCACCGCCGCGAAGGCCTCCAGCGCCTCCGACACGGTCATGTCCAGGATCTCGGCGATGTTGCGCCCGCCGTAGCGCACCGTGAGCGTCTCGCGGTTGTACCGGCGCCCGCCGCACACCTCGCACGGGACGTAGACGTCCGGCAGGAAGTGCATCTCGATGGTGATGGTGCCGTCGCCCTTGCAGTTCTCGCAGCGGCCGCCCTTGACGTTGAAGCTGAAGCGACCCTGCTTGTAGCCGCGGGCGCGGGCGTCCGGGGTCTTCGAGAAGAGGTCCCGGATGAGGTCGAAGATGCCGGTGTACGTGGCGGGGTTCGACCGCGGCGTCCGCCCGATGGGCGACTGGTCGATGGCGATGACCTTGTCGAAGTGCTCGAGGCCCTCGATGGCGTCGTGCCGCCCGGCACGGCGCGGCCGCCGCGAGAGGCGTCCGGCGAGTGCCTTCAGCACCACCTCGTTCACCAGCGTGCTCTTGCCCGATCCGGACACGCCGGTGACACAGGTGAGGGTGCCGACCGGGATCTCCACGTCGATGCCGCGCAGGTTGTGCTCCCGGGCCCCCAGCACGCGCAGCACGCCGCGGCCGTCGCGACGGGCCGGCGGGATCTGGATGGTGCGGCGCCGCGACAGGAACGCCCCGGTGATCGACTCCTCGTTGGCCTCCACCTCGGCCGGCGTGCCCTCGGCCACCACGCGGCCGCCGTGCTCGCCCGCCCCCGGCCCCATGTCGATGAGGTGGTCGGCGGCGCGCATCATGTCCTCGTCGTGCTCCACCACCAGCACGGTGTTGCCCTGGTCGCGCAGGCGCTCGAGCGTCCCGATGAGCTTGCGGTTGTCGCGCTGGTGCAGCCCGATCGACGGCTCGTCGAGGATGTAGAGGACGCCCATCAGGCCCGAGCCGATCTGCGTGGCCAGGCGGATGCGCTGCGCCTCACCACCCGACAGGGTCCCCGCGGCGCGCTCCAGGTTGAGGTACCCCACCCCCACGTCCACCAGGAACCGCAGGCGGGCGGTGACCTCCTTGATGACCCGTTCGCCGATGAGCGTCTGGGTGCGGTCGAGCCGCAGGCCCTCCAGGAACTCCAGCGCCTGCTCCACCGAGAGGCGGCACAGCCCGTGGATCGACAGCCCGCCGATGGTGACGGCCAGGACCTCGGGCCGCAGCCGGGCGCCGTCACAGGACGGGCACGGCCGGAGCGACATGTACTGCTCCACCGAGTCGCGCACCGCCTGGGACATCGAGCTGGTGTGCTGCCGGCGCAGCTGCGGCACCACGCCCTCGAACCACCCGACGGGGTTGCGGCCGCCCTTGCGGCGGCCCAGGTACATGCGCTGCCGCCGGCCGCCGGGCGGTCCGTGCAGCATGAGCCGCTGCGTCGACTCGGGCAGCCGCTTCCACGGCGTGTCCAGGTCGATCTCGTACTCCTCGGAGATCGCCTGCAGCAGCAGCTCGTAGTAGTCGGTGGTGCGGTCGGCCCAGGGGATGAGCGCGCCCTGCGCGAGGCTGCGCTCGGGGTCGACCAGCAGCTCGGGGTCGACCTCGGGCATGAAGCCCAGGCCGGTGCAGGTGGTGCACGCCCCGTGCGGCGAGTTGAACGAGAACACGCGGGGCGCCAGCTCTGCCAGGGAGGCGCCGTGGTCCGGGCACGCGAACCGTTCCGAGTACGTCCAGCTGCGCTCCTCGCCGCCGTGCTCGGCGATGCGCACCAGGCCGTCGGCCAGCTGGGTGGCGGTCTCCAGGCTCTCGGTGAGCCGGCGGCGCAGGTCGTCGCGCATCACCAGGCGGTCGACGACCACCTCGATGGTGTGCTGCTTGTTGCGCTCCAGCGCGGGGACCTCGTCGAGGGTCATCACCGTGCCGTCCACCGACACACGGGTGAACCCCTCCCCCCGCACCTGCTCCAGCACGTCCTTGTGCTCGCCCTTGCGTCCCCGCACCAGGGGGGCCATCACCATGAAGCGCGTGCCCTCGGGCAGCTCCAGCACACGGTCCACGATCTGCTCGACGCTCTGCCCCGTGATGGGCCGGCCGCAGACCGGGCAGTGGGGCTCGCCGATGCGCGCGAACAGCAGCCGGAGGTAGTCGTAGGCCTCGGTGACGGTGGCCACCGTGGACCGCGGGTTCCGGCTGGTGGTCTTCTGGTCGATCGAGATCGCCGGCGACAGGCCGTCGATGTGGTCGACGTCCGGCTTGTCCATCTGGCCGAGGAACTGCCGCGCATACGCGGACAGGCTCTCGACGTAGCGACGCTGCCCCTCGGCGTACAGCGTGTCGAACGCGAGGCTGGACTTGCCGCTTCCGGACAGCCCGGTGACCACCACCAGCGCGTCCCGCGGGATCTCCACGGTGACGTCCTTGAGGTTGTGCTCACGCGCGCCGACGACGCGGATCAGGTCCGGGGCATGGGGGCGGGGGGCTCGGGCCACGATGCGAACAAGTGTACTCCCCTGACCCGGCTGTCGGTCCCCCCTCCCGCCTCCCGTGGACCCGAGATGCGCCGTGTCCCGCAAAGTGACGCCTATCCTGCGAAACCCGGGTGCTTTCGCGCTCAGGTCCGCACCGCGTGGGCCGATACCGAGGACCCCGGGGATCACGCGGCGGTCCCCCTCATCAATGGCGGAGCGATATGACCCTGTCAGCGACCCTGCGGCGGTGCCTGCTCGCAGTCGCACTCGGCGCGTTCCTGTTCCTCACGCCGGCCCTCATGGCGGCCGGCGCGACCGAGACCCAGACCGGCCCCCCGGCGTCCGTGGTGACGCCGCTGGGCACCACGGGAACCCCCGCGGTCGTCTCCTACGCCGAGCTGCTCAAGGTCGCACGCCAGGGTCGACTGAACGCCGCCGTGGTCGACACGGCCGCCTACTGGGTCGCCGCCGCCGACCGGAACGGCAAGGCGATCGCCGCCCACATCCCCGCCCCCAAGGCCGGCACGGACTTCGGCCTGGGCCAGGGTGAGACCGCCGCGGGCGGCATCCCCACCGCCTTCGACCTGGCCGGGTGGCTCCGCGCGCGCAACGTGGTGGTCATCCCGGTCGAGAGCGGCGGCGGGCAGTCGGCGACGGCCTCCCCGAACCGGTCGATCCTCGTGCCCCTGGGCATCGCGGTCGGCTTCGCGATCATCTTCGCCGGCATGATGGCCATCCGGGGCCGCAACCCCAACGGCCGGGGCAAGGGCGCCGCCGGCGGCCACGGCCGCATGCGCAAGAACGCCCGGGTCGAGCCGCCCTCCACGCGCTTCACGGACGTCGCCGGGTGCGACGAGGCCGTCGAGGAGCTGGAGGAGGTCGTGACGTTCCTCAAGGAGCCCATGCGGTTCACGCGCGTCGGCGCCCGCATGCCGCGCGGCGTGATCCTGCACGGCCCGCCCGGCACCGGGAAGACGCTGCTGGCCAAGGCCGTGGCCGGCGAGAGCGGCGTGCCCTTCTACGCGGTCTCCGGCTCGGACTTCGTGGACACGTTCGTCGGGGTCGGCGCCGCCCGCGTCCGGGACCTGTTCCTGGAGGCGCGCAAGCAGGAGGAGGGCGCGATCATCTTCTTCGACGAGATCGACGCCATCGGGCGCAAGCGGGGCTCGGGCATCAGCGGCTCGGACTCCGAGCGCGAGTCCACGCTCAACCAGCTGCTGGTGGAGCTCGACGGCTTCTCGAACCGTGACCGGATCGTCGTGATGGCCGCGACCAACCGCGTGGACATGCTCGACGACGCCCTCACCCGGCCCGGGCGGTTCGACCGCCGCGTGCAGGTGGCGGTCCCCGCGGAGGCCGGCCGCCTGGCCATCCTGCGCCTCTACGCCAAGAACAAGCCGATGGCGAGCAGTCACGACCTGGAGCGCATCGCCACGGTCACGGCGGGCTTCGCCGGGGCCGACCTGTCGAACCTGCTCAACGAGGCGGCCATCATGGCCGCCCGCGCGGGGCGCACCCAGATCACGACGGCCGATCTCGACGAGGGCATGCTGCGCGCCGTGGCCGGGCCGGAGCGCAAGGACCGGCGCCTCGCCGCCGGTGAGCTGGAGACCATCGCCTGGCACGAGGCGGGCCACTGCCTGGCCGCCGAGCTCTGCCCCACCCACGTGAAGACCCAGCGGGTCACGATCCTCGCCCGCGGCGATGCCGGGGGACTGGCGCTGTACGGCAACGAGGACCGCGCGCTCACCTCGCCCCAGCGGCTGCACGAGCGCATGGTGGTGGCGATGGCCGGGCGCGCGGCCGAGGAGATCGGCTTCGATGCGATCAGCTCGGGAGCCGCCAACGACATCGAGCAGGTCACGGGCATGGCCCGCACCGCGATCGAGAAGCTCGGCTTCTCGACCCGTGTCGGCCAGATGACGCTGCACACCGGTCCCCATGGGCAGCTCTCCGAGGAGACCCGCCGTGTGGTGGAGCACGAGGTGGCCGCCATGGTGGACGCCGCGTACCGCGACGCGATCGCGATGCTGCGCGAGCACCGGGCCGAGCTCGAGAAGCTGGCGCTGGCGCTGCTCGAGAAGGAGCAGCTGGACCGCGACGACATCGTCGAGGTGCTCGGCGACCTCGCGGCCCGGCGCATGCCCAGCCGCCGGCCCACCAGCGCCGAGCGTCAGCCCGTGGAGGCCGAGGTGGCGGTGACCCTCGAACCGCCCGCCGAGAAGCGCCGCCTGCGCGTGCCCCTGCCCCGTCCCGGTGAGGTCACCGGCGTGGTGGTGCGCGGCGCCGCCGCCGGCGCGGCGATGGCCGCGGCGGGCGCCCGCGGGGTCCGTGCGTTCCGCCGCCTGCGCGTGGGCCGCCGCTCGCGCGCCGGCAGCCCCGGCTGATCCGCTGAACCGCCGTCCGGTGCGCGTCCCGCGCGCACCGGGCCCGGATCAGCCCGGCTCGGCCACCCGCACGCCGTCCCGGCCCGCGCCCTTGGCGCCGTACAGGGCTGCGTCGGCCCGGGCCACGACCTCCCGCAGCCCCGCGCCGTCCGCGGCGGCCACGCCCAGGCTCGCGCTCACCGACAGCCCCGGGGTGATGGTGCTCCACGGGTAGGAGCGCACGGCGGCGGCGATGCGCGTGGCGCACGCCTCGCCCTCCTCGCGTGACGCGCCGGGCAGCCCGACCACGAACTCATCACCGGCGTACCGCCCCACCGGGTCGTCCCGCCGGCACGCCGCGCCGATGAGCCGCGCGACCGTGGCCAGCACGTCGTCCCCCACCGGGTGGCCGAAGCGGTCGTTGACCTGCTTGAAGCGGTCGACGTCCACCATCACCAGCACCCAGGGCCGGCCCGAGGCCACGACGGCGTCCATCCGCTGCTGGAAGGTCGCCCGCGTGAGCGCGCCGGTCACGGTGT
>LNFL01000158.1 GCA_001464275.1 Actinobacteria bacterium Ga0077560 | reverse complement strand
CCGCTGGGCCCCGAGCGCGTCGCCCAGGCGGCCCGTCGCCTCCAGCAGCATCGCCCGCTCGGCATCCAGCGCGCGCCGCATCTCCGCCAGCGCCGCCACGGGATCGCCCAGCATCTCGTGGGCACGGGCGCGCTCCACGTGGATCCAGGTTGAGCGGTCACCGGCGATGTCGTCGAGCGGCGTGCGCAGGGCGTCCTCGAGCACGGCCAGGGCCTCACGGGGCGACTCCCGGTGCAGCAGCACCCGGGCCCGCGCCAGATGCACGGTGCGCTCCGGTGGAATGTCGTGGTCGGCGCACAGGCGGGCGACCTCGCCCAGGCGGCGGTCGGCGGCGCCCTCGTCCCCCACCGACGCCAGGCTGAGTGCCAGCAGGGCGCGGACGTCGATCGCCGCCGCAAGGTCACCCGCGGAGTCGCAGATCGCCAGGGTGGGCCCGCCCGCGGCGATCACCTGCTCGTGCGCCCGTCGGGCGGCGTCCGGGGAGCGCCGCTCGGCGTCGAGGGCCTCCCGCACCCGCAGGCGCAGGTCGGCGCTCATGGCGTGGGCCTGGGCCACCGCGTCGCGGGTGGCGTGGGCGGCGGCGACGGCTCGCTCCACGAAGGCGCGGCCGGTGTGGTGGTCGCCCACCGCCACGGCCGCCTGGGAGACCATCACCAGGGCGTTCACCAGCCCCACGCCGGGGTCGCCGCACTCCTCCAGCGCGGCGATGGCGTCCAGCAGCACGGCGACCGCGCGAGCCCCGTGCCCGTCCTCGGCGAGGTTGAAGGCCGCGACCGCGGCGGCGTGCCCGGTCACCACGGGGTCGCCGGCACGGCGGGCGGCCTCGGTGGCCTGTCCGGCCGCGATGGCCGCCTCGGCGGGGCGGCCCAGGTTGCCCACGGCGACGGCACGGGTCACCAGCAGCTTGGCGGCGAGCCGGTCGTCCTCGTCCTCGCCCAGCGCCGCAAGGCCCTGGGTGGCGAGTGAGGCCGCCAGCTCGTCGTGGGCGTCCACCAGCGCCCGCTCGGCGGCGGCGAGGGCGGCGGACGGGCTGGGGCGTCCGGTCGTCACACGCTTCACATCGGCGGGGGGCGTCCCGGGGTGAACCGCAGGGCGATCAGGCCTCCGGCGGCCTCGCGTCCGGAGGATGCACGGGCCGCCACCGGCGCAGCAGCGCGTCATGACGGCGGCGGCGCTCGCGTTCCTCGTCCCACCCATCGGGCTCAGCCGGGACCGGCGGAAGGGCCTCGCCCCACAGCAGGCCGTCGCCCGGCAGCCCCATCAGCGCGGCGAACACGTCGTCCTCATCCAGGCCGGGGGCCGCCGCGCTCCGGAACAACAGGTCCGGGGGGAGCTCCGGCTCGGCGCTCACCGGCGGCGGCGCCCCTGGGCGCGCTTGGGCGGGGAGGCCGGCACCCGGTCCCGGGGTGCCGTGGCGTCGGCGGTCTCCAGGGCCGCAGGGGCCTGCCGTCGCTGCAGCTCGCGGCGCAGCTCGGTGATCTGGTCGCGCAGCGCGGCGGCCTGCTCGAACTTCAGTTCCTCGGCGGCGGCGAACATCTCGGTCTCCAGCGCCACCAGCGAGGCCTGCAGCTCCTCCGGGGTCTGCCGCTGGGCGTCCTCGCGGACCCGCCGCGCGCCCCGCTTGCCCTTGCCGGGAACCGTCTCGGCAAGCCCCAGCAACGCCCTTCACGATCGACTGCGGGGTGATGCCGTGCTCGGTGTTGTAGGCCACCTGGATGGCGCGCCGGCGCTCGGTCTCCGCGATCGCCGTCTCCATGGCGTCCGTGCGCTTGTCGGCGTACATGATCACCCGGCCCTCGACGTTCCGGGCCGCGCGGCCGATCGTCTGGATGAGGGAGGTGGTCCCGCGCAGGAACCCCTCCTTGTCGGCGTCCAGGATCGCCACCAGGGTCACCTCGGGCAGGTCGAGGCCCTCGCGCAGCAGGTTGACGCCCACGAGCACGTCGAACTGGCCCAGGCGCAGCTCGCGCACGATGCGGATGCGGTCGAGGGTGTCCACCTCGGAGTGCAGGTACCGTGCGCGCACCCCGGCCTCCGCCAGGTACTCGGTGAGGTCCTCCGCCATGCGCTTGGTGAGCGTGGTGACCAGGACGCGCTCGTCGCGCTCGGTGCGGGCGCGGACCTCGCGCAGCAGGTCGTCGATCTGGTTGAGGGTGGGGCGCACCTCCACCTCGGGGTCCACGAGCCCCGTGGGCCGGATGATCTGCTCCACGATGTGGCCCGAGGAGCGCTGCTCGAACTCGCCCGGCGTCGCCGACACGAAGACGATCTGCGGGACGCGCTCCAGGAACTCGTCGAACTGCAGGGGCCGGTTGTCGAGCGCCGACGGCAGCCGGAAGCCGTGCTCGATGAGCGCCAGCTTGCGGGAGCGATCACCCTCGTACATCCCCCGCAGCTGGCCCATCGTGTTGTGCGACTCGTCGATGAAGCACACGAAGTCGTCGGGGAAGAAGTCGATGAGCGTGTGCGACGGCTCGCCGGGGTTGCGGCCGTCGAGGATGCGCGAGTAGTTCTCGATGCCGCTGCAGAAGCCCAGCTCGCGCATCATCTCCATGTCGTACTCGGTGCGCTGGCGCAGCCGGTGGGCCTCCACCAGCTTGCCCTGCGCCTCGAACATCGTGACCTGGCCCTCCAGCTCCGCGCGGATCTGCATGAGGCTGCGGTCGATGACGTCCGGCGGGGTCACGTAGTGCGTCGCCGGGTAGATGGCGCAGTGCTTGGGCACCGAGAGGACCTCGCCGGTGAGCGGGTCGTACTCGGTGATGTTCTCCACCTCGTCCCCGAACATGGAGATCCGGTAGGCGGTCTGCGCGTAGGCGGGCTGGATCTCGATGGCATCGCCACGCACCCGGAACCGGCCGCGGTCCAGCGCGGTGTCGTTGCGCTGGTATTGCACCTCCACCAGCCGGCGGAACAGCTTGTCGCGGGGGTACTCGTCCCCCACCGTCAGCAGCACCACGCGGTCGCGGTACACCTCGGCCGACCCGAGGCCGTAGATGCAGCTCACCGAGGCCACGATCACGACGTCCCGGCGGGCCAGCAGCGACGCGGTCGCCGCGTGCCGCAGCCGGTCGATCTCGTCGTTGATCGAGCTGTCCTTCTCGATGTACGTGTCCGTGGAGGCGATGTACGCCTCCGGCTGGTAGTAGTCGTAGTAGCTCACGAAGTACTCGACGGCCGCCCCGGGCAGGAACTCCCGGAACTCGTTGCACAGCTGCGCCGCGAGCGTCTTGTTGTGGGCGATCACCAGGGCGGGCCGGCCGGTGCGCGCGATCACGTTG
The DNA here is from genome assembly GCA_001464275.1 of Actinobacteria bacterium Ga0077560. Taxonomy (GTDB): domain Bacteria; phylum Actinomycetota; class Thermoleophilia; order Miltoncostaeales; family Miltoncostaeaceae. The sequence continues at coordinate 8,430 of LNFL01000158.1, read as the reverse complement.
GCCATCGTGAAGGTCTTGCCCGACCCGGTGACGCCCAGCAGCGTCTGGTACCGGTCGCCGCGCTCGACGCCCTCGGTGATCTCACGGATCGCCTGCGGCTGGTCCCCGGTGGGGGCGAACGCGGTGTGCAGCTCGAAGGTGTCCGTGGTCACCGGGTCAATGTAGCGTCACCGCCCGTCGCCGGGTCCGGCGGGTGCCGCCGGGGTACCGTTACGGGTGCCCCGTCACGCGGGGTCGCACGCCGTCCGCATTCCGACCGGGAGTCACCATGCCGGCCACCGAGCTCCTGCACACCATGATCCGTATCCTCGACGAGGAGCGATCCCTGGCCTTCTACCGGGCGCTGGGCTTCGAGGAGCGTGGACGCAAGCGGGTGGGCGGCGACACGGCCACGGTGATCTTCCTGGGGCTTCCCGGCGATGCCGACCGGCTGGAGCTCACCCTCAACGACGGCCGCACCGAGCCGTACGAGGTGGGCACCGGCTACGGGCACATCGCGCTGGCGATCCCCGACCTGGACGCCGAGCTGGAGCGCCTGGCCGCGCTGGGGATCCACCCCGAGAAGCCGCCGTACGCGAGCCGTCCCGGTGGCTCCCGCATCTGCTTCGTGCGGGACCCCGACGACTACCGCATCGAGATGATCCAGACCGGCAGCCGGGTGGACTGAGCGCCCCGGGCCGCAGGCGTCAGCGGCTGAGCGCCCGGCTCCGGCCGGGCAGCCGCGCCAGGCCGTCCACCGCGGGGCCCAGCTCCTGCGGGTAGGCCCGCCGGTAGATCTCCGCGTCGCGGAGCACCTTGCGCACGAAGGAGCGCGTCTCGGGGAAGGCCACGTCGCGTTCCACGTCGAACGGGCGCCCCTGCCGCGCGGCGCGGTCCTCCCACTCCCGCACGTTCCGCTCGCCCGCGTTGTAGGCGGCCAGCGCCGCCGGGATCGCGCCGTGGCGGTCCACCAGGTACCGCAGGTACCAGGTGCCGTAGGTGATGCTGACCGCCGGGTCGGTGAGGCGGTCGGGCGGCGGGCTGGGCCGGTCGGGCTGGTCGGCGATGTAGCGGGCCGTCTCGGGCAGCATCTGCATGAGGCCCACCGCGCCCGCCCCCGACACCACGTCCGGGGTCCAGCCGCTCTCCACGTTGATCACGGCGGCCACCAGCGCCGGGTCCAGGCGGTGGCGCTTGGCCTGCTCGTTGATCACCGGCTCGTGACGCAGCGGGTACCACAGCCGGGCGTACCAGCCCGGCATGGAGCGGTGCACGCTCCACCCGCCCGCGGCGACGAGGCCCAGCAGCACGAGGGCGACCAGCGTGCGCACGCGCACGCGGGGCCGCGGCCGGGTGAGGGCCGCCGTCATCCCGGGGCCCGGGCGTAGCGGTCGAACATGCCGGCGACCCACGCCTCCAGCGCGGCGAGGTCCCCGTCGTTGCTGAACGCGTGGTCCGCGGCCGCAACCTTGCGCGCCTCGTCCCACTGCAGACCGGCCCGCTCCGCGAACGTCTGCCCCCGGGCCTCCACCCGGGCGCGCCGCACCGGCTCCGAGGCGGTCACCACCAGCACCGCGTCGAACAGGTCGCGCAGCCCGGCCTCGAACAGCAGCGGCACCTCGCACACCAGCAGGGGCGGCGCGGGGTCCGCCGCACGGGCCGACCCCATCCACTCCTCGCGGGCCGTCCCGATGCGCGGGTGCAGCAGCCCCTCCAGGAACCGCAGCCCGTCCGGCTCCGCGAAGGCGCGCGCGCCCAGGGCCGCGCGGTCCACCGACCCGTCGGGTCGCAGGACGTCCGGGCCGAACCTCTCCGTCACGGCGGCGATCACGTCGGGACGAGCGTAGAGCCCGTGCACGACGGCGTCACTGGAGAGGGTCGACGCCCCCATGCGCCGGAACAGCTCCAGCGCCGCGCTCTTGCCCGAGCCGATGCCGCCGGTGAGGCCCAGGCACGCCGGGCCGCCGGGCCGGGGCGAACCCCGGCCGGCGGCGTCGGCGGTGCTGCCGCTACTGCCCGTCGGCCTCGGCCTCGGCGACCGGCTCGGCCTCCGCGACCGGCTCGGCGTCGGCGACCGGCTCGGCGTCGGCGACCGGCTCGGCCTCGACTTCGGCCTCAGCGACCGGCTCGGTCTCCTCGACCGCGCCGTCGTCCTCGTAGGACCCGTCCTCGACCTGGCCCTCGGCGTCGTAGTCCCCGTCGCCCTCGTAGCCGTCGTCGTCGTACCCGTCCTCGCCCTGCGGGCGGATCGCCTCGTTGTCGGCGACGCGCTTGAGCGACAGCGACAGGCGGCGGCGGTCGGCATCGATCTCGATGATGCGCACCGACACCGTGTCGCCCTGGCTCACGACCTCACGCGGGTTCTCCACGTGGTGCGAGGCGAGCTCGCTGATGTGGACCAGGCCCTCCACGCCGGCGTGGATCTCGACGAAGGCGCCGAAGGTGACGACCTTCGTGACCTTGCCCTCCACAACGTCGCCGACGTCGAAGTTGTCGATGACGCTCTGCCACGGGTCGGCCTGGGTCTGCTTGAGGCCCAGGGAGATCCGCTGCCGGTCGCGGTCGATGTCCAGCACCTTGACCTCGACCTTGTCGCCGATCGCCAGCACCTCGGAGGGGTGGTTGACGTGGCTCCAGGAGAGCTCGGAGATGTGGATGAGGCCGTCGATGCCCTCGAGGTCGACGAACGCGCCGAAGTCGACGATGTTCGAGATCGTGCCCTCGACCACCTGGCCGGGCTGCAGCTCGTCCAGGATCTTCTGACGGACCTCGCGGCGCTCACGTTGTTGCGGTTCCGGTTGAGCTCGATGACCTTGCACTCGAGCTTCCGGCCAAGGAACTCGTCCAGGTCCTGGACGCGGCGGATGTCGACGAGGGAGGCGGGCAGGAAGCCGCGGACGCCGAGGTCGAGGATGAGACCACCCTTGACCACCTCGATGACCGTGCCCTCCACGTGCTCACCGGCGGCGGCGGCCGCCTCGATGCGCTTCCACGCCTTCTCGAAGCGGGCCCGCTTCTTGCTGAGGATGAGCCGGCCGTCCTGGTCTTCCTTCGTCATGACCAGGGCGTCGACCATCTCGCCGAGCTGGACCTCTTCGTCGACGTTCACGCTCTTGCGGATCGACAGCTCGCTGAGGGGGATGACCCCCTCGCTCTTGTAGCCGATGTCGACGAGGACCCTCCCGTTGACGACGTCACCCTCGCTGAAGATCGGGATGGTGAGGTCGTAGTTGGGGATCATCACGCCGTCGACCTCGATGAACTCCGGGCCGTCGAGCGGACGGATCGGCACGTCGAGGGGGATGATCACGGGAGCGTCGATGTCAGTGCTCATGGACAGTTGATTTCCTTGGGATGAACAAAGCGGTTGATTGCATCGGCACGGGAAATTCCCCGGCCGACCGGGCGAACGAGCAGTCTACATCCGCGATGCGCCGGCGCGATACCCGCCGGGGCCGGCCGCGTCAAACCGCGGCGGCCACCTCGGCCAGGCTGGCGCGGTCCAGGCGGCCGGTCTTCACCACGCGCAGGGCGCCGTCGGCGGCCACGGCGATCGCCGCGGGAACGCTGCGCACCGGCAGCTTCGTGGCACCGGGCGTGCGGGTGATGTCCACCCGCCGCACCTCGCGCCCGCCGGCGACCGCCTCCAGCTCGCGGGCGGTGGGCTCGCAGCGGGCGCAGCCGGGCGCCGTGAGGACCACCAGCCAGGGGCCCTGCCCGTCGAGCGCCATCAGCGCCCGCGGGTCCTCGTCCCCGTGGGACGTCCGCCGGGCGAGGAAGAGCCGGTAGATCTCGCAGCCGACGCAGATGCCGGTAGTGGCCGACAGCAGCGCGAGGGCGGCCACCATGCCGGCGAGCACCCAGCCCACGATCTGCGGGCCGGTGAACAGCAGCACCGACGCGGCGCCCAGGAACACCAGCGCGAGCACCTGTGAGAACCGCGTCGGCGCGGCCGGCTCCAGGTGGTCGGCCGGTCGGGCGACCTGGCGGAAGACCCAGCCCACGGGCGAGAACCGGGGGGCGAACAGCGCGACGGCGACCAGGGCGAACGCCACGACCACCGCGGCCGGGGTGCCGAACATGATGGCCTCCAGGCACAGCAGGCCGGTGATGCCCTGCGCGAAGCGCGGCGCGAGGGGGTGCACGGCGGCGGGGCGGGTGCTCATGGGTCCTGGGGCTCCTCGGGCGAGCGGGTCGCGTCGTACGCGCGGCGCCGGTCCGGGTCGGACAGGACGTGGTGCGCGCGATTGATTTGTACCAAAAGCCGGGTGCCTTTCGGGGAATTGTCCCGGCAAGCCGCCTCGCGCAGCACGACGAACGCCGCCTCGATGATCTCCCGGCGGGCGTGCGGCGCCACCTCCAGGACCCCGTAGAGGTCCTCCGCCTGGAGGGCCTCCGCCGGGACGGCACGGCCCACGCCTCCGGGGCCGTGGAGGCCCTCCCCCACCCCGCTCAGGCCTTCGCCTCCAGCCAGGTGCGGCCCACGCCGGTGTCGACCGACAGCGGCGGGTCCAGCTCGTAGGCGCCCACCATGGCCTCCCGGGCCAGGGCCACGGCGCGGTCCACCTCGTCCTCCGGGACCTCGAACAGCAGCTCGTCGTGGATCTGGAGGATCAGGCGCGTGGACACGCCGGCGGCACGCAGGGCGCGGTGCGCCCGGACCATCGCGACCTTGATGATGTCCGCGGCCGTGCCCTGGATGATCGTGTTCACCGCCAGGCGCTCGCCCAGCTGCCGCTGCTGCACCGTCCGGCCGGTGAGCTCCGGGATGGGCCGGCGGCGCCCCAGCAGGGTGGTCACGTGGCCCTCCTGCGCGGCGGCGGCCACCGTGGTGTCGATGAAGCTGCGCACGCGCGGGTATCGCGCCAGATAGGTCTCGATGTAGGCCTTGGCGTCGGCGCGGGGGATGCTCAGCTGCTCCGACAGGCCGAAGTCGGAGATGCCGTAGATGATCCCGAAGTTGACGGCCTTCGCCCGATCGCGCGTCACCCGGTCGACGTCGGCGGGGGCCATGCCGAACACCTCGGCGGCGGTCGCGCGGTGCACGTCCTCCCCGCGGCGGAACGCCTCGCGCAGCGTCGGCTCGCCGGAGCAGTGGGCCATGATCCGCAGCTCCACCTGGCTGTAGTCGCAGCTCAGCAGCACGTGGCCGTCGGCGGCGACGAAGGCGTCGCGGATCTCGCGGCCCAGGGCGGTGCGCACGGGGATGTTCTGGAGGTTGGGGTTCGTGGACGAGAGGCGTCCGGTCTCGGCCACCGTCTGGTTGAAGGTGGTGTGCAAACGCCCGTCGTCGGCCACCAGCTGCGGCAGCGCGGAGAGGTACGTGTTGTCGAGCTTGGTGAGCTCCCGGTACTGCCCGATGAGCCCGATGATGGGGTGCTTGGGCTCCAGCAGCTTCAGCACCTGGCGGTCGGTGGAGTAGCCGGTCTTGCCCTTGCGGAACGTCGGCAGCCCCAGCACCTCGAACAGCACGTGGCCGAGCTGCTTGGGCGAGTCGATCACGAACTCCCCGCCGGCGTGCTCCCAGATGAGGTCGCGCAGCTCGTCGGCGCGGTCCCGCACCCGGGCGCCGATCTCGGCCAGGCGGTGCACGTCGAGCATCACGCCGGCCCGCTCCATCGCGGCCAGGACCTCCACCAGGGGCAGCTCGACGTTGCGGTACAGGTCGGTGAGGCCCTCGGCCTCCATCGCCTCCACCTGGCGCGCGGCCAGGTCGAGGGTCGCGGCGGCGGCGGCCGCCGCGGGACGCTCGTCCGCGCATTCGACCGCGATCTCGTCCAAGGGGTACCCGCGGCGGCGCGGCTCCAGCAGGTAGCCGGCGATCATCGTGTCGTGGTCCACCGCCACGCCGGCGTCCCACAGCCCCGCCGGGAGGGCCTTCGCGTCGTGGCAGGCCACCTTGGCCCCGCCGAGCCCGGCGGCCAGACCCGCCCCGGTGGCGTCGTCGACGGGACCGCACAGGACCTCGTCGCCCGGGGGGGCGATGGCCCACGAGCCGTCGGCGACGGCAAGGCCCACGCGCTCCACGCCGGCCAGGCGCATCCCCAGCTGCTCCGGGACGGCCTCGGTGACGCGGACGGCGCGGCTCACCGCGACGGGCGCGGCGGGTGCGACGCCGTCGTCGGCGAGCTCCCCGAGCCGCCGGACCAGCGAGTCGAACTCGTACTCCAGGAAGGTCGTCCGCAGCGCCGACAGGCGGGCGTCGTCGAGCACCAGCGGCGGCACGTCGTCCAGGTCCAGCGCGACGGGCGCGTCGCGGTCGATCACCGCCAGCCGGCGGGTGAGCCGGGCGTCGTCCAGGTGGCGCTCCAGCGCCTCGCGGCGTTTGGGCGTCTGCTCCGACGCGTGCTCCAGCACGCCCTCGAGCGACCCGTACTTCTGGATGAGGGTGGCCGCGCCCTTCTCGCCGATCCCGGGCACCCCGGGCAGGTTGTCGCTGCTGTCGCCCACCAGGCCGCGGAAGTCGGGCATGAGCGCCGGCGGCAGGCCGTAGCGCTCCTCGACCTTCTCGGGCGTGTAGCGGGTGGTGTCGGTGACCCCGCGGCCGGTGGCCAGCACGGACACCCGCTCGTCCACCAGCTGCAGGGCGTCTCGGTCGCCGGTGAGGATCACGACCTCCTCGCCCGCCGCGGCGGCCCGGGTGGCGAGCGTGCCCAGGATGTCGTCGGCCTCGAAGCCCGGGAGCTCGGTGTTGACGAAGCCGAAGGCCTCCATGAGCGGCCGGAAGCGCGGCTGCTGCTCGCGCAGCAGGCCGGGCGTCTCCTTCCGGCCGGCCTTGTACTCCGAGTACTCCTCGTGCCGGAAGACCTTCCCGGGGGCGTCCCATGCCACCACGACCCGGCCGGGGCGCTCCTCGGCGACCACCTTCACCATCATCGCCGCGAGCCCATACAGGGCGTTCGTGGGGAACCCGTCGGCCCGGGCGATGGTGTCGGGCAGGGCGAAGAACGCCCGGTACGCCAGGCTGTTGCCGTCGATGAGCAGCAGCGGGCCGGATGCCGCGGGGCCCGGGGTGTCCTCGAGGGTCTGCTGGAGGTCGGAGTCGTCCACCGCCGACGAGTCTACGGCCAGCCGATGACGGTCGTCCCGCGGCCCCGCCCGGCCGGGCGCCGGGGCGGGGACACCGCCGCTCGCGCGCCCCGCACGTTGGTCGCGTGAGCTCCGGAGGCGCCGGTTAGACTTCTGGCCGCCTGACCACCCTCCAGGAGGACATTCCGTGGCCGTCACGCCCAGCGCGCAGTACTCCGTCACGCTTCGGGTCGAGACCGACTCGCGAGACACCGGGGCCTTCGGGCGCCTCGTCACCGCGATCGACGAGGCCGGTGGGGACATCGTGGCGGTGGACCTGGTGTCCACCGGGCATCGCGCTGCGGTACGCGAGGTGGTGGTCAACGCGTCCGGCGAGGAGCACGCGGAGCAGATCACCGAGGCGGCGCGCGGCGCGGAGGGCGTGACCCTGCTCGACAGCTGGGACCGCACGTTCCACATGCACCGCGGCGGCAAGATCGAGCTGTACGGCCGGCTTCCCCTCGAGACCCGCGAGGACCTCTCGGTGGCGGCGATGCCGGGCGTCGCGGAGGTCTGCACGGCGATCGCCGAGGACCGCGAGAAGGTCTTCGACTACACGCTCAAGCGGAACATGGTCGCCGTCATCACCAACGGCACCGCGGTCCTGGGCCTCGGTGACATCGGCGCCGCCGCCGGCATGCCGGTGATGGAGGGCAAGTCGATGCTCTTCAAGGAGTTCGGCGGCGTCGACTCCTACCCGATCTGCGTGGACTCGAAGGATCCCAAGGAGATCATCGCGATCTGCAAGGCCATCGCCCCGGCCTTCGGCGGGATCAACCTCGAGGACATCGGCGCGCCCGCGTGCTTCGAGATCGAGGACACCCTCAAGGCCGAGCTGGACATCCCGGTCTTCCATGACGACCAGCACGGCACCGCGATCGTGCTGCTCGCCGGCCTCATCAACTCGCTGAAGATCACGGGCCAGAAGATGGCCGACCTGAAGGTCGTGGTGTCCGGGGTCGGCGCGTCCGGGGTCGCCTGCTCGAAGATCCTCATGAACGCCGGCGTCACCAACATCATCGGCTGCGACACCCGCGGGGCGATCTACAAGGGCCGCACCGAGAACATGAACTTCATGAAGGACTGGTACGCCGAGAACACCAACCCCGAGGGCGTGCGCGGCACCCTGACGGAGGCCATCGTGGGCGCCCACATGTTCGTGGGGCTCTCGGGTCCGGACACCTTCAAGGTGGAGCAGCTCAAGACCATGGCCAAGGACCCGCTGGTGTTCGCGATGGCGAACCCGGTGCCGGAGATCATGCCGGAGGTCGCCGGCCCGTACGTCCGCGTGATGGCCACCGGCCGCTCGGACTACCCGAACCAGATCAACAACGTCCTCGCCTTCCCCGGCATCTTCCGCGGCGCCCTCGACTGCGGCGCGCG
>LNFL01000157.1 GCA_001464275.1 Actinobacteria bacterium Ga0077560 | reverse complement strand
AAGCCCATCGACTCCAGGGCGACGTTGCCGGCCAGCACCATCAGGTCGGCCCACGAGATCTTGCGGCCGTACTTCTTCTTCACCGGCCACAGCAGGCGGCGCGCCTTGTCGAGGTTCGCGTTGTCGGGCCAGCTGTTCAGCGGCGCGAAGCGCTGCTCACCGGAGCCGGCGCCACCCCGTCCGTCGCCGATCCGGTACGTGCCGGCGCTGTGCCAGGCCATCCGGATGAACAGCGGGCCGTAGTGGCCGTAGTCCGCGGGCCACCAGTCCTGGGAGGTGGTCATCACCTCGATGATGTCCGCCTTCAGCGCGTCCAGGTCGAGGCTCTTGAACTCCTCGGCGTAGTCGAACTCCTCACCCATCGGGTCACCCATCGGCGGGTTCCGGTGGAGAACGCTCACGTCCAGCTGGTTGGGCCACCAGTCGCGGTTCGTCCGGCCGGATCCACCGGACATGGGGCACTTGCTCGTGTTCTCCACGTTGTTCTCGCCTTCGTTCGCCACAGGGTTGTCAGACAGGGGAAGCTGCTCGGCCGCCGGTCGCCGGGGGTGGGTTCACGGCGTCCGTCCGGCCGCGCACGCGGGGCAGTGGCCCCAGTGGATGACCTCGGTCTCGTCGATGGCGTAGCCGTGGCCCTCCGGAGCGGTCATGCACGGCGCGTCACCGACGGCGCAGTCGACGTCGGCGATGGCGCCGCACGACCGGCAGACCACGTGGTGGTGGTTGTCGCCCACCCTGGCCTCGTAGCGCGCCACCGAGCCGGCGGGCTCGATGCGCCGCACCAGCCCGGCGGTGGTGAGGGCGCGCAGCACGTCGTAGACGGCCTGGGTGGACACGTCGCCCAGATCGCCCCGGGCCGCGACGATGATCGCGTCGGTGTCGGCGTGGGGAAGCCGGTGCACGGCGTTCAGCACCGCGATGCGGGGGCGGGTCACGCGCAGGGCGGCGCCCCGCAGGAGCTGCTGGGCATCCACGGTGGTCGGCACCTGGTCAGTCTACGGACATTTTCTGGACTCAGTCCAGATACAGCTGGCCAGTACACATCTCCACGGTTGTGGAGTTGACGAACCACCGCGCGGCGGGCAACATACCCCCATGGGTATCGACGAGCGGGGGTCATGATGCGACGCGGTTGGACGCTCGAACGGGCGCTGTTCACCCTTGCCGGGGGGATGACGCTGCTCTCCGCGATGCTGGCGTGGCTGGTGTCGCCATGGTTCCTGCTGCTCACGGCCTTCGTGGGCCTCAACCAGTGGCTGTTCGCGGCCGTGGGCGACTGCCCCGCGTCGCTGGTGCTCCGGCGGGTGTGCCACCTGCGGCCGGCCGCGTCCGCGGCGCACGAGCCCGGGGTGGCGCCCGGCGCACGATGACGGGACGGTGGAGTGGCGCTACCCTCGGGGAGCCCACACCACCGGAGGACACGTGAGCACCAACAACCCGTACCAGGGTCCCGCCACCCATCTGCGTGAGGACCTGGGCACCGTCGCCCGCACCGACACGCGCGCGGTCTTCGGCCAGACCATGTTCCTCGTGGCGGCCACCACCGGCTTCACCGCCGCAGGCGCCTACATCGGCCGCGACCTGTCCGGCGGCGCCGCACTCGGGATCTGGGTGGTGGCGTTCGCGGCGATCATCGGCATGTCGTTCGCCCGCAAGGCGCAGCGCGGCGGGCTCGGGATGGCCCTCCTGTTCGGCGTCGGCCTGCTGCTGGGCATGGCCATCGGCCCCACCATGTCGTCCTACGCCTCGGTTGAGGGCGGCCCCACGATCATCTGGCAGGCGGCCGGACTGACCGCGCTGTTCATCGGGGCCTTCGGCACCGTCGGCTGGGCCACCCAGCGCGACCTGGCGCCCGCCGCGCGCATGGCGTTCTGGGCGCTGCTGGCCCTCATCGTCGTCGGCATCGTCGCCATGTTCGTGTCGATCCCCGGCTTCAACCTGCTGTGGTCGATCATCGGCCTGGCGATCTTCTCGGTGTTCACCATGTTCGACTTCCAGCGCCTGCGCAGCGCGGGAGAGGACGACGTGGTGATGATCGCGCTGTCGATCTTCCTGGACGTGTTCAACGTCTTCCTGTTCATGCTGAACCTGCTGGGCCTCAGCAGGGACTGATCGCCCGGGCGTCCCGGGGCGGACAACCGCCGTCCCGGGACCCCGATGTGCGATCCTCGACGGGATGCTCGGCGCAGATCTCGTCAGCTACGCGGTGGCCTTCACCGCGGGCTTCGTCTCGTTCGCGTCACCGTGCGTGCTGCCGCTGGTGCCCGCCTACCTGGGGTTCATCTCCGGGGTGGGCTTCGAGGAGGGGGCGGACCGCCGCTGGGCGGTGTTCGTCCCCACCGCCGCGTTCGTCGCGGGCTTCTCGATGGCCTTCACCATCCTGGGGGCGGGCGTCGGCCTCTTCGGCACCCTTCTGCTGGAGCACCGCAGCACGCTCGAGACCGTCGGCGGAGCGCTGCTCATCGTGATGGGGGTGCTGCTGCTGGGCCGGGGCATCCCCATGTTCCTCATGCGCGACCGGCGCATCCATCTGCGCAACAGACCGGCGACACTGGCGGGATCCGTGCTGGCGGGAGTGGCGTTCGGCGTGGGGTGGACCCCGTGCATCGGCCCGGCCCTCGGCGCGGCGCTCGGCCTGGCGGCCAGCTCGGCCAGCTGGGCGCTGGGGGGTTCCCTGCTGCTCGCCTACTCGCTGGGAATGGGAATCCCGTTCCTGCTCGCCGGCCTGTTCCTGCACCGGGCGACCGGCGCTCTGGGCCTGCTGAAGCGCCACCTGCGGACGATCACCTCGGCCGGCGCCGTGCTGCTCATCATCACCGGCGTGCTGATGGTCACCGGCACGATGACGCGCATCAGCATCGAGCTGCAGCGCTACGGCCCGAGCCTGCTGTAACGCCCGCGTAAGCAACTGCGGCTACCGTGGGGCACATGGATGCTCCAGCAACCGGCGGGACGGTGCTCGTGGTGGACGACGAGCCCATCGTCCGCGAGGTGGTGTGCCGCTACCTGGCCCGGGAGGGCTTTCGCACCGCCGAGGCCGCGGACGGGCCGGCGGCGCTGGCGGAACTGGCCCGCTGCAACCCGGTGCTCGTGGTGCTCGACGTCATGCTGCCGGGGCTCGACGGGCTGGAGGTGTGCCGTCGCATCCGTGGCGGCTCCGACGTGCCGGTGATCCTGCTCACCGCCCGCGGCGGGGAATCGGACCGCATCGTGGGCCTGGAGCTCGGCGCCGACGACTACATTGCCAAGCCCTTCTCGCCGCGTGAGCTGGCGGCCCGCGTGCGCGCGGTGCTGCGCCGGGCGCGCCCGGACCCGGGCGGCGGGCGGATCGAGCACGGGGACCTGGTGGTGGACGCGACCACCCGGGAGGTGCTGCGCGACGGGGCGCAGATCCGCCTCACCGCCCGCGAGTTCGACCTGTTGTGGTTCCTCGCCTCACATCCCCGGCAGGTCTTCAGCCGCGACCACCTGCTCTCCCGCGTGTGGGGCCACCTGCCGGCGGTGGACACCGGCACGGTGACGGTGCACATCCGCCGGTTGCGCGAGAAGATCGAGCGGGACCCCTCCAGCCCCGCGCGCATCGAGACGGTGTGGGGCGTGGGCTACCGGTTCGTCCCGTGATCGCCGAGGTCGCCCTCACCGCGGGCACCAGCCTGGGCGCCGGCCTGGGGGCCGCGGCCGTGCTGGCCCGCGGCCGGTCGCTGCGCGTGCAGCTGGTGGGGCTCGCCGCCCTGGGGGTCTCGGTGCCGCTGCTGGCGGTGCTCAGCTCGGGCCTGCTGATGCTGGGCCGGGACGAGCTGCTGGCGCTGGGCCTCGCGTGCCTGGCCGGGTCGGCGGCCCTGGCCGGCGCGCTGCTGCTGGGGCGCCGCATCCGCAGCGGCATCGATGCGCTCCGGGCGGCGCCCGCGGCGGTGGCCGCCGGCGACCTGTCGGCACGCGCCCCCCGCGGCGGTCCGGCGGAGATCGACGCGCTGGCCGAGTCCTTCAACGTGATGGCCGAACGGCTGGAGGAGTTGTTCGACGCCCGCCGCCGGCTCGTGGCGTGGGCCGGGCACGATCTGCGCACCCCCATCGCGTCACTGCGCGTGATGATCGAGGCGGTGGAGGACGGGCTGGCGTCCCCCGGCGAGTACCTGCCGCACATGCGGGCCCAGGTGGAGGCGCTGTCGGGGTTGGTGGACGATCTGTTCGAGCTGGCGCGCCTGGACGCGGGCGACCTGCGCCTGGACCTGCGCGACGAACCCGCCGCGGCCCTGGTGGAGGCGGCGGTGGGCCGGGTGCGCGCCGAGGCCGCGGCCCGCGGGGTGCACGTGGCGGCCGATGTCCCGGATCCGTCGTGGACCGTGCGGTGCGCGCCCGACAAGGTCGGCCGGGTGCTCGACAACCTGCTCACCAACGCCCTGCGCCACACGCCGCGACACGGCGAGGTGCGACTGGCCCTGCAGGGACGTGGCGCCGAGCTGGAGATGGCCGTGGAGGACAGCGGCGACGGCCTGCCGCCGGAGACGCTGGCCCGCATGTTCGACCACTTCTGGCGCGGCGATCCGGCCCGTGCACGGGACGGCGCCGGCGCCGGCCTGGGCCTTGCGATCGCCCGGGGGCTGGTGGAGGCGCATGGCGGGCGCATCTGGGCCGAGAACCGGGAGCGCGGCGGGGCGCGGGTGGTGTTCACGCTGCCCGTCGCGGCGGGGGTCGCCCCCGGCGGCTGACCGCCGGGTCCGAGGTCAGCGCAGGCTCAGCAGCACCCGATCCCAGCCGGGATGGTGGGTCTCCGCGTTCTGGACGCACAGCCGCAGCGATCCGGCCGTCACGGTGAGCGCGTTCGACGCGGGCAGCGTCGCACCGAACGACGGGTTCGGGTTCGGGAGGATCGCGGCGGGGTCGCGGCGCACGGTCTGGGCGAGCTCACGGGCGCCGTCGATCGCCTCGGCCGAGGGCGGCGCCGTCACGTCCGGGCAGCTCTCCGGCTCGCCGTCGGCGCCCAGCAGCTCGTAGATCCCGACGATGTCGATGGTGCTGTTCTCGCGCGTGGCGTTCAGCACCGCGGTCAGCCACAGGCCGACGGCGACGGCGACGCAGGTGAACACGATGACGGGTCGTCTCACGGCGGGCTCCTCCTGTGGGCCCAGCCTACCCCGGAACGGGGGTGGTCAGCCGGTGTTCCTCATGCCGGATGCGATGCCGGAGATCGTGAGCAGCAGCGGCGGCTCCAGCGCCGCGCGTCGCTGCGCGTCGTCGCCGGCCGCGCGGAGCTCCCGCAGGAGCCGGATCTGCACCGCGTGCAGCGGGTCGATGTAGGGATTGCGCAGCCGGATGGAGCGCTGCAGGTACGGCTTGTCGTCGAGCACCTCGCGCGCCTCGACGATGGCCAGGAGCTCCTCGCGGGTGGCGGCGAACTCCGTCTCCACCTGGCCGAGGATCCGCGTGCGCAGCGCCGCGTCGTGCACGAGCCCGGCGTAGCCGCGGGCGATCCGCATGTCGACCTTGCCCACGGTCATCTGGCAGCTGTCCACCAGGGCCCGCCACCACGGCCACTCGGCGTACATCTCGCGCAGCACCTCCAGGCCGCCCCGGTACCGCTCCCGGAACCCGCGCAGCGCGGTGCCCACGCCGTACCAGGACGGCAGCAGGTGCCGGTTCTGCGTCCACGCGAACACCCACGGGATCGCCCGCAGGTCCTCCACGCGCACGTCCCCGTCGCTGCCGGGCCGACGCGCGGGCCGGCTGCCGATGTTGAGCAGCGACAGCTCGGCGATGGGGCTGGCCTCCAGGAAGTAGCGCCCGAAGCCGGGGTCCTCGTAGACCAGGCCCCGGTACGCCGCCATCGACGAGGCGGCGATCTCGCCCATCGCCTCGTCCCACACGCGCCGCCTGCCGGGGAAGCCCATGGCCTCCTCCTCCTGGAGCGTGCGCAGCAGCACCGCGGCGACCACCGAGTCGAGGTTGCGCTCGGCGACCGGGCGCAGGCCGTACTTGAAGGTGAGCATCTCGCCCTGCTCGGTGATGCGCAGCCGGCCGTTGAGGGTGCCGATGGGACCGCCCATGACCGCGGCGTACGTGCTGCCGCCCCCGCGGCTCGCGGTGCCGCCGCGGCCGTGGAACAGGGTGAGCTCCACGCCGTTGAGCCGGCATGCGTCCGCGAGGCGCTCCTGGGCGCCGAACAGCTCCCAGTTCGCGGCCAGGTAGCCGCCGTCCTTGTTGGAGTCCGAGTACCCGACCATCACGGTCTGGCGGTTGCCCCTGGCCTCCAGGTTGCGGCGGTACGCGGGGTGGGCGAGGAGGGCCTTGAGCATGTCGGGCGCCTGGCGCAGGTCCTCGATGGTCTCGAAGAGCGGCACCAGGTCCACCTCCGACCGCGGCTCCCCGCCCGGGCCCACATCCAGCAGCGTGGCGGTGCGCGCCATGAGCTGGGCGGCGAGCAGGTCGGACGGGCGGTGGGTGAAGCTCACGATCACGGTGCCCGCGGCGTCCTCGCCGTGCCGGTCCACGGCCACCCGCAGCTGCCGGAAGGTCTCGCCCACCTCGGCCACGCTCGCGGGCGCGCCGTCCGGCACCGCCGGGCCCTGCGGGGCCATGAGCATCGCCTCCAGCCGGCGGGCCCGTTCGTCCTCGGGCAGGTCGGCCCACACCACCGGGTCCACGCCGGCGAGGGTGGCGGCCGCCTCCTGGAAGCGCGAGCTGTGCTGGCGGATGTCCAACCGGGCCAGGTGCAGGCCGAACACCTCGGCCTGGCGCAGCAGGGCCTCCATCCGGCGGTCGGCGATCCGCTCACCGCGCCCGGCCCGCAGCGACCGCACGAGCACACGCACGTCCTCCACCAGCTCGTCGCGGCCGCGGTACGGGTTCGGGGAGTCCGGCTCCAGACGGTGGATGAGGTAGGCCAGCTTCTGCCGGTACGGCTGATGGGGGTTCCGCGCCGCGATCGGCTCGGCCACCTCGGGCATCCGCTCGGCGTCGGCCGCGAGGGCGTCCACCAGCTCGGCCGACACCGGCGCCACCCGGTCGGAGATGGAGAGGTCCGCGGCCAGGGCCCGCGCCCGGTCGCGCAGGAGGCGACGTGCGAGCTCGGCGTGGCGGTCCAGCACGACGCCCACCAGGTCGGGCGTGCAGTTGGGGTTGCCGTCCTGGTCGCCGCCGGCCCACGACGCGAACCCGAGCACGCGGTCCGGCGCGCGCACCCCGGGGATGTGCTCGCGCAGGAGGCTCTCGAGCTCCTCGTGCACGCGGATGCTCGCGCCCACCAGGACGCGCTCGAAGAAGTAGAGGATCCGGGCGGCCTCGTCGGTCACCCGCGGCTTGTGCGCGCGCTGGTGATCGCTCTGCCAGAGGATCGTGATCTCCTCCAGCAGCTCGTCCAGCACCTGCCGCCGCTCCCGGGGCGTGATGGACGGGTTGTCCAGGCGCTCCAGGCAGTCGTCCACGATGAGGTGCTTGGCGAGCACCGTCTGCCGCGAGATCTCGGTGGGGTGGGCCGTCGCCACCAGCTCCACGCGGACGCGGTCCAGCACGGCCTGCAGGCGCTCCGGCGCGACGCCCTGGTCGGCGATCGCCCGGACGGCCTCCGCCATGGACTCGGGCTGCGGCCGGTCCTCCTCCTCGCGCTCGGCGTCGCGGCGGCGCCCGCGACGCACGCGGTGGTGCTGCTCGGCCGCGTTCACCAGCTGGAAGTAGATGGCGAAGCAGCGGATGACCCCGACCACCTCGTCGGGGGCGAGGCTCTCGACGATCGAGGTGATCTGCCCCTCGATCTCGGCCTGGCGCTCCCGCGACGGCTCGTCGCGGAGCGTGCGGGTCAGGAGGCGGATCCGCTCCTCGGTGTCGAGGAGCTCGTCACCGCCCTGCTCGCGGATGACCGTCCCCAGCAGGTGGCCGAGCAGGGAGATGTCCCGCCGCAGCTCCTCGTCGCGGTCTGGTGGCGGAGGCGGGAGCGCGTCCTCGGACAACCGGGGGCGCTCCCGTCCGTCAGCGCGGGTCGGGCTTGGTCTTCGCGCCGATCGACGCGAGCGTGAACAGTGCCCAGATGATCCCCAGGATCAGGGGGAAGGGCCCAGCGTGCTCCAGCTCATAGACGCCGACGCCGATCATGACGGCGCTCAGGACCGCGAGCGTCGCGATCATCCAGAAGGGAAGGCCTCGCATCCACTCTCCTCGACATGACGGTACCGCACAAAGCTACACCGAAACCGGGCCGCTCGGCAGGGGACTGCTAATCTGCCCGCCCGATGCCAGAGGAACAGGTCAAGGTCGAGGTCGCGGAGTGCGGGGACGGCATCGTCGTCCGCGTATCGGGAGTGCTCGACGCACTCTCGCTTCCCGACGTCTCGCGTGAGCTCACCGACGCGCAGCGCGGGTCCGGCACCGTGTACGTCGATCTCGCCGAGGTCACGTTCATGGACAGCCGCGGCCTGGGCTCGCTGCTCGCCGCCAACGAGCGCAGCCGTGAGGGCGCGGCGCCGATCCGCATCTACCGGCCGTCCGACGCGGTCCGGCGGTTGCTGGAGGTGTCCGGTGTCGGGCCGGTGCTGACCGAGGTCCCGGACCTCCCGGCCTAGCCGGGCCGTGGGCGACCGGTACCTGGGGGACGGCGGGCGCCTGTCGGGCGGCCCGGCCCCCGAGCTGGTCGCATCCGGGTTCACGCAGGAGATCTCCCACGCCCCCCGCCTGGCGGCGGCGCTGTCCCGAGCGGACCTCGCCCATGCCGTCGCCCTGGCCGAATGCGGTGCGATCGCCCCGGAGGTCGCGGGCGAGCTCATCCGCGGGCTCGGTGAGCTGGAGGCCATCCCGGCGGCCGAGTTTCCGTGGGACCCCTCGCTGGGTGACGCCTTCAACTCCCGCGAGGCCGAGCTGACCCGACGCGTGGGCCCGGCCGCCGCCGGGTGGCTGTCGGCGGGACGCCCCCGCCGGGAGTCGTTCCGCGTCGCGCTCCGGCTGGTGGCCCGCGACGGGGCGCGCGCGCTGCACGACGCCCAGCTGGCCGTCGCGGAGGCCCTGGTGCGCCAGGCCGCGGAGGTGCGGGACGACCTGGCGGCCGACTACACCTACCTCCAGCCGGCCCAGCCCACCACCGCGGGCCACCTGCTGCTGGCGTACGCCTACCCGGCCCTCCGGGACGCCGCCCGCCTGCGGGCCGTGCACGCCGAGCTGGCGCTCAGCGTCGCCGGGGTGGGCGGCAGCGCCGGGTCGCGCTGGCCCATCTCGCGCGAGCGGCTGGCGGAGCTCCTGGGCTGCGACGGCCTGGTGCCGCACGCCAAGGACGCCGCGTGGCAGGCCGACGCGTACGTGCAGCTGGTCTCCGCCATCGCCACCGCCTGCGCCCACGGGTCGCAGATCGGCCAGGACCTGGAGATCCTGGCGAGCCAGGAGTTCGACGTCGTGCGGCTCGCCGACCGCCACAGCCGGGCCTCGGCACTGATGCCGCAGAAGCGGAACCCGTACGCCCTGGCGGTGGTGCGCGCGATGGCGGGAACGGCGGCGGGCGATCTGTCGGGGTTGTTCGTGACCCTGCACACGGGGTCGGCGCGCACCGATCACTTCCACGTGCTCAACGGCATGGTCCCGCGCCTGCTGGACGAGGCCACCACCGTGACCGTGCTGCTGGCCAACGTCCTGGAGGGCATGACCATCGACGCGGCGCGCATGGGCGAGACGGCCCGGCGCGGCTTCACCCAGGCCGCCGATGTGGCCGACGTCGTGGCGCAGCGGTGCGGCCTGGACTACCGGACGGCCCATCACGTGGTGGGACGCGCCGTGCGCATGCTCACCGACGAGGGGCGTCCGCCCCAGGACCTCACCCCGGACCTCATCGCCGCCGCGGGCGACGCGGTGGGCGCCGAGGTCCACATCTCGGCCGATGACCTGGCGGAGGCCCTCGATCCGCTCGCCTGCGCCGGCGGCCGCCCGCAGACCGGATCGTCGTCCCCGGCGGCGATGGCCGCCCTGCTGGAGGACTGCACCGCCCGCATCGCCGAGGGCCGCTCGTGGAGCGCCGCGGCCGCCGCCCGGGCCGCCGCCGGGGAGTCCGCCCTGCGGGACGCGGCCGCCCGGTTCGGGCCGCGGGGCTCAACTCCGGCCTGACGCCTGCCGAGACGGGGGCCGACCCCCCGCGGTTCCCCAGGCAGGAGAGACGCATGGAGCGGCAGCCCGTTGTGCTGGTGGCCGACGACGATGAGGACGTGCTGGAGCTGGTGGCCTTCCGGCTGCGGCGTGCCGGCTACCGCACCGTGACGGCGCGCGACGGCCGCGAGGCCCTGGAGATGGTGCACGCCGAGCATCCCGACCTGTCGGTGCTCGACGTCGCGATGCCGGAGATGGACGGCCTGGAGGTCACCCGTGCACTGCGCGGGAGCGCCAGCACCCGCGGAATGCCGCTCCCAGGAGCGCGACGTGATGGCCGGCATCGAGGCCGGCGCGGACGCCTACATCCGGAAGCCCTTCAGCCACCGTGAGCTGCGGGCCCGCGTGGAGTCGATGCTGGCGGCCACCTCGCACCCCGAGGACGGCACCGTGGAGCCCTCCGACAGCTCCACGCGCGACCGCACCGCGTAGCGGGTCAGCAGGCGCAGCAGGGCGGGGCCGGCCGCGACGGCGAAGGCCACGTTCCCGATCGCCCCGGCGATCTCGAAAGGGATGCTGCGCCCGCTGCTGGCCACGAACGCGGGCCATGACACCTCCGGCCCGAAGGTCGCGAGCTCCCACAGGTTCATCGCCCAGCCGAACAGCACCCCCCAGGCGCCGGCCACCGCGGCCAGTAGCCAGGGGCGGCGCAGCAGGTCGCCCAGCAGCGCGCCGGACAGGCCCACCATGGCCCACACGGCCATCTGGCCGGGGGTCCACGGTCCGTGGCCCAGGAAGCCGTTGGAGACCAGTGCGGCCACCGGCCCCACCGCCAGCCCGGCCCGCACGCCCAGGGCCGCCCCGGCGACCAGGCACGTCACGGTGACCGGCTGGACGCTCGGGATCCCGGCGGTCAGCACCCGGCCCGCCGCCGCCACCGCGCCCAGCGCCGCGACCAGCGCCAGGTCCCTGCCGCCGTGTGGCCCGCGCTCCAGCGCCACCAGGGCGAGCGCGATGGCGGTGATGGTGAGCAGGACCGTGAGGGCCGCGGCGCTCATGGTGCCGCTCCCTCGGGGTGCGCCGGCACGCAGCGGCCGTCGCGCATGGCGTGGGTGTGGTCGCACGCGGCCGCGACCAGGTGCGGGTCGTGCGTGGCGATGAGCACGGCGGTGCCCCCTCCCGCCAGGCCACGAAGGACCTCGCCCAGCCGCGTGCGCGCCGCGGGGTCCATGCCGCGGGTGGGCTCGTCCAGCGCCAGCACCCGGGGCCGCAGGGCCAGGGCGGCGGCGATCGCAACCCGCTCCCGCTCGCCCACCGAGAGGTCCAGCGGATGGCGGTCCGCGAGGTGCCGCAGGTCCATCGTCTCCAGCGCGGCCTCCACCCGGCGGTCGCGCTCGGCGCCGCTCAGGCCGATGGCCCGCGGTCCCACCGCCAGCTCGTCGGCGACGCGCTCGGTGATGAGGTGGCGTCCGGGGTCCTGGGGCACCAGCACCAGGTCCGGCACGCGCCGTTCTGCCGCCACGCCGGTCATGTCGCGTCCGTCGATCACCACACGGCCCGCCGCAGGCGCGTCCAGGCCGGCCAGCACGCGCAGCAGGCTGGTCTTGCCCGAGCCGTTGGGGCCGGTGAGCGCAGTCACGCATCCGGCCCGCAGCTCCAGCGACGCCCCGGTGAGGACCTCCCGGCCCCCGCGCTGGATCGACACCTCCTCGATCCCGGCGAGCACCGGTCCGGCGGGTCCCCGCGCCGGTCGGTACCCGGCCTCGTCGCGCGGCGCGGCGAGCTCGACCACCCGGTCGGCGACGCGCTCCGCGCGGTCGGCGCGGTGCTCGGCGATCACGACGGTCGCCCCGGCCACGTCCGCCAGTTCCCGGATGGCGCTCAGCACCAGGGCTGCGGTCGCCTCGTCGAGCTGGGCGGTGGGCTCGTCCAGCAGCAGCACCGGCGACTCCTGCGCCAGCACCGCCGCCAGGGCGGCGCGCTGGCGCTCCCCGCCCGAGAGGGTGGCGATGCCGCGGTGCACGAGGTGCGCGGCGCCGGCCAGCCGCAGCGCACGCTCCACGCTGGCCGTGATCGCCGATGCCGGCCGGCCCAGGCACTGGGGGCCGAAGGCCACGTCCGCGCCCACGGTGGCCATCACCGCCTGCGCCTCGGCGTCCTGAAACGCGAGGGCGGCCACGCGGCCCATCGCCCCCGGACGCGCGCGCAGCGGGTCGATGTCCATCACGCGCACCCGGCCGTCGATGCGCCCGCCGTGGAACTGGGGGACCAGGCCGCCCAGCACGCGCAGCAGCGTGGACTTCCCCGAGCCGGAGGGTCCACGCACCAGCAGCACCTCGCCGCGGCCCGCCCGCAGGTCGAGCCCGTTCAGCGCGGCGGGCCCGGACCCGAGGGCGACCGACAGGCCGCGGACGTCGATC
>LNFL01000156.1 GCA_001464275.1 Actinobacteria bacterium Ga0077560 | reverse complement strand
TTCGGGTCGAGTGCGCCGGTGAACGTGGACCTGGCGGCCCTGGGGTCGGCGGGGTTCCGCATGGACGGTGCCGCGGCGGGAGACCAGGCGGGGTGGTCGGGGACGGGGGCCGGTGATGTGAACGGTGACGGCCGGGGTGACGTTGTCGTGGGTGCGTATCTGGCGGACAACAACGGCCGCAGCGGCTCGGGTTCCGTGTACCTCACCTTCGGGTTCGGTGCTCCGACGGCCACCTACGGTGCGCTCTCGGGCACGGTCGGCCAGCCGGTGAGCCCCCTTGCCCCGACCGGGGTGGCCCGGACCGGCACCGCGAGCTTCTCGGTGAGCCCGGCGCTGCCGTCGGGCCTGAGCCTGGATGCCGGGACGGGCGTGATCACCGGCACTCCCACCGACCCGCTCGCCACCACGACCTTCACGGTCACGATGACCGACCTTGCCGGGTCGGTCGCGGCACCGCTGCAGGTGAGCGTGGCGGCGCCGCCGCCGGCACCGCCGTCCGGGCCCGGCCCGGCACCGGCGCCGGTGACTCCCGCGCCGGGCGCGCCGGGCGGTGACGTCACGGCTCCGCGGATCCTGCTGCGGGTGCCCGCCCGCCCGTCGGCCCCCACGCGGCTGCGCCTCCTCGTGCGGTGCGACGAGGACTGCCGGCTCGTCGCGCGGGCTCCCGGCGCCCGGTCCGTCGGCGTGGCGCTGCGTGCCGGGCGGTGGCGTGCCGTCACGGTGCCGATCGCCGCGTCAACCCCGGCGGCCCGCACCGGCGGCCCGCTGCGGATCCGGCTGGTGGCGACCGACGCGGCGGGGAACCGCTCCGAGCTCACCCGCACGATCAGGACCTCGGCGCCCGGCCGGAAGCGGTAGGCGCCGCCCTCGGGCGGCGCCCACCCCCCAGGGATCAGGCGGCGACGGCCTCCGCGCGGTCCGCGGCGGTCGCCAGGTGCTTCACGGCGGCCAGCAGGATGCCGGGCCGCTCGGCCGCGACGTCGTGGCCGGTGGGGACCGACTGGAAGCCGGCGTTGCGGAGCCACACGGCGAGCTCGCGCTGGACGTCCGGCGGCGTCGCCCGGTCGTGCTGACCGGCGATGACCACCGAGGGCACCTCCAGCTGCGGCAGCGCGCCGCGCCAGTCGGGGCGGTTCGCCATGGCCTCGGCGGCGTGCGCCGCCCCGGCCTGGCCGCGCTCCTCGAATGCCCGGGACACCTTCATCCAGCGCTCGTGGCCCTCGGCGTCCTCGCCCCGTGGGCCGACGCCCGACAGCACCAGGCCGCTCACGAGCCCGGGGTGGCCAAGGGCCAGCGCCAGGGCCGCCGCCGCGCCGAGCCCCTGCCCCACGACGATCGCCGGTCCGCCACGCGAGGCGACGATCCGTGCGACGTCGGACGCGAAGTCGTCGATGCTCCACGGCCCGTCCGGCGAGGGGGAGCCGCCGTGGCCGCGCAGGTCCGGCACCACCACCCGGTAGCCCTTCGTGGTGAGCGGGCGGAGGGCGCGCATCATCCCGCCGCCATCGGCGAGCAGGTCGTGCAGCCCCACCACCAGCTCCCCGTCACCGCGGGAGCGAACGTTCAGGTCGATGGCCGGAGGAAGAGACGGCATTCGTGCCTAACCTCACAAATAGCAGGGGGAAACAGAGATGCTTTACCGGTGAAGGGTATTCCCGGCGGCAGCGACTGTCAAACGTCCTCCGGTTCACCCCTCCAGCGGGGCGAGGTGGCCCTCCACCAGTGCGGCGAAGCGCTCGGGACGCTCGAGGGCGGTCATGTGCCCGGCGTCCGGCACGACCTCCATCCGCGCTCCCGGGATGCCGTCCGCCATCACCCTGGCCACCGCCGGCGGGGTGGCGGCATCGTCGGCGCCCACGATGACCAGCGCCGGGCATGCGACGGACGGCAGGTCGGGTCGCCGGTCCACGCGGCCGGCCAGCGCGCGCAGCGCGTCGCACAGCGCGGCGCCCGTCTGGCGGCCGGCGAGGCCCGCCAGCGCCGCTCGCGTCGCGGCATCGGCGACGGGGGACACGACCCGCGGCAGGAAGTCCCGCAGGTATCCCTCCGGACCCTCCGCCTCGATCCGGGCGATGCCGTCGGCCCGGGCCGCCAGCGCGGCATCGTCGTCCGGCTCGGCGCGGGTGTCGGCCAGCACCAGGGCGGCGAGCCGCTCGGGATGCCGCGCGGCGATCGCCAGCGCGACGTAGCCGCCCAGCGAGAGGCCGCACACGGCGGCCCGTCCGCCGGGCGCCCACG
This sequence comes from Actinobacteria bacterium Ga0077560, assembly GCA_001464275.1. Lineage (GTDB taxonomy): Bacteria > Actinomycetota > Thermoleophilia > Miltoncostaeales > Miltoncostaeaceae. The sequence continues at coordinate 3,803 of LNFL01000156.1, read as the reverse complement.
CCCCGATCCGCTCGGCCACGGCGTCCGCGTATCCGGCCACCGTCCAGCCCGCCTCCGGCGCCGCCGCGCCGAAGCCCGGCGCATCCGGGGCGAGCACCGCCCGACCGGGATGCAGCTGCGCCCGCACCGGGTCCCAGAAGCCCGCGTCCACGGGATAGGGGTGCAGCAGGACCAGGGGGGTGGTTGGCATCGGGCAAAGCGTACCCCCGGGTCTGTGTCCCACGGGCGCGGGGACGGTACGGTTTCGTGCATGACCGGCGCGACCGTCCTGGAGCCCCCGAGCCGGGGGCAGCTCGGCTTCGGCGGCCTGGTGCCGTGCACCGCGGTCGCCCACGGCGAGTCCGCGCTCGTCGCGGTGCTCGCGGTGGAGCACCACACCGAGGGCCTCGCCGTGCCGTTGCTGGTGCTCTCCCAGGCGCCCGGGATGCTGTCCTGGGAGGTCGAGGAGGGCCTGGAGGCCAGCGACGACGTCGGAACCCAGTACCACGTGCGCGGCCTCTCCCGGCAGGCCGGGCTGGGATCCCTGCAGGTCTCGGCATGGCTCGAGCCCGCGGTTCCCGCCGATGCGCGCCGGCTCGACCTGGTCGCCAGCGGCATCCAGCGCGTCTCCTCCCCGCGGTCCGGCATCGGTATCGAGCGGCCGCTGCCCGGCGGCACCTGGGAGCTCTCGGTGGAGCTGGTCCCCGACCGCACCGCCATGCCCGTCCCGCCCGAGCCGGGTTCGGTCGCCCTGGGACCCGCCGCGCCCCGCGTGCCCGCCCGTGGCCTCACCGGCTTCCGCGGCCTGGTCCCTGTGGGACAGGCGCGCGTGGTGGCCGGTGGCGCGGTGTGCATCTGGGCGGTCGAGCGCTATCAGGACCGCGCGGTCATGACGGTCGCAGTTCTCCGGGGCGCCGAGGGCGCCGGCCTGGGGGGCGACGTCGAGGTGTGGGACGACCGCGGCGGGCGGTACCACGTGGCCATGCTGCACGAGACGTCCCGGGACGGCTGGACCGAGGGCAGCCTTGAGCTGGTCCCGTCCATCGATCCCGGAGCGCGGGTGCTGGGCGTCAAGCTCGCCGGCCTGGAGCCCCACGGGGTCATGGACGGCCCGTTCACCTTCGGGGTGGCCCTGCCGGAGACCGGGGAGTGACCCCACCGCCCACGTGGGTGGTGATCCCCACCTACGACGAGGCCCAGAACGTCGAGCGCATGCTCGCCGCGCTCCTCGAGGTGTTCGACGCATCCGGGATCGACGGACACGTGCTGGTGGTCGACGACGGCTCCCCCGACGGCACCGCCGACCTGGTGGACGCCGTCGCGGCGCGCGATCCCCGCGTGCGCGTGCTGCGCCGCACCGCGAAGGAGGGCATCGGGCCTGCCTACCGGGCCGGGTTCCGCGTGGCGCTCGACGCCGGGGCACAGCGCATCGCCGAGATGGACTGCGACTTCTCCCATGACCCCCGGGCCCTCCCGGCGCTGCTGGCCGCCGCCGACGACGCCGACCTGGTGCTGGGCAGCCGGTACGTCCCGGGCGGCGGCGTGGTGCGCTGGGGCCTGGTGCGGCGCGCCATCAGCCGTGGCGGGTGCATGTACGCCCGCCTGGTGCTGGGCATCCCGGTGCACGACCTCACCGGCGGCTTCAAGGTGTTCCGGCGGGAGGTCCTGGAGGCCATCCCGCTCGAGGAGGTCTCGGCCGCGGGCTACGGGTTCGGCGCTGCTGCTGGGCTTCCGCGTGCGGGAGGTGCCCATCACCTTCAGCGAGCGCGAGCTGGGCCAGTCCAAGATGAGCCGCCGGATCGTGCTGGAGGCCGCGACGCTGGTGCCGCGGCTGCGCCGCACCCTCGGGCGCGCCGCGTCAGCCGCGCCGGATGTCGCGTCCGGCGATGCCGGGCGGCCCGTCGTCGGGGATCAGTAGGGCCCGCCGGGCGTCCGCGGCGTAGGGGTCCAGCAGATGGACCCGCACCCAGGCGAACCGCGCTCCGGGGTCGGTCCCCAGGACGACCGCCAGCCGGCGCCATGCGGTGGGGTTGCTCGGCTGCACGCGCGTCGCCTCCCGGAGCGCGTCCTCGGCCCCGGCGCGGTCGCCGCCGCGCGAGAGCGCCAGCGCACGTGCCTGCAGGGGACGGATCGACAGCGGGTTCCGCGACCGCGCATCTCTGGCCAGCTCGAGCGCCCCGCGCAGATCGCCACGGGCGACGGCATCGGCGGACGCGCGCGTGAGGTGGTCCGACCACCAGGGCAGCCCCGCCGACAGGGGCGCGGCGACGGCCGCCGCCGCCAGGACGGCCACCAGCGCCCCCTCGGCACCGGTGCCGAGCGCCCTGGGTCGTGCCGACCTGCAGGCGGTGGCGACCAGGATGCCCAGGGCCGCGGCCACGGGCAGACCCGCGGCGGGCCATGTGAGCGTCCAGTCGGTGAGGCTCTGCACGCCCGCGGCGGCGAGGATCGCCACCACCCCGGCGGGCGCGGCGCGCCGCAACCGCAGCAGGGCCCATCCGCCGGCGCCCCACAGGCCGATGACGAGCGCCAGCCCCAGCGACCCCAGGTCGGAGGCCGTCCCCAGGAACGCCTGGTGCGGGTCACGGGCCAGCAGGCGATCGTCGCCGTTCTCCCGCTCGCGGCGCTGCACCACCGGGAACGACCCGGCGCCGTTGCCGTGCACCGGTTCCGCCGCCCAGCCCCGGGCGGCCTGGCACCACCAGGCGCCGCGCTGGTTCGCGCTCACGGTGGTGAGCCGGCCCGGGCTGTTGTCCACCGCCTCGCCCCCGCACCCGGTGATGGCACGGTGCTCGGCGGCGACCACGGCCAGCGGGCTCAGCGCCAGCGCGGCGGCGGCCACCGCCAGGGCCGTGCGTGCCCGGGGCGCCCGCATCCGGGCCGTCAACCGGATCGCGGCCGGCGCCACCAGCGCGGCGGCGGCGGCACCGCCCACCAGCATCACGCCGAACAGCGCACCGGCTCCCGCCCGGTCGGCCGCGTCCAGGCCGTCGGCGGAGAGGTCCGGGTTGAGCAGCCCCATCGCGACCGGGGCGGCCGCGCCGAGCGCCGCGGCGGCCACCGCGCCGGCGCCCGCGCGTGCACGCGGGGTCATCGCAAGGACCACGCACACGGCGAGGAGGGTCACCGCGATGCCCGACCGCGACAGCGTGAGCACCGACGTGGTGAACAGGCACACGAGCCAGGCGGCCGCGACGCGCGGCGCCCAGGGGCGGGACGACCCGGCGGCGATCACCGCGCCCGGCACCGCGATCGCGGCCACCAGCGCCAGCGCGTTCGCGTAGTCCACCGGCGCCGCCAGCCGGGCGCCGGCGCCGTCCTCGCCCAGCACGCCCGGGAGGGACTCCGTGAGCAGCGCGAGCCCCACCGGCAGGGCCGCGGCGGCAGACAGCGCCAGCGGGAAGCGGTGCGGGCTGCGGGGCAGGGCCGCGCCGGCGGCGAGCCCCAGCAGCAGCCCGCACACGATGAGCCCGGTGCGGTTGCCGGCGATCCAGGCCGCGGACGGCTCCACCGCCCACATGACCGACATCCACGACAGGGCCGCCAGGGCCAGGCCCGCCCACAGCGCGAGCGCGGCCGGGCCGCCAGTGCCGATGCGGCGCCTCGTGCGCCACACCGCGACGGCGGCGAGGGGCACCGCGACGGCCAGCCCCAGGAACGCCGCGAGCGGGCCGCCGCCGCCCCGGCCGTCGGCGTAGTCCATGCCGCCACCGGAGGCCGCGATCAGCGCCCAGCCGGCCAGGGCGGCCGCCAGCGCGAACCTCAGCGGTTGTGAGGCCCCTGGGCCCGGGCTACGATCCGCGGCGCTCCCGGGGCGTCCGCCC
>LNFL01000155.1 GCA_001464275.1 Actinobacteria bacterium Ga0077560 | reverse complement strand
GATCGTGGCCGTCCTCCTGCTGGGCCTGGCCGTTTCGGCCACCGCGTTGGCCGACGGGCGAGCGGTGATCGCCGACTACGACGATAACGGAGTCATCGACGCCTGTTACTCGGACGCGGAGTTCACCGAGGGCCTCAAACTCGCGAACGCCGACCAGCAGCAGTACGGCGCCGCGGTCGACATCATCGAGCAGAAGCAGCTGGAGTGCGGCAGCGAGACCCTCACACCGGTGAACCCGGCCGACGCGGGGGACTCCGGTGACGGCGGCGGCTCCGGCCTCACCATCGTCATCGTGATCGCGGCGGCGGCCGGGCTCGCGGCATTCGCCTTCGTCGCCTGGACCCGGCGCCGCCCCGGACCCGGCGAGGACTGACATGCGCCGGCTCATCCGGGAGGCGATCCTCCCGGCGGCCGTCGCCATCGCGATGGCCTTCGTGATCCAGGCGGCGGTCGCGAAGCCCTACGAGATCCCGACGGGCTCCATGATCCCCACGATCAAGGAGCACGACCGGATCATCGCCAACCGCCTCGTCTACCGGTTCCGGGACATCCAGCGCGGCGACGTGATCGTGTTCACACCCCCGCCGGCCGCGGTGACGCGGTGCGACCCCCCGCAGGGCGTGCCGTTCGTGAAGCGCGTCATCGGGCTTCCGGGCGACGTGGTCGAGATCCGCCCCAAGCAGCTCCTGGTGAACGGCGAGCCCTACGTCGTGGACGGGGCGCGGCAGCCCAACGCCACCGACAACGGCCTGCCCCGGCAGGTCTTCCCCCCGGTGCCCGAGGGGCACCTGCTGGTGCTCGGCGACAACCGGCAGCTCTCCTGCGATTCACACCAGTGGCGCAGCGACCCGCCGGACCCCGCGAACGACCCGTTCGTGCCGATGGACAGCGTGGTGGGACAGGCTGAGGTCGTCTACTGGCCGCTCACGCACGCCGGCTTCCTGTCATGAACCGGACCGCGTGATGCGCCGCCTGCTGCGCGACACGGTCATCCCGGGCGCCGTCGCCATCGGCATGGCGTTCGCCATCCAGGCGGCGGTCGCCAAGCCCTACGAGATCCCGACGGGCTCCATGATCCCCACCATCCAGGAGCACGACCGGATCATCGCCAACCGGGTCATCTACCGGTTCCGCGACATCCGGCGCGGCGACATCGTGGTGTTCGCCCCGCCGCAGGCCGCCATCGAGAGCTGCAACCCGCCGAAGGGCGTCCCGTTCGTCAAGCGCGTGATCGGCATCCCGGGCGACCGCGTGGAGGTGCGCGCCGGAAAGACGTTCGTCAACGGGGCGGAGTTCGTGGTGAAGAACGCCCGCACGCCCGACTACTCCATGGAGTTCGTCCGGGTGCCGGAGGGCAAGCTGCTGCTGCTGGGCGACAACCGAAACAACTCCTGTGACTCCCACCAGTGGGGCGACACCGGCGCCGACGTCGATCCGGATGCCGCGTTCGCGCCGATCGACAACGTCATCGGACAGGCGGAGGTGGTCTATTGGCCGCTCACCAGGATGCGTTTTCTGGACTGACCCCACCGGACCCGCCCCTGGCGGACGGTGACCTCCTGCTGCGCCCGCCGCTGCCGCAGGACATCCCATGGATCGTCCGGGGCTGCCAGGACCCCGAGGTGCCGCGCTGGACGACGGTCCCCTCCCCGTACACCGAGGCGCACGCCCGGGAGTTCGTCGAGGAGAGCCCGGTCGACTGGGCACAGGGGACCGAGGCGCGCTTCGCAATCCTGTTGGACGGCGCCGGCGCGGGGATGATCGGCATCCACCGGCTCCTGGGCGACGGTGTCCCGGAGGTGGGGTACTGGGTGGGGCCGTGGGCGCGCCGCCGCGGCGCCGCCTCGCGCGCGACGCGGCTGGTGGTGGGGTGGGCGTTCGGGCAGCTCGGCCTCCCCCGGCTGGACCTGCTCACGATGCCCGGCAACACGGGCTCTGAGGGCGTCGCGGCGGCCGCGGGGTTCACCAGGGGTCCCGTGGAGGCGTCCGGATGCGACCAGCGGGGTACCCGTGTGGACGTCCATCGGTGGACCCTGTCCCGGGAGGACTGGGCGCGTTCGTGATTCCTCCGCTCAGAGCGGAAAAACGCCCTCAAGACCCCTCGTCAGGGGTTTGAATCGAAGCGCGATTTGATGGAAGGATGCCGCCCCGGCACGCTGAATGTAGCGTGTGTGTCATTCGTCCTACCCCACATCTAGTTTTCTGGCGCTGATGATCTGCCCCTTCTGCGAACACACTGAACACCGCGTGGTCGAGTCCCGCGTGCCGGACAGCAAGGACGCCATCCGGCGCCGGCGCGAGTGCCTCGGCTGCGGCCGCCGCTTCACGACGTATGAGCGTGTCGAGGAGATGCCGGTCGTGGTGATCAAGAGCAGCGGGGAGCGGGAGGCGTTCGATCGCGCGAAGCTCCTGGCCGGGCTGCAGCGGGCGTGCCACAAGCGCCCCGTCGCCACCGGTCTCCTCGAGGTCGCCGTGCGCGACATCGAGACGGAGCTCCGGAACCGGCTGCGCCAGGAAGTGCGCAGCTCGATGATCGGCGAGCTCTCCCTCCGCAGGCTCAAGGAGATCGACCAGGTCGCCTACGTGCGCTTCGCGTCGGTGTACCGCCAGTTCGCGGATGTCGAGGAGTTCGAGGAGGAACTCGCGCGACTCGAGCGCGAGCCCCCCCTGCCGCGTGGCCAGGTGTCGCTCGACGAACAGATGTTCGATACGCTGAGCGACCCGTCCCGGGGTCCCGGCCGTGCACGCCTGCGGGCGCTGCGCGGCGGACGCGACACGTCGGGAGCAGAGGCTCCCGAGCCCACCATCGTCACCACAACCACTCGGGAGGTCCCAGATGGCGACTGAGGCTGTTGAGCACCGCGCCTCCGCCGTCGAGCGGCCGGCTGCCCCTCGGCTCGGCATCAAGCGGTATTTCACGAACCCGGGCACCCACCCGTACGACGAGGTCGCCTGGGAGCGGCGCAGCGCCGGCATCACCGGCGAAGGCGGTCAGAGCTTCTTCGAGCAGAACGACATCGAGGTCCCGAAGGCCTGGAGCCAGCTGGCGACGAACGTCGTGGCCTCCAAGTACTTCCGCGGGGCGCTCGGGTCGCCGCAGCGTGAGCACAGCGTGCGGCAGATCATCGACCGCGTGGTCCTCACGATCCGGAAGTGGGGCGAGGAGGAGGGCTACTTCTCCGACGCCAACGAGGCGGACTCGTTCGAGGCCGAGCTCATGCACCTGCTGGTGAACCAGAAGGTCGCCTTCAACTCCCCGGTGTGGTTCAACGTCGGCACCCGCGAGGAGCCGCAGTGCTCCGCCTGCTTCATCCTCTCGGTCGACGACACCATGGACTCGATCCTCGCGTGGATCTCCAAGGAGGGGCGCATCTTCAAGGGCGGGTCCGGCTCGGGCCTCAACCTGTCGAACCTGCGGTCCTCGAAGGAGCTGCTGTCCGGCGGTGGCACCGCCTCCGGCCCGGTCAGCTTCATGCGCGGCGCCGACGCCTGCGCGGGCGCCATCAAGAGCGGCGGCACCACCCGCCGCGCCGCGAAGATGGTCGTGCTCAACTGCGACCACCCGGACATCGTCGAGTTCGTCAACTGCAAGGCCCAGGAGGAGAAGAAGGCCTGGGCGCTGGGCGAGATGGGCTACGACATGGGCATGAACGGCGAGGCCTGGCAGTCCATCCAGTTCCAGAACGCGAACAACTCGGTCCGCGTGACCGACGAGTTCATGTACGCGGCCGAGGCGAACGGCGACTGGCACCTCAAGGCCGTCACCACCGGTGAGAGCCTCGAGACGATGAAGGCCCGCGACCTGCTGCGCGACATCGCGGAGGCCGCGTGGGTCTGCGGTGACCCGGGCATGCAGTACGACACCACCATCAACCGGTGGCACACCTGCCCGAACAGCGGCCGCATCAACGCGTCGAACCCGTGCAGCGAGTACATGCACATCGACGACTCGGCCTGCAACCTGGCCTCGCTCAACCTCATGAAGTACGTGGGCGAGCAGGGTGAGTTCCTGGTGGACGACTTCCGCCAGGCCATCGACGTCACCACGACGGCGATGGACATCATCGTCGCCCGCTCGGGCTACCCCACCGAGGAGATCGGCAAGAACGCCCGCGCGTTCCGCCAGCTCGGGCTGGGCTACGCCAACCTGGGCGCGCTCATCATGAGCAAGGGCCTCCCGTACGACGGCGACACCGGCCGCGCCTACGCCGCCGCGATCACCGCGCTCATGACCGGCCGCGCGTACGAGCAGTCCACGCGCCTCGCCGAGCGGATGGGCCCCTTCGAGGGCTACGAGAAGAACGCCCAGCCGATGCAGGGCGTCCTGCGGATGCACCAGCGGGCCGTCGAGGACGTGCGGGGCGACCTGGTCGCCGACGACACGCTCCTGGAGGCCGCGCGCACCGCGTGGGCCACCACCGTCGACCGGGCGAACGTGCACGGCGTGCGCAACGCCCAGGCCTCGGTGCTGGCGCCCACGGGCACCATCGGCTTCATGATGGACTGCGACACCACGGGCGTGGAGCCCGACATCGCCCTGGTGAAGTACAAGAAGCTGGTCGGCGGCGGCGTCATGAAGATCGTGAACAACACGGTCCCCAGCGCCCTGGCCAAGCTCGGCTACGACCAGTCCGAGATCGACGCCATCGTCAGCTTCATCGACGAGCACGAGACGATCGAGGGCGCGCCGGGCCTGAAGGACGAGCACCTGCCGGTGTTCGACTGCGCCTTCACGCCGATGAACGGCACGCGGTCGATCCACTACCGCGGGCACATCCTCATGATGGGCGCCGTGCAGCCGTTCATCTCGGGTGCGATCTCCAAGACGGTGAACATGCCGAACGAGGCGACGCCCGAGGAGATCATGGCCGCGTACCTGCTGGCCTGGAAGAGCGGCGTCAAGGCCCTCGCGATCTACCGCGACGGCTCCAAGCGCACCCAGCCGCTGTCCACCGGCAAGTCGGAGGCCCCGGCGCAGCTCGCCGCGGCCACCGCGGCGCACCCGGCCCGTCGCCGGATGCCGGACACCCGTGAGGCGATCACGCACCACTTCTCGATCGCCGGCCACGACGGCTACATCACGGCGGGCAAGTACGAGGACGGCAGCCCCGGCGAGGTCTTCATCAAGATGGCCAAGCAGGGGTCCACGGTCGCCGGCCTGGTGGACTCGCTGGCGATCTGCGTCTCCATGGCCCTGCAGCACGGGGTGCCGCTGGAGATCCTGGTCGACAAGCTCAGCCACACGCGGTTCGAGCCGGCCGGCTTCACGCCGAACCCGGAGATCCCGATGGCGAAGTCCATCGTGGACTACGTCGTTCGCTGGCTCGGGTCGAAGTTCCTCACCGAGGAGCAGAAGCGCGAGGTCGGGATCCTCACCCCGGGGGCCCGTGCCGAGGCCGCCGGCCTCACGGTGGTCGACGACCTCTCCGACGACGCACCGTCGGCGGGCGCGCAGATCATCGAGCTGCCGGTGCAGGCGCAGTCCGGCCAGACCTCGCTCGAGCTGCCGCCCACCCGCGGCGGGAAGTACACGTTCAAGCAGGCGGATGGCGCGATCTGCGGCAGCTGCGGCTGGACGATGATCCGCTCGGGCACCTGCTACAAGTGCGAGAACTGCGGCAGCACCTCGGGCTGCTCGTAGCACCCGCATTCCAGGAGTGAACGGCCTCGGGGCCCGGCGATCGCCGGGCCCCGAGTCGTTGATGGTCTACCCGTCCCAGGCCATGGTCCCGAGGACGCGGGCGATCCGGCCGTCCTCGACGTCGAAGATGTAGGTCACCTCGACCTTCGCCCCACCCGGGTACTCGCATTCGACGTGGCAGGCCATGCCGTCGTCGGCGGTCATCGCCCGCACGATGCGGTGCGTCATGCCCGGCGAGAGCCCCTTCGCGAGGAGGGCCGCCACCTCCTCGTGGCCGTGGGCCCGCAGGGGCTCGGCCGGGCGGTGCTCGATGTCGTACTGCAGCCAGTCCACGTCTGGGGAGAACGCCGCGAGCGCGGCCGTCACCCCCCGCTCGTCCTTCGCGGAGAAGATGCCGTCGAGGAGCGCCCTGGCGTCCGCCGGCGTGTACGTGCTCATCGGTCCTCCTGGGTGTGTCCGCAGGTCCCGGGGGTCACGATCACCGCCCCGCCGAGAATCCGGCGGGCACGATGGGGGGCGATTGAACCACCGGCACTTCGAGGCGAGCAACGATCCCCGGAGGGGCGAGTCTCGAATGTGGGCTTCTTGTTGCCGGTGCTTCTCATCGCCTGGTCGACTCGCGCGAGCGTTGCCCATGTGTGCGTTTGGGGGCGTTGGCCCCAGGAACCACGCCTTGCGGCTGCGCTGCCACTGAGCTGAGCTCCCCATCCTTGGGTCGCCCTCATTTGGTCCTCGCCGTCCACAAGGGCTGCCGTGCCATCCCGTTCAGTGGTGCACCGCAGCCATGAGTTGCCGCGCCGGGACGGCGCGGTTTCCATCCCTGGCGCGCTGGCCGGGTAGCTCACGGCAGTTCGACTCTCGGTACCCGTGAGGACGCTGACCCCGGTAGGCCGCAGAGCACCCAATCCCGTGGACGACTGCCAAAGACCAATCGGCTCATGGATGAGCCGAGCAAGTTGGTTGCAGGCAGCCGAAAGGCGTGGTTCCTGGGGCCAACGTCGCCGAACGCATCTCAGCGCCAAACCTCGCGCGAGGCTGGGCGGCCATAGAAGTCCGCTGAAACGACCACAAGTGAAAAGCCAACGGCGCCCCTCCGGGGCGCCGAAACAACTGCTGCACCTCGCCACGCCCGGATCACGCCGAGCCCGGTGGGCGCCCCGTTGGGGGCGCCCACCGGGGCGTCGCCTCAGTCCAGGTCGAACCGGTCCAGGTTCATGACCCAGGTCCACGCGCTCACGAAGTCGTGGACGAACTTCAGCTGCGAGTCGTCCGTGGCGTAGGCCTCGGCGAGGGCGCGCAGCACGGAGTTCGACCCGAAGACCAGGTCGACGCGGCTGCCCGTCCACTTCACCTCGCCGGTCGCACGGTCGCGGCCCTCGAAGGTCTCCTCGGCCTCCGAGGTGGGGTGCCACGTGGTGTCCAGGGCGAGCAGGTTCACGAAGAAGTCGTTCGTGAGGGCGCCCGGGCGGGTCGTGAGCACGCCGAGCGAGGAGCCGTCGTGGTTCGCCCCGATCGCGCGCAGGCCGCCCACCAGGACGGTCATCTCGGGGGCGCTGAGGGTGAGCATCTGGGCCTTCTCGACCAGCAGGTGCTCGGCCGGCATGTCGTGACCGGGCGCCAGGTAGTTCCGGAAGCCGTCGGCGGTGGGCTCCAGGACGGCGAACGACTCGATGTCGGTCTGATCCTGCGTGGCGTCGGTGCGGCCGGGCGCGAAGGGCACCGTCACGTCGTAGCCGGCGTTGCG
>LNFL01000154.1 GCA_001464275.1 Actinobacteria bacterium Ga0077560 | reverse complement strand
CCGCCGGCTCGGGGTCCTCGGGCGCCAGATGGCCGCCCCGTGACCAGTCCACCACGTTCCACCCGATCTGGGGAACCTTCCGGGCCGTCTCGAGGCGCCGGACCGGTCCCGGGAGCAGGCCCAGCCCGGCGACACCCGGGCTCTCCTCGCTCTCGTCGAACAGCAGCTGCAGCCCGAGGCAGATCCCGAGCAGCGGAAGGCCCTCGGTGCGCGCCCGATCCGCGACGCGGTCGAGCCCCTGCGCACGGATGCGCCGCATCGCCTCGCCGAACGCGCCGACGCCCGGCAGCACCACGGCCTCCGCGCCATCGGTCTGCCCCGCGGTCTCCGCGACCTGGACGCGGGCGCCCAGCAGCTCCAGGGCCTTCACGGCCGACCGGAGGTTCGACATCTTGTAGTCGAGCACCGCGATGCGGGGGCCCTCGCTCACAGCGCTCCCTTGGTGGACGGCACGCCGGTCACCCGCGGGTCGATCGCGACGGCCTCGCGCAGCGCCCGGGCCACGGCCTTGAAGCAGCACTCGATCACGTGGTGCGGGTTGGCCCCCGCCAGCAGCCGCACGTGCAGCGTGATGCGGGCGTGGTTGACCAGGCCGCGCAGGAACTCCTCGAGCAGGTCGGTCTCGAACCCGCCGATCACGGCGAACGGCAGCGGGGCGTCGAACGCGAGGAACGGGCGGCCGGAGATGTCGACGGCGGCCTGCACCAGGCACTCGTCCATCGGGATCAGCGCCGAGCCGTACCGGGTGATGCCGGCGCGGTCGCCCAGGGCCGCGTCCAGTGCCTGGCCGAAGGTGATCCCCGCGTCCTCCACGGTGTGGTGGCTGCCGGTCTCCAGGTCGCCGGTCACCCGGACCTCGAGGTCCATCTGGCCGTGACGCGCCAGCAGGGTGAGCATGTGGTCGAAGAACCCCACCCCGGTCGCCGCGTCGCAGACGCCCGCGCCGTACCCGCACGTCGGTCTCACCGGTGGTCCGCTGGATCTCCGCAGTCCTCATTCCCCGCCCTCGATCGCCTGGAGCCGCGCGGTGGCCGACCGCGCGTGCATCACGAATCCCTCGGCGCCGGCCAGCGCCTCCAGATGCGGCGTCAGCGCGCGGACCGCCGGGTCGGTCATCTCGACCACCGACATCCGACGCAGGTAGGTCGCCGGTCCGAGCGCCGACGCGAACCGCGCCGCCCCGCCGGTGGGGAGCACGTGGTTCGAGCCCGCGACGTAATCACCATACGCGGTCGCGCAGTGCGCGCCCACGAACACGGCGCCGGACCGACGGACCCCGGACGCCAGGGCCGCGGCATCGCGCGTGCAGATCTCCAGGTGCTCGGGCGCCATCGCCTCGGCGAGCTCCACCGCGAGCGGCAGGGTCGCGCACTCCACGAAGACCACTGCGCCGATGGGCGTGCCCTCGGCGTCCATCGCGGCCTCCACCGCCCGGATGACCTCGAGCTCCACGGCGGCGAGCACCGCCACCGAGTCCGGGCCGTGCTCGGCCTGCGCCAGCAGGTCCAGCGCGATGGCCCGCGCGTCCGCGGTCGCGTCGGCGATCACCATCACCTCGCTGGGTCCGGCGAAGCCGTCGATGCCGACCACCCCGGTGACCTGGCGCTTGGCCTCCTGCACCCACGAGCTGCCGGGCCCGGTGATGACCGCCACGGGCCGCACCGTGTCCGTGCCGTGCGCGAGGGCCGCGATGGCCGCCGCGCCGCCCACCGCGTAGACCTCATCGATCCCCAGCAGCGAGGCGGTGGCGAGGATCACGGTGTTCGGGCGCCCGTCCGGCCCCGGCGGGCTCACCGCGGCGATGCGGTCCACGCCGGCCACCTGCGCCGGGACGGCGGCCATCACCAGGCTCGACGGGTAGGCGGCGCGGCCGCCCGGGACGTAGCAGCCGGCCGAGTCGACGGGCACCGAGCGCACCGTGATGCGCTGGCCGTGCGGCATGGTGACCTCGCGGTCGCCCGGCAGCGTGGCCTCGGCCAGGGCGCGCACCTGGGCGGCCGCCTCAAGGATGGCCGCGCGCAGGTCGCCGGGCAGCGCCGCGGCCGCCGCGTTGCACGCCGACCGGTCCACGCGGAGCTGGGCGATGTCGAACCCGGGGCTGCCGAACCGCCGGGCGTCGTCCACCAGGGCCGCGTCGCCGCGGTCCCGCACGTCGGCGAGGATGCCGGCCACGACGTCCGAGATGTCCTCGGCGACGGGCGCGGGGCGGAGGGTGGCGGCCAGCGCGTCCACGCCGCCGGCCTCCAGCCGCGCGTGGCGCGGCGGGGTCACGCCGCGGCCTCCACCGCCGCGGCCAGGCGTGCCGTCAGCGCGTCGATCTCCTCGGCGCGCAGCTTGTGGCTGGCGCGGTTCGCGATGAGGCGGGCGGAGCTCTCGAACAGCGGCTCGCGCTCGACCAGGCCGTTGGCGCGGAGGGTGTTCCCGGTCGCCACGAGGTCGACGATGCCGTGGGCCAGGCCCACCAGGGGGGCCAGCTCAACCGATCCGTTGACCTTCACCACCTCGGCCTGCCGGCCCGTGGCGGTGAAGTGCGCCATCGCGCACCCCGGGTATTTGGTGGCCACCCGGACGACACCGAGCCGGGCGATCGCCCCGGGCGTCGGGTCGGTGCCGGACTTCGTGGCGTACACCATCCGGCATCCGCCGAACGCCAGGTCGAGCAACTCGTAGACGTCGGGGCGGCGCTCCTCGATGACGTCGCGGCCCACGATGCCCAGGTCGGCCGCGCCGGCCTCGACGTAGGTCGGCACGTCGCTGGGGCGGGTGGTGATGAACACGGTGCCGTCACCGGCCTCGAACACCAGCTTGCGCCCCACGTCCTCCAGGCAGGCGACGTCCACGCCGCCGGCGCGCAGGACCTCGAGGGTGCCCGGGAACAGGGCCCCCAGCGGGATGCAGATCCTCAGCGGGATGGCAGCGCCTCCTCCAGCCGCGCGCAGGCGAACCGCTCGCCGCGCTCCCGGTCGGTCACGGCGAAGCCGTCGCCGTCGCGGCGGGCCACGTAGCGCCAGCCCTCGGCGTCGGCCACCTGATCCGCCCGGTCGTCGCCCGACGGGAGGCCCACCACGATGAACCCGGCGCCGCGCAGGGCGTCCGCGGCGGCGGCCTCGGTGTCCATGGCGCCCACCAGCACCACCCCCGGCTGGGTCGCCTCGACCGCCTCCGTGGCCTCGGCCAGCGCCCGGTGCAGCAGCTCCAGTTCGATCGAGAAGCCCACCGCGGGCCGCGGGCGGCCGAACCGCTCCCCGAGGCCGTCATAGCGCCCGCCCTGTGCCACCGGCGCGCCGGCGCCGGGCGCGTAGGCCTCCAGCACCAGCCCCGAGTAGTAGGGCCAGTCGCGCAGGATGCCGAGGTCCACGAGCACCGTGCCCTCCGGCAGCGCCACCAGCTCCAGCACCCGCCCGAGCCTGGCGGCGGC
>LNFL01000153.1 GCA_001464275.1 Actinobacteria bacterium Ga0077560 | reverse complement strand
ACCGGCAAGGGCCTGGGCGACGGCGTCCAGAAGGCCTTCTACCTCCCGGAGGCCCACACCGACATGATCCTCGCCACGATCGGCGAGGAGCTGGGCGTGATCGGCGTGTGGCTCACCCTCGCCGCCATCGGCCTGATCGCCATGCTGGGGTTCCGGATCGCCCTCGACTGCGCCGACGTGAACCGCCGCCTGATCGCCGTGGGCGTCTCCACCCTCATCGCGGTCCAGGGACTCGACAACATCGCCGCCGTGCTGGGCGTGTTCCCCATCACCGGCGTTCCGCTCCCCTTCGTCTCCTACGGGGGCAGTAGTCTCATCGTGCTCCTCGCGAGCATCGGCATCCTCGTCAACATCGCCCGGAGTCCGAGCCACGCCAAAGCACAGCACTCAGCCGAGACCGGTACGCGTCGTGATCGCGGCCGGGGGGACGGGCGGACACGTGATGCCGGCGCTGGCCGTGGCCGAAGCGCTGCGCGAGCGGGGCGCTGAGGTCAGCTTCGTGACGGCCCGCGGCCGGGGCGGAACGGGCCTCGCCGCGGCCGAGGGCTACCCCGAGCGCAGCATCCCCCTCCGCGGGTTCCAGCGCCGCCCCACGCCGCGCAACCTCGCCGTGCTGGCGATGGCGTTCCTCGCGGTGCCGCGGTCGCTGGCGGCCCTGCGCCGCGCCCACGCCGACGTCGTCGTGACCGGTGGCGGCTACATGGCGGGGCCGGTCGCGGTGGCGGGGGTCCTCACCCGGCGGCCGGTGGTCGCCATGGAGGCCGACTCCCACCTTGGCCTGGCGAACCGCATCATCGCGCCCTTCGCCACGCGGGTGGCGCTGGCCTGGCCGCTGCGCAAGCGCGCGGGGAAGAAGTACCTGGTGGCCGGCCGTCCCGTGCGCCGGTCGGTGCTGCGCGCGACCCGCACCAGCGGACGCCGGATGTTCGGCATCCCGCCGGACGCGACGGTGGTGCTCGTCGTGGGCGGATCCCAGGGGGCCCGCAGCCTCAACATCGCGGCGGTCGAGGCGTTCGGCCCGGAGCCCCCGTTCCACGTCATCCACGTGGCCGGGCCCACGCAGGTCGACGACGTGCGCGCGCTGCTGGACGGCCGCCAGAGCGCCCGGTACCGGCTGGAGGCCTACCTGGACGATCTGCCCGAGGCCCTCGCGGCCGCCGACCTGGTGGTCTCCCGCTCCGGCGGCTCGGTGTTCGAGCTCGCCGCGATCGGCCGGCCCAGCATCCTGGTGCCGTACCCGTACGCCACGGCCGACCATCAGACCGCCAACGCCCGGTGGCTCGCCGACGCCGGCGCCGCCGTGCTGCTGCCCGACGCCGACTGCACCGGGGAGCGTCTGCGGGCGCTGGTGGGCGCGCTGCTGAGCGATCGGCGGCGGTTGGAGGCCATGGCGGAGTCCGCTCGCGCGATGGGCAAGCCCGACGCCGCCGACCGCATCGCGGAGGCCGTCCTCGAGGTCGCGCGGACCTGAGCGCGCCCCGGCCCATCCATCTGGTCGGGATCGGCGGCGCGGGGATGAGCGCGCTGGCGCGCCTGGCCGTGGCCATCGGGTACCGCGTCAGCGGCACCGATCGCGACGACTCGGCCACGCTCGCGGCGCTGCGCGCCCTGGGCGTCCACGCGGTGGCCGGGCACCGCGCCGACGCGGTCCCCGCGGACACGGCGACCCTGGTGGTCTCCACGGCCATCGCCGGCGACAACCCGGAGCTCGCCGAGGCGGCTCGTCGCGGCATCCCGGTGATCCACCGGGCCGACCTGCTGGCCGAGCTCATGGCGGGCCGGCGGGGACTGGCCGTGGCCGGCGCGCACGGCAAGTCCACCACCAGCGCGATGCTGCGGCTCGCGCTGGGCGGGGCGTCAGCGTGCATCGGCGCCACCGTCGAGGGCGGCGGAGGCACCGGCGCGGTGTGGGGCGACGGCCCCTGGTTCGTGGCCGAGGCCGACGAGAGCGACCGCTCGCTGCTGCGCCTGCGGCCCGAGGCCGTGATCCTGCTCAACGTGGACCACGACCACCACTCCACCTACGCGTCCATCGAGGAGGTCGAGGAGACCTTCGCCGGGTTCCTGGACCTGGTGCCCGCGGACGGCGTGGTGGTCGCGGGTCCCGACCCGCGGGCGTGGGCGCTGGCCCGGGCGAGCGGACGACCGCACCGGCTGGTGGGGGAGGGCGAGGGGTCCTGGGGTGCGGTCGACCGGTCCGGCGACGGCCCGGCGGTGCTGCGGCTCGCCGGCGGCCGCGAGGTGACGCTGCGGCTCGCCGTGCCCGGCGCCCACAACGCCGCCAACGCCGCGTGCGCCATCGCGCTGGCGGACTGGTGCGGGGAGGACCCGCAGGCCGCCGCCGACCGCCTGGCGTCCTTCACCGGGGTCGGCCGGCGCTACGAGATGAAGGGCACCGCCGGCGGGGTCACGGTGATCGACGACTACGCCCACCACCCCGCGGAGGTCGCGGCGACCCTCTCGGCGGCCCGCGAGCGGCACCCGGGCCGCATCGTGGCCGTGTTCCAGCCCCACCTGTACTCCCGCACCCGGGAGCTGTGGGCCCAGCTCGGCGAGGCGCTCGGCGCCGCCGACATCGCCCTGGTCACGGAGATCTACGCGGCCCGCGAGGCCCACGACCCCGCCGTGAGCGGCCGCATGGTGGCCGACGCGGTGCCCGGTCCCGCGACCGCCCGGTTCACCCCGACCCTCGCCGACGCCCGCGCGGCCGTGCTCGAGCTGGCCCGCCCGGGCGACCTGGTCCTGACGCTCGGAGCGGGCGATGTGACCGGTCTCGGGCAGGAGTTGTTGCCCGCGCTGCAAAACCAATACGGCAATGGGGACTCTCCTGGCGGCGCCCGACCTCCCGCGTGACCTGGCGCGCGACGTCTCGCTCGCGCCCTTCACCACCATCCGCGTCGGCGGCACCGCCGACGCCCTCTGCGTCGCCCGCTCGTTCCGCGAGGTGACGGCCGCCCTCGCGTGGGCCCGCGATGAGGGGATGCCGGTCGCCGTGGTGGGCAAGGGATCGAACCTGCTGGTCGACGACGACGGGTTCCGCGGCCTCGTGCTGCGCCTCGCCGGCCGCCTGTCGGTCATCGTGGTCCGCGGCGCCGAGGTGTGGTGCGGAGGCGGGGCCTCCCTGCCGCGCGCGGTGCAGCGCGCCGCGGCCGCGGGCCTGGAGGGGCTGGAGTGGGGCGCGAGCATCCCGGGGACCGCCGGCGGCGCTGTGGTGATGAACGCCGGCGCGCACGCCGGCGAGATGAAGGACAACCTCGCCTGGGCCGTCCTGTGCTCGGCCGACGGCCGCCGCCGCGTGGGCCCCGACGACCTCGACCTCAGCTACCGCCACAGCTCGGTGCGGGCCGACGAGGTGGTCGCGGCCGTGGCCTTCCGGCTCACCCCCGGTGACCCGCAGGCCATCGCCGAGCGGCTCGCCGGCTTCCGCGGGCACCGCCGCGCGACCCAGCCGCAGGGCGTCCGCAGCTTCGGCAGCGTCTTCACCAACCCGCCCGGGGAGTCCTCGGGCCGGCTGCTGGAGGCCGCCGGCTGCAAGGGGCTGCGCATCGGCGACGCCCGCTTCTCGCCCAAGCACGCCAACTTCATCGAGGCCGGCCCGGCCTGCCGCACCGCCGACGTGATCGCGCTGATGGCCGAGGGCCGTCGCCGCGTGCGCGAGGCCGGCGGCCCGGTGCTGGAGGCCGAGGTCCGCTATCTGCACCCCGAGTGGGGCATCACCCGTCCGCCGCTGCCGGAGCTCCGATGACCCCCACCACCACGTCCCGTCCGCCGCGCCCGGCGCGTCCCTCCCGTCCGGCGCGCCCGCCCCGACCGCACCCCGCCATCGCGCGGCGGCGGCGCGCGGTGCGCGGCCTGCCCTCGCGGGGTGAGGCGATCGCCCTGGGCGCGGTCGGGCTCGCCTGCGCGATCGTGGGCTACTGGCTCGCCACCGGTCCCGTGCTGAGCGTGCACGGCACCCGGGTGAGCGGCTACGACCGCCCGGACGCCACGGCCCTGCAGGCGGCGGTGGCCGACGCGGCCGACCGCGGCGGCTCGCTGCTGTCCCCGCCGGTCGGCGCCATCCGCCGGCGCGCGATCACCTTCCCCTGGGTCAAGGACGTCTACGTCGCCCGCGACTGGCCCGTCGGCATCGTGGTGCAGATCATCCCGGCCGAACCCATCGCCATCGGCGTCCCCACCCGCGGCCCCCGGGTGCTCATCTCCTCGCGCGGGCTCGTGATGGGGCCGGCCAAGGGCGTCAGGGGCCTCCCGCGCCTGGTCATCCCGGGCGCCGCCCCCGAGGAGGGGCAGCAGATCCCGGCCGGTGCCCGGGCCGCCCTCTCCCTGGTCAAGTTCAGCACCCCGGCGACCGCCGCCCGCTTCCGCAAGCTGCGCATCGAGGGCGGGCAGCTGGTGGGCCTGCTGGCCAACGGCCCCGAGCTGCGGCTGGGCGCGCCGACGCGCATCCGGGCGAAGGCGATCGCCATCGAGGCGGTGCTCCTGTACGCCAACCCGGAGGAGAAGCGGACCGCCACGTACATCGACGTGTCGGTCCCCGACCACCCCGCCCTGGGCGGCGTGGTCCCCATCCCGGACCCCGTGGTGGTGCCCGAGCCGGCCCCGGCGCCCGCGCCCACGGCGCCGGCGGACGGCGCCGCGACGGACCCCGCGGCGACCGACCCGGCGGCCTCCGGAGCCGGCGCGGGGGACGGCACGGACCCCGCGGCCGACGCCACGGGCGATGCCGCCACGGACCCCGCCGACGGCACGTCGCCCGATGCGGCCGAGACCGACCTGATCGACCCCGCGGCCGCCACCGGGGCGGCTGTCTCACCGTCGAGTGGAGGGTGAGGCCCGGTGCACCGTCCGTTGCAGGCACGGGAACCGCATGGGGTCGCGCTTGACATGAGGGTGAGGCCTTCCTACGTTCCGAGTCGGGAGGCCCCGCGAGGACCGCGGATCACGGAGCGCATCCGCGGGGGCAGGGAAGCCTGGAGTACTGATCGAGGTCTGGCCGGGAGACCGTCCCCAGACCATCAAGTCTGAGTCGAGACACGGCCATTCCCCGGCCGCCGACGGCGACCGGCGAAGGAGGGCGACCGAAGTGGATGCGAACAACTACCTCGCGGTGATCAAGGTGTGCGGCGTGGGCGGTGGCGGCACGAATGCCGTCAACCGGATGATCGACGCAGGCGTGCGCGGCGTGGAGTTCATCGCCATCAACACCGACGCGCAGGCGCTGGCCATGTGCGACGCGGACCTCAAGATCCACATCGGGGGCACGCTCACGAAGGGCCTCGGCGCCGGGGCGGACCCCCGCATCGGGCGCGACGCGGCGGAGGAGAGCCGCGAGGAGCTCAAGGAGGCCGTCCGCGGCGCGGACATGGTCTTCGTGACCGCCGGCGAGGGCGGCGGCACCGGCACCGGCGCGGCGCCCGTGCTGGCGCAGATCGCCAAGGAGCAGGGCGCCCTCACCGTGGGCGTCGTCACCCGGCCGTTCAGCTTCGAGGGCAAGCAGCGCCAGCGCCGCGCCGACGAGGGCGTCGAGTTCCTGAAGAAGCACGTCGACTCGCTCATCGTCATCCCGAACGAGCGCCTGCTGCAGGTGGTGGAGCGCCGCACCTCGATCATCGAGGCCTTCCGGATGGCCGACGACGTGCTGCGCCAGGGCGTGCAGGGCATCACCGACCTCATCACCGTCCCGGGGCTCATCAACCTCGACTTCGCGGACGTGCGGACGGTCATGGAGAACGCCGGCGCCTCCCTGATGGGCATCGGCAGCGCCTCCGGTGAGAACCGGGCCGCCGAGGCCGCCCGGGCCGCCATCTCCAGCCCGCTGCTGGAGACCAGCATGTCCGGCGCCACCGGCGTGCTCCTCAACGTGACCGGCGGTCCCGACCTGGGCCTGTTCGAGATCGACGAGGCGGCGAGCATCATCCGCGCCGCGGCCGCCGACGACTGCAACGTCATCTTCGGCGCGGTCATCGACGAGGCCGCCGGCGATCACATCCGGGTCACGGTCATCGCCACCGGCTTCGATGGCGAGGGCGGGGACCACGGCGAGTCCGAGGCGGCGGAGGAGCCCGCGGCCCCGGTCGCCGAGCCGTCGTCCGGCGGGTCCGACCGCCCGACGCGCCTGGACAGCTCCGAGCGCGCCGAGCTGGAGATCCCCGACGACGCGCTGGAGATCCCGGACTTCCTGAAGGGCCGCTGACCCGCGCGGGCCGGGGCGCCGTCAGGCGCCCCGGCCCGGGGTCGGCGCGTTACGGCAGGTCGACGGGGCGGAGCACCCGGCTGATGCCGTGGATGTAGCCGTTCTCGAGCTTGCCACCGATGTCGGTCTGCACGACCCACGGGTTGCGGTCGTTGGTGTCGAGGTCGATCAGCTTGATCGCCTTCCACTTCTTGCCGCCGATCACGTCCACCGTGATCTTGCCGCCCTGGAGGGTGTCCAGCTCGGCGCCGTCGGCGGTGATCGCCACGGAGGCCGGGATCGCCTTCGGCACGATGTGGTAGGTCAGGACCGTCTTGATCGTCGGCAGGCCGGCGGCCTCCACCAGCGCCGCGAAGGTCTGCGCCTCGGTGCGGTACCACTTCTTGGTGAGGTCCCACACGAGCATGCGGAACGCGTAGTCGTTCGGCGCGAAGACGGTCAGCTCCGCGTCCTTGTTCGCCGCCGCGGCGGTGAGGTCGGGGAACGCGAGCACGGCCTGCGTGACGATGTCGTAGTCGCGCGAGTTGTGGTCGAAGCCGTCCTTGTCGCCGGCTGCATCGGAGAGCAGGACGTCGGCGATGGTGGGGGTGGCGGCGGGGGCCGCGGGCGGCTTCTTGGTCGCGACGGCGGGAGCGGCGACGGCGACGGCGACGGCGGTGGCCGCGGCGGTGCCGGTGAGGATCTTGCGAAGCGTCATGGTCAGGTCTCCTCGAAGGGGGGCGGTGGTCTCGGAGGTGGATACGAGTCCTACCCGGAGATCGGATTCAGGAACGCCGCGTCGCCGATGCGGACCGGCCCGCCCCGCGGCCCGGCGCCCGGGGGTCCGCGCTCCCTGGTAGCGTCGCGATCAATGGCCGGCACCCGCACGACGTCCCTGCACGACCGCCACCTGTCCCTGGGCGCCCGCATGGGCGACTTCGCGGGCTGGGACATGCCCCTCCAGTACACGTCGCCCCGCGCCGAGCACATGGCGGTCCGCACCGCCTGCGGGGTGTTCGACGTGTCCCACATGGGGCAGATCGAGGTGTCCGGACCCGAGGCCCGCGAGTTCCTCGCGTGGGCCCTCACCAACGACATCCGTGAGATCGGTCCCGGTCAGGGCCAGTACACGCTCATGCTGGACGACGACGGCGGGGTCATCGACGACCTCATCGTCTACGCGCTGCTCGACCGCTTCCTGCTGGTGGTGAACGCGGGGAACGTGGCCGCCTGCCGCGAGCGGCTGCTCGACGGCGCCGCGGGCCGGGACCTCACGGTCTCCGACCGCTCCGACGAGGTCGCCATGCTGGCGCTGCAGGGCCCCGCCTGGGCCGGCGTGGTGGCCCCGCTGGCCGGCACCCCCGGGCCGCTGAACCTCGAGTACTTCGAGGTCACCGAGGACCAGATCGCGGGCGTCCCGGCGCTCATCGCGCGCACCGGCTACACCGGCGAGCCGGGCATCGAGATCATGTGCCCCTGGGACCACGCCCCGCGCCTGTGGGACGCCCTCATGGCCGGCGGCGCGGTCACGCCCTGCGGGCTGGTGTCGCGCGACACGCTGCGCACCGAGATGGGCTACCCGCTGTACGGCCAGGAGCTCGCGCGCGACCGGACGCCCGTGGAGGCCGGCGTGCTGTGGGCGTGCGACACCGAGGGCGCGCGGTTCGCCGGCGCCGAGACGGTGCTGCGCCAGATGCGCGACGGCACCGAGCAGAAGCTGTGCGCCTTCGAGCTCACCGAGCCGGGCATCCCGCGACCGGGCCTCACCGTGCTCCACGAGGGCGCCCCGGTGGGCACCGTCACCAGCGGCACCCTGTCCCCGGTGCTGGAGCGCGGGATCGGCATGGCCTACGTGCGTGCCGACCTGGCGCGGTCGGGGAACGACATCGTCATCGACGTGCGCGGACGGCCGCGCACCGCGCGCACCGCCAAGCGCCCGCTGGTGGCCCGCTCGCCCCGCAACGACTGAAAGGACCCGCGATGGCCGACGAGCACTACCCCGAGGACCTGCGGTACCACCGCGAGCACGACTGGGTCCGCATGGACGGCGACGACGCGGTGTTCGGGATCACCTGGTACGCCCAGGAGGCCCTCGGTGAGGTCGTGTTCTTCGCGCCGCCCGCGGTTGGCGACACCGTCACCCTCGACCAGACCTACGGCGAGCTGGAGTCGGTGAAGGCCGTCTCGGACGTGTACGCCCCGGCCAGCGGCGAGGTGGTCGCGGTCAACGAGGCCGTGGTGTCCACCCCCGAGCTGGTGAACACCGACCCGTACGGCGAGGGCTGGCTGCTGCGCGTGCGCCTCTCCGACCCGTCGGAGCTGGACGGGCTGATGAGCCGGCAGCAGTACGCCGACTACCTGGCGGGCCTCGGGCAGTAGCCCGGGGCGGCACCACCATGCCCGACGCCCGCATCTGCGTCATCGGCGGCGGGGCGGCGGGGACCTCCGCCGCGCTGCGCGCCGCGCGGCTGGGGGCCGAGGTCCTGCTGGTGGAGCGCGACGACCTGGGCGGCGCCTGGGCGCGGTGCGGCGCGGCGCCGGGTGCCGCGGTGCTCGCCGCCCTGCGGCAGGGTCCGCCGCCCGCATGGCCGGAGCTGCGGGAGGCGGCCCGGGCGGCCGGCGCCGCCCTGCGGGCGCGGCTCGCCGCCGACCTCGCCGACCACGGCGTGATGGTGCTCACCGGCGACGCGACCCTTCGCGGGCCCGAATCGGTGGAGGTCGACACCGGCGCCGAGCGGATCGAGGTGCACGCGCCCACGCTGGTGCTCGCGCCCGGATCCGAGCCGGCCCGTCCCGGGGTCCTGGACTTCCGCGACCCGCGGGTGATCGACGCGGGTCAGCTGCTGGCCCTCGGCGAGCTTCCCGCGCGGGCCGTCGTGGTGGGCGGCGGGGCGGTGGCGATCGGGATCGCGGACGTGCTCGCCGGCATGGGGGTGCGCGTGGTGCTGGCCGTCCCCGGCGACGCGCCGCTGGTCGACGAGGAACCGCGGGCCGTGGCGGCCCTGGTGGCCGGGCTGTCGGCCTGCGGTGTCCAGGTGGTCACCGGGGCGCCGCTGGAGGGTGCCGAGCCGGATGGCGCGCAGCTGCGCGTGCGGCTGGGCAGCGGCACGATCCACCCCGCCGACCTGGTGGTGGCCGCCTCGGGCCGAGTGCCGGTGACGGCCGACCTCGACCTCGGCGCCGCCGGGGTCGTGACCGATGCCGAGGGCTTCGTCACG
>LNFL01000152.1 GCA_001464275.1 Actinobacteria bacterium Ga0077560 | reverse complement strand
CACGTCCTTCCAGAACACGTCCACGCGGGTGACCCGCGCGCCCGTCGCGGCGACCATGTCGACGCGCTCCGCGGGGGCCGCGTTGGCGTTCACGAGGCGGTCGTCCTGGACCGCCGCCGCCGGCGGGGTGCCCTCGTCGGTGACCGGCAGGGGCTGCAGGCCGGTGGTCGTCCCGGGGGGCGGTTCGGGGGTCGCCGACGACGAGCAGCCGGCGATCAGCGCGAGGGTGGCCAGCAGCGCGGCCATCGCCGCGACGGGGCGCCTCACCCGCGTCCGCTTCGGTTCACGCTGTTCCCCTGTCCGTCCATGCAATCCCTCTCCGTCCCGGGACCCGGTTCCGTCACACCTCGGCAGCATTCCAGACGTCCCGGGCGGTGTGTGACGTTTCCCGGTCCCGAGGTCGCCCCGGGCCCGCGGGTCCGTACGCTTCCCGTCATGGACGCGTCCGGGCACCGGGTGGTGGAGGAGTGGATGGGCGCGCCGGTCGAGACGCTGGCCGATCTGCTGCGCCCCGGATTGCGGGCCGTGGTGGTGGGCATCAACCCCTCGCAGGTCAGCGTCGACACGGGGCACTACTACCAGGGCGTCCTGGGCCGGCGGTTCTTCGCCCGGCTGCGCCGGGCCGGAGTGCTGGCCCCGGGACCGGACACGGTGGCCGACGACGTCCTGTTCGCTGACGGCATCGGGTTCACCGACATCGTCAAGCGGCCGACGCGCCGCGCCGCCGCGCTGGGCCCCGACGAGTTCCGGCACGGCCTGCCACTGCTCACCGCCAAGCTCGTCGCGCACCGGCCCGGCCTCGTGCTCTTCACCTACCGTCAGGCCGCGGAGTTCGTGGTGGGCCGCAACGTGCGTCCCGGTCCGTTGCCCGGCGCCGGGCCGGACGGCATCGACTGCTTCCTCATGCCGGGTCCGTACGAGCGCACGCCGCTGGTGACCGAGACGCTCCGGCGCCTGGAGGCGTGCCTGGCCGGCTGACGCCGCCCCCGGACGGCCGGCTGAACGACGAAAGCCCCGGAGATCCGGGGCTTTCGGAGGAGCGGGCGACGGGGATCGAACCCGCGACCTTCGGCTTGGGAAGCCGACGCTCTGCCAGCTGAGCTACACCCGCTCGGGCCGTCTGAGGGTATCAGGCCCGCGGGATCCGGTCAGGCGACCCAGCAGGCGCTCACGTTCGCACGGGCCTTCGCGATGGCGTTGTCCACGCTCACGGAGAGCGTCAGGGCGCGGGCCTTCGTGACCCGGCCGGACCGGGCCCCGCGGGCCAGTCGCTGCAGCTCCGCGCGGAGCACCCTCGCGGGCGCCGCCGCACAGTCCGCGCCGAGCGGCGCGGCCGAAGCGTTCATCCTCTTGGCCAGCGTCAGGGCGGCGCGACCGGCCGCGCGGTGCCTGGCCGTGAGCTGCCGCGCGCACGACTTCAGGTTGGCCGAGACGACGTAGGCCGGGACCGCGAACCGCCTCAGGCTCACGAGGTACTCGACACGGGGCCGGGCCGGCGCACCGGTGACGTCGAAGGGTGTGACCGCCCCGGTGGGCGTGATGAAGCCGATGCGGGCGCGCGGGAAGGCGATGGCCTCGGCGCGTCCTTCGATGCGGTCGACCGGCACGGTGGCGGACACCCAGCTGTGGGAGTCGCACGAGGAGCCGCGGTTGTCGCCCAGCACGTAGACCGAGCCGGGGGGCACCACCACGGCTTCGCGGTTGTACACGGGCGCGGTGGCGCCGGCGACGACGAACTCAACGCCGTTCACCAGCACCTGGCCCGCGGCGACCGCGACGGTGTCGCCGCCCACCCCGATGACGCGCTTGATGAACTGCTCGTCCTTGCCGGTCCCGCACCGGGCCTGCTGCGCCGGCGTGGGGAGGAACACCACCACGTCGCCGCGCGTCACGGTGGCCGCCCGGTCACGGTCGATGATGACGACGTCCCCCTCGAGGAGGGCCGGGGCCATGCCGGCGCTCGGCACGTCGTAGGCGCCGAAGCGGTCCGCCGTGGGCGTCTCGGCGATGACCCACAGGTCGCCGCGAAGGATCTGGGAGACCGCCGGGTCGACCGGCGGGGTCTGCGCGGACGCGCTGGCGGCGCCCACGAGGCCGGCGACCGCGATGAGCGCGGCGGCGGACCAGCGGCGGGTGAGGCCGCGACGGAGGGGGGTTCGGCTCGTCATGGGGCGCAGGCTAGCGCCGTCCGGGAACGACCGGCCACTAGACGAACGGCCGGTCATGGAACGCTCACATCCGCGCGCCGCGGGCGTCAGCGCCGCTTGCCGCTCGACTCGATCCCCAGCGCGGGCTGCAGCACCGTGTTCACCGCCCCCACGATGATCGCCGCCCACACCCCGGCCCAGCCGTCGATGGTGAAGCCGTCGGCGATGGCGGCCATCAGATGGAGCATCAGCACGCAGATCGCCAGGTAGGCGACGCCGAGGGTCGCGATGATGAACGGGATGGTGAGCAGCGTGAGCACCGGCTTCACCAGCCAGTTCACGGCCGCCAGCACCGCCCCGCCCACCAGCAGCGCCTGCGTGGTGGAGTACCCGAACCCCTCCAGCAGGCGCGCGGCGATCCACAGGGCGGCGACGTTGCTCGCCCACAGCAGGACGAGCCCGCCCAGCCGCTCCATCAGGGCGCGAGCGTGACGGCGGTGCCGGAGACGCTCACCATGAGCATGCTCCCGCCGATCGTCTCGTAGTCCACGTCCACCGCCACGATGGCGTCGGCGCCGCGCTCCCGCGCCCGGTCGGTCATCTCCCCGATGGCGATCGACTGGGCATGGCTCAGCTCGCGCTCGTACGCCGCCGACCGCCCGCCCACCAGGTCGCGCAGCCCGGCGAAGATGTCGCGGAAGACGTTCGCGCCGAGGATGGCGGTGCCCGTCACCAGGCCGTGCACGTGCGCGATGTCGCGGCCCGGCACGCCGGGCGTCGTGACGATGCGGTCCATCTCCAAGGGGGTCCTCCGGGGCTCGGGGCTACATGCGGTCCGGCGCGGTGACCCCGATGAGGTCCAGCCCGCACCGCACGACGTCACGCGTCCCCACGGTGAGCTCCATCCGGAACGCCTGGACCTCGGGGGACTCGCCGACGACGCGGCACCGATGGTAGAAGGCGTGCAGGTCCCGGGCGAGGTCCTTCAGGTAGGCCACCACCCGGTGCGGGGCCCGCCGGTCCGCCGCGTCGGCGACCACCCTGGGCCACGCGGCCAGGGTGAGCGCCAGGGCGCGCTCGCTGGGGTCCAGATCGGCCGGGGCCGGCGCGGACGGGTCGCGCACCACGCCCTCCCCCTCGGCCTTGGCGAGGATGCTGCAGCACCGCGCATGGGCGTACTGCACGTAGTAGACCGGGTTCTCCTGGCTCTGCTCCCGCGCGAGGTCCAGGTCCAGGTCGAAGGCGGTGTCGTGGCTGCGCTCCACCAGGAAGAACCGCGCGGCGTCCACGCCGATGTCGTCGATGAGGTCGTCGAGCAGCACGATCGTGCCCGCCCGTTTGCTCATGCGCTTCGCCTCGCCGGACTCGGTGAGGCTCACCAGCTGCATGATCAGCACCTCGAGGCGGTCCGGGTCGAAGCCGCCCGCGGCGAGCACGGCCTTCAGGCGGCCGATGTAGCCGTGGTGGTCGGCGCCCAGCACGTCGATCATCCGGTCGCCCATCCGGGCGGCCTTGTCGAGGTGGTAGGCCACGTCCGCGGCCAGGTAGGTGCTGTCGCCGTCGGAACGCACCAGCACGCGGTCCTTCTCGTCGCCGTACCCGCTGGTGCGGAACCAGACGGCGCCCTCGGACTCGTACGCGTCGCCGCTGTCGCGGAGCCGCTGGACGCCGGCGGTCACCAGCCCCGCCTCGTGCATGGACCGCTCGGAGAAGAACGCGTCGAAGGAGACGCGGAACCGGCCGAGGGTCTCCCGGATGACGTCCAGCATCAGCACGCCGCCGCGGCGCGCGAACAGCTCCAGCGTCTCCGCGTCCGGCGGCGAGACCCGCCCGTCGTACGCGTCGCCCAGCTCGGCCCGCAGCTTCTCCGCGATGTCGGCCACGTACTCGCCGGGGTACCCGCCCTCCGGCATGTGCGGCTCGGCGCCCACCAGCTCCGCGTACCGCGCGGCCACCGAGGCGGCGAACAGCTCCATCTGCCGGCCGTAGTCGTTGATGTAGTACTCGCGGGTCACCGCGTGGCCCACGAAGCTCAGGATGCGGCCCACCGAGTCGCCGTACGACGCCCCGCGGGCGTGGCCGATGTGGATGGGGCCGGTGGGGTTGGTGGAGACGAACTCCAGCAGGATCCGCTCCGGGTGCTCGGCCCCGCCCCGCCCGAACTCCGCGCCGGACCGGGCCACCATGCCCGCCACGCCGGCGAACCACGCCGGCGCCAGCCGCAGGTTGAGGAACCCGGGGCCGGCGACCTCCACCTCCGCGATGGTGTCCGCCAGGTCCGGGTGCGTCCGCAGGCGCTCCGCCAGGGCCTCGGCGATCTCCCGCGGGTTCCGCTTCGCGGCCTTGGCGAGCGTCATCGCCACCGGCGTGGCGAGGTCCCCGTGCTCGGGCCGGGCCGGCGGTCCCAGCTCGACGGTCACGTCGGCGACGCCCGCGACGGCGGCCGCCTCGGCGGCGATCGCCGTCTGGATGATGGTGAGGGGCGCGGTGGTCACGGCGGGGAACGATAGCTGCCGCGCCGGAACCTCAGTGCGGATACGGATGTCCCTGCAGGATGCAGGCCGCGCGGTACAGCTGCTCGGTGAGGACCACCCGCGCCAGCTGGTGCGGCATGGTGAGCGTGCCCAGCGCCAGCCGCTCGTCGCATTCGGCCATCAGGTCCGCCGCGATCCCGGACGCCCCGCCGATGATGAACGCCACCGGCCGGCCCGAGGCCAGGCGCTTCTCGAGCCATGCGGCGAACGCCTCGCTGGAGGCCGGCTGCCGGCCCCCGGGGTCCAGCGCGACCCGCCAGGCGCCGCGCGCGACGCGGGCGCGCATCCGCTCCGCCTCCGCCGATCGCGCCCGGGCCTCGCCCCGCTGCAGCGGCTCCGGTTCCACCTCGTCGGCGCGGAACGGCAGCATCCCGGCGAGCCGCTCCTCGTACAGCCGGCCCGTGGCGTCGTGCGGCGGGCGCAGGCGTCCCACCGCCACCACCTGGACCCTCGGTGACCGCGGCGCCCGGCCGCTCACCCCGCAGGGTCCGGATCGCGGGCGTAGCGCTCGGCCATCCCGATGCGCTCGATCGGCTCCGGGTGCGTCCCGAACCACAGCTGCACGGGGCGCGGCGTGTCCGGAACCCCCAGGGACGTGCGCACGAACCCCTGGAACAGGCTGATCTGGGACGCCGGGTCCTGGGCGCTGCGCAGCGCCGTCCAGTCGGCCTCGCGCTCGTACGCGCGGCTCACCCAGTTCCCCAGCGGCGCCGCCGCGGTGCCCGCCACCGACGCGGTGGCGGCGACGATCGCCAGCCGGCGCAGCACCACGCGCGTCCCGGCGCCACCCGGCGCGCCGGACGGCCCCCACCCGGTGCGCGCGCCCACGAGCGCGAAGCACAGCAGGCACCCGGGGATCGCCAGCAGCGCGCCCCAGGTGGTGCCCTTCAGGACGTGCCGGTGCTTGACGTGCGCCAGCTCGTGGGCCACCACCACCAGCACCTGCTCCCGGGGGAAGTCCCGCAGCAGCGTGTCGTAGAGCACGATGCGGCGGCTCGCGCCGAGGCCCGACACGTAGGCGTTGGCCGTGACGGTGCGGCTGGAGGCGTCGTTCACCAGCACCCGGTCGGCCGGCACGCCCTCCTTGCGGGCGAGCTCGATGATCTGCCGGGCCAGCACCGGGTCGTCCAGCGGCTTGGTGCGCTGGAACAGCGGCTCGATGACCACGGGTGTCAGCAGCGAGGACAGGTAGACGAACCCGGCGATCCCGCACGCCAGGCCCGCCCACCACCAGCGCGGGGCCCGCGCGATGAGGACGGCCGCGCCCGAGGCGACGGCGGCCGAGATGACGGCGCCGATCACCGCGCCCTTGCCGACGTCCACCAGCCACGCGGGGAGGTCCTGGGTGATGAGGCCGAACTCCCGCCCCCAGCCGTATCGGGCGCCGCGCAGGGGCAGCGCGGCCAGCGTGCCGGCCAGCGACAGCGCGGCGCCGAACAGCAGGCCCGCCCGCCAGGGGCGCCCCCCGGCCGCGCGGGCGAGCGGGCCGGCCCACCGGCCGGAGGTGCAGGCCACGGCGATCGCCACCGCCGGGGCGATCGGCACCGCGGCCGCCGCCATGGCCCAGACGCCGCGGCGGTACTCGCGGTTGCGCACCAGCTCGGCCGCGTCGAAGTAGTCGCCGACCGGCGGGGTGGGCGTCGACGGCACGCCGTGCGACCACAGCCGCCAGCGCAGCAGGGCGGTGATACCCGCGGCGCCGGCGACGGCGACGCCCGCGATCCCCAGTGCCCGGCGATCCATCGGGCGATCGTAGCGACCCCCGCGCCGCGTATCGTGCGGGGTGGTCCGCCGGTCAGGGAGGGGAGCCCGCCACGCCGATCGCCGTTCTCAGCGACATCCACGGCAACAGCCAGGCGCTGGCGGCCGTGCTGCGCGCCGCCCAGCAGCGCGGGGCGACGCGCTGGTGGTGCGTGGGCGACGTGGTGGGCTACGGCGCCGACCCGGTGACCACCCACCGAGGCGGAGCGCTGCCTGGCGGGCAACCACGACCTGGGCGCGTCGGGCCGCATCCCGCTCGACAACTTCACCTCCTGGGCGCACGACGCGCTGGTGTGGACGCAGGAGCGCCTGGGCAGGGTCGGCATGGCCAAGCTCGACCGGCTGTCGCCGTTCGACCGCGAGGGCGAGGCCCCCATGTTCCACGCCAGCCCGCGCAACCCGGTGTGGGAGTACGTGCTGGAGCTGGGGCAGGCGCGCGACGCGCTGGAGGCCGTCCCGGCGCTGGTCACGTTCATCGGGCACACCCACCTGCCGGCCATCTGGCACCTGGGGGAGGACGGCGCGATGCGGGGCTCGGTCCCCTCCGCCGGCCCCTTCACGCTCACCCCGCACCGCTGGCTGGTGAACCCCGGGTCGGTCGGCCAGCCCCGCGACGGCGACCCGCGCGCGTCGTGGGCGCTGTACGACCCGGAGGCCGGGACCGTGGAGATCGTCCGCACCCCGTACGACGTCGCCGCCGCACAGAACATGATCCTCAACGCCGGGCTGCCCGCCGGGCTGGCCACCCGGCTGGCCGAGGGCCGGTGACCGGGCCGGGCCGGGCCGTGTACCTGGACGCGGCCGCCGCGGTGCGGCCGGCCGCGCGGGTGCTGGAGGCGATGACGCATGCGGTCGCCGAGCTGTGGGCATCGCCCTCCGGTCCGCATCCCCAGGCGGGGGCGCCCGCGGCCGCCCTCGAACGAGCGCGCGAGGACGTGGCCGCGCTGCTGGGCGCCGGCCCGGACGACATCGTGTTCACCTGCGGCGCCACCGAGGCCCGCAACCTCGCCGTGGCCGGCCTGCTGTCGGCGAACCGCCACCTGGGACGCCGCGCCGTTCTCACGTCGGTGGAACACCCGGCCGTCACGTCCACCGTGCTGCGCTTGGCGCGTGACGGCGTCGAGCACGTCACCGTGGGCGTGGATCGCGATGGCCATGTGGATCCCGCGGCGCTGGCGGCGGCCGTCGACGAGCGCACGGCGCTGGTGAGCATCCACCACGGCCAGCACGAGGTGGGCGCCGTGCAGGACCTGGAGGCGCTGGTGGGCGCGGCCCGTGCCGCCCGGCCGGAGGCGCGCATCCACGTGGACGCCGCCGAGACCGCCGGGCTGCTGGCGCTGGATGTGACCGCGCTCGGCGCGGACGCCGTGACCGTGGGCGGCCCGGCCATGGGTGCCCCCGCCTGGAGCGGCGCCCTGTGGGTGCGGCCCGGGGCGGGCCTGCACCCCATCATCACCGGCGGCGCCCAGGAGGCCGGCAAGCGCGCCGGCCCGGAGGACCTCCCGGCGATCGTGGGGCTGGGCGTCGCGGCCCGGCTGGCCCGGGAGGCCATGGGGGCGCGCGCCGACCGCCGCCGCGGGCTGGGCGCCCGGCTCGCGGCGGGGTTGCTCGCGGTCCCCGGGGTCACCCTCAACGGACCGCCCCCGGAGTCCCGGGTGCCGGGCAACGTCCACGTGACGGTCGCCCGCGTGGAGGGCGAGACGCTGGCGGTCGCGCTGGGCACCCGCGGCATCGCGGTCTCGCCCGGGTCGGCCTGCACCGCCGACGCCGGCAAGGCCTCCCCCACCCTGCTGGCCATGGGCGTTCCGCCGGAGCTGGCCCACTCGGGGCTGCTGCTGGGCGTGGGCGACGACACCGCCGAGGACGAGATCGACCATGCCGTCGCGGTGTTCGCCGAGGTGGTGGCCACGCTGCGGGCGATGAGCCCCGTGGGGCGGTGACGGCCGCGCGCATCGTCGACGCGCTGGGCACCCACTGCCCGGTGCCGGTGCGGCTCCTGGGGCGGGCCATCGCCCGGGTCGCCCCCGGCGAGGTGGTGGAGCTGCTCGCCGACGACCCGCTCATCGAGGTGGACCTGCCGGCGTGGTGCCATGCCCGCGGGCACGAGCTGCTCTCGCTCACCGCCGCGGACGGCCGCTGGCGCGGCCTGGTGCGGCGGGGCCAGTCAGCCCTCGCGCACCCCCTCCACCGCGGCGCCGCGGTCGTAGGCCCACGCGGCCACCACGCCGCGCACCCGCTCCAGCTCGTCGTCGATGAACTCCCTGCGGTTCCGCTCCTCGCTCACCGCGACCACCGCGAAGTACAGCGCGGCGAAGGCGCCCAGCAGCGCCGAGACCCGCAGCAGCGGCTCGCTGAGCACCACGCTGCCGCGCAGCCCCCGGTACTCGGCGAGGACGTGCAGGGCGTCGCCGGCCTGGCCGGTCCACGCCTCGGTGGTCTCCCGGGTCACCACCAGCAGGCCGAAGCCCACGAAGAACACGGCGGTGATGGCGCCCACGGCGGCCACCCGGGCCACCAGCCCCACGTGGAGGGCGACCGCCACGTTCACGCGCTGGATGCGGGTCATCCCGTCCACCGCCGGTTCCACGCCCGCCTCCACCAGCGGTGCGGCGGGCGTCGCCATGGCGCGGCGCCGCAGGTCGGGGCCCGGCTCCGGCCGGTAGAGCCCGCGGCGCTCACCGCTGAGGCCCACCACCAGCGTGCCCACCGCGAGCACGCCGAACATCACCAGCACGCTCACGAACCGCCAGCCCTCGACGGTGCCCAGCGTCTGCCACACCTCCGCCGCCAGGAACAGGAACAGCAGCACCGCCAGCAGCAGGAACAGCGCGCGGCCGGCGATCGCGGCCACATCGCGCAGCGCCCCCAGCGCGGAACGCCCCGTGTGCACCAGCACCGACACCACGCCCAGGCTGGTGAGCAGGTAGAGCGTGGCCGCGATGACGGCGCTCGCCCCCAGGATCACCCCGGCCCGCA
This sequence comes from Actinobacteria bacterium Ga0077560, assembly GCA_001464275.1. GTDB lineage: Bacteria > Actinomycetota > Thermoleophilia > Miltoncostaeales > Miltoncostaeaceae. The sequence continues at coordinate 19,682 of LNFL01000152.1, read as the reverse complement.
CCAGGCCGTCGCCGATGGCCAGGTCGACCGCCGCGGGCACGGCCACGAAGACCCCCGCCTCCACGAAGCCCACGCGCTCGGGCGGCGCCGTCCACGCCCGGCCACGCAGGCGGTTCAGGAGGCCCAGCCCGGCGAGGGCCGCCAGCAGGCCCCCGAGCGTGGCCGCCGCGCGGGCCCAGGCCGGCCATTCCGGACGCAGCACCAGCGCCAGCGCGAGCACGAACAGCACCAGGAGGGCCGGTCGCAGACGGGTGAGCACGTCCTCACGCGGGTCGAAGTGCCGCGCGAGGTGGGGCACGCCCTCGTGCCGGAACCAGTCCTCGATCGAGGGCTCCCGGCTCATGGGCATTTCCCCGAAGGGTGAAGCATGCCGTCCAGCATCCGATAACGAGGGTACCGGCATCTCCGGCCGGCGGGTTGCGCGCCCGCGGACCGGCGTGCGGTCCGTCCCCCCCGCGGCGGTGTCCCGGCACCACCAACCCCAGGGTGACCACCCCCATCAACGCCTCAGAGCCCCAGATCGATCCGGCAGTCGGCTGGCGTCGCGCGGCGCGGCGCGTGCGGCTGCTCTCGCACCTGCAGGTCGCGGCGATGGTGATGATCGCCCTGCTCATCGTGGGCGCGTCCCTCGCACTGGGACGCGAGCTGGTCGACGCCGACGCCGAGCGGACGCGGGTCACCGGCGCCCAGCTGGAGGTCATCACCGCCCGCGAGGACTTCCGCAGCCTCGAGAGCGACGCCTGGTTCGCGGCCGCGAAGGACGACGCCGGCGGCACCGGGCTGCCCACCGAGTGGCTGCTGCGTGCCGTGAGCATCAGCGGGCGCATCACCACCCTGGCGCAGGAGGCGGGCGCGATCTCCCCGGAGGCCGCCGTCGCGGCGGCCGAGGCGCGCCGCCGGCTCGGCGACGTGGAGCGGGCCACCCGCATCCCCACCGGGCTCGGCGCCGTCGCGCGGAGCGATGCGGCCACCCGGATCCGCGACACCATCGCCGAATTCAACCGGGCGATCGACACCTGGGTGGCGGCATACGGCCGGCAGCTGGCCCGCATCGACGCCGACACGCGCGCGTTCACCTCCCGCATGCTCACCGTGTTCACGCTGTCGGTGGCGCTGCTGTGCCTCATCGGCGCGGCCGGCTGGTTCGCGCTCAACCGGGCGCGGAGCCGGGTGGTCGCCGAGATGGAGCGCACGGTCGCCGAGCAGGCCGCGCTGCGCCGCACCGCCACCGAGATCGCGACGCTCGCCGACACCCGGGCCATCATGGACGCCCTGGCTCGCGAGGTCGCCGGGCTGTTCGGCGCCGCGCGGGCGTCGGTGGTGCGCTTCGGTCCCGGTCCGCAGGCCCGCATCGTGGGCTCCAGCGTGGAGGGCGAGCACTGGGGGGCGCCCCTGGACCCCGACGGCGCCGACGGGATCTCGGCCGTGCTGCGCACCGAGCGGGCGGCGGTGGTGGCCGACTACGCCGCCCATGACGACCCCTCCTGCCGGCGGCTGGTCGAGATGGGCATCCGCACGGCCGTGGCGGCGCCCATCCGCGTGGACGGCGCCCTGTGGGGCGCGCTGGTCGCGGGCGCGGACGAGCCGGGCGTGTTCCGCCCCGAGGACGGCGCGCGCCTCGAGCGGTTCTCCGACCTCGCGGGCCTCGCCGTGACCAGCGCCGAGAACCTCTCGCGCCTCGCCGACCAGGCGGCGAGCGACCCGCTCACCGGGCTGGCGAATCACCGGGTGTTCCGCGAGCGGCTCGCCGTGGAGGCCGAGCGCGCGCGCCGGCACGGACGCGAGCTGGCCCTCGCGGTGTTCGACATCGACCGGTTCAAGCTGGTCAACGAGGCGCTGGGGCACCAGGGCGGCGACAGCGTGCTCGTGGACCTGGGCGAGCGGCTCCGCGAGGCGTGCCGGGAGGGCGACCTGGTCGCCCGCGTCGGCGGCGAGGAGTTCGCGTGGCTCATGCCCGAGACCGACTCCTGGGGCGCCTGGTGCGCGGCGGAGCGCATCCGCGTGGAGGTGGCCGGCGCACCGCTCGCGGGCCTGGGCCAGCAGACCGTCTCCGCGGGCGTGTGCGACCTCGCCCAGGCCGGCGGTGACGGCGACCGGCTGTACGAGCTGGCCGACGGCTCGGTCTACTGGGCGAAGGCCCACGGCCGGGACCTGTGCGTGCGGTACAGCCCGGACGTGGTGGTGGACCTGTCCGCGGCCGAGCGGGCCGCCCGGCTGGAGCAGCGGCGCACCCTCGACGCCGTGCGGCTGCTGGCCCAGGCGGTGGACGCCCGCGACCCGAACACCCAGCGCCACTCCGAGCGCGTCGCCGAGGTCGCGGCGGAGCTCGCGACCACGATGGGCTGGTCGCCCGAACGGGTCACGCTGCTGCGCGAGGCCGCGCTGGTGCACGACGTCGGCAAGATCGGCGTGCCGGACTCGGTCCTGCTCAAGGAGGGGCCCCTCACCGCGGAGGAGCGCGAGCGCATCCAGGCCCACGCGGCGCTCGGCGCCCAGATGGTGGCCGACATGCTCTCGCCCGAGCAGGTGGCCTGGGTGCGCGGGCACCACGAGCGTTGGGACGGCCGGGGGTACCCGGACGGCCTCGCCGGCGAGCAGATCGCCGACGGCGCGCAGATCCTGATCGTCGCGGACGCCTTCGACGCCATGTCCGCCGACCGCCCCTACCGCCGGGGGCTCCCGCTGGAGGCGGCCTACCAGCAGGTCCTGGACGGCGCCGGCGGACAGTTCCCGCCCGTGGTCGTCGAGGCGATGACCGCCACCATGGCGACGGGCCGCCTGGCCGCGATCCTGGAGGCCGCGGCCGCGGCCTCCCCCGAGCCGCCCGCCGGCGGCGACACCGACCGGGCCGCCCGGTGACCGGCCCCCTGGATCGCCTCAACGAGCTGGTCGCCGGGCAGTTGGCGGAGCTCGAGCGCATCCGCCGGTCGGAGGCGACGCACCGCGCCTTGGTGGACAGCTTCACCGACATGCGGACCCGCCATGACGTCTCCGGTCGTGTCACCTGGGTCAGCCAGGGCGCCGAGGCCGTGCTGGGCCACGCCCCGGACCGCCTGCTGGGCATGTCCCCGTCGCAGCTGCTGCACCCCGAGGACGCCGGGCCGTTCGCATCCGCGCTGGCCTCCGCCCGCCGCACCGGCCGGGTGGTGACGGCCTCCTACCGGGCCCGGCACGGCGCCGGCCAGTGGGTGTGGCTCAGCAGCTCCCTCATGGCCACGAGCGACGAGGACGGCCCGGCCGGCGAGGTCCTGGCCGCCACGCGCGACGTGACGATCGGCATCCGGACCCAGTACGGCCAGGGCGCGCTGCACCGGGTGGCCGCGGCCCTGGTCCGCGAGGTCACCGAGGAGGCGCTGTTCGGGCTGTGCTGCCTGGAGGTCGCCCGGCTGCTGGACGCCGACACCGCCATCGTGGTGCGGTACCAGCCGGAGGGTGCCCTCGTGCTGGCCAGCCAGGGGGACCCGGCGCTGGCGCCGGGTCATCTGCTCCCGGAGGGCGGGGACGGCGCGATCGAGGCCGCCCGCCGGACCGCCGCGCCGGCCCGCGTGCACTACCGGGATCCCTCCCCGGGGGACGACGGGGACGACGTCCCGGCCACAGCAGACCACGAGGTGGGCGCCGCCGTGCCGGTGTTCGTGCGGGGCGGGATCTGGGGCGCGCTGGTGGTGGCCACCCGGTCCGGCACCCTGCCCCCCGAGGCGGAGCTGTGGATGGCCCGCGTCGCCGAGCTGCTCGGGCTGGGGATCGCCGCGGCCGCCCAGCGCACGCAGCTCCGGGCCCAGGCGACGACCGATCCCCTCACCGGCCTGGCGAACCACCGCACCTTCCACGAGCGGCTGCGCACCGAGGCGGCCCGCTCACGCCGGTCCGGGGCGCCCCTGGGCCTGGTGCTGCTGGACATCGACCGCTTCAAGCTGGTCAACGACACCCATGGCCACCAGTGCGGCGACGAGGTGCTGCGGATCATCGCCGGGCTGCTCGCCGACGACGCGCGCGGCACGGACGTCGCCGCCCGGCTGGGCGGCGAGGAGTTCGCGCTGCTGCTGGCGGACACCGACGAGGAGGGGGCGCTTGCGGTCGCCGAGCGCCTGCGCGCCACGATCGCCGCCGCGACGGTCCCCGGGCCCGGCCGGATCACCGCGTCGTTCGGCGTCGCCACCCTGGCCGCCGACGGGGACGCGGACGAGCTGGTGCGCGCCGCCGACCGCGCCCTCTACGCCGCCAAGGGCGCCGGACGCGACCGCTGCGTCCTCCACGACGACGATCTGGAGCGGCTGATCCCCGCGCCCGTCGACGAGACCGGCCACGAGATCGTCCCCGTCCGCGCCCTGCGCGCCCTCGCCCGATCGGCCGAGGCCGCCGCCCCGGACGCCGCGGGGCACGGGGAGCGCGTTGCCGAGCTCGCCGCGGCCATCGCGACCGGCATCGGATGGGAGGCGCACGACGTCATGCGCCTCCGCGACGCCGCCATCGTCCATGACGTCGCGCACGAGCTGGTGGCGGAGGTCCTCGCCGGCGACCAGCTGGAGTGGGTGCGCCTCCACGGTGCCCGTTGGGACGGCGCGCGCCGGGCCGCCGGCGCGCCGGAGGGCGATGCCATCCCCGAGGGCGCCAGGATCATCGCCATCGCCGATGCCTGGGACACGCTCCGGGCCGCGCCGGCCGGCGCCCGGCCCCCGTCGGTCGCCGACACCCTGCGGCGGGTGCGCCGCCGCTCCGGGCGCCACCACTGGCCCGCGGGGGTCGAGGCGCTCGCCCGGCTGGTCGAGGTGGGCGCGCTCCCGAGGACGGCAATCCCCGCACGTTCCATCAGTCGCGCCGCCTGACGGACCCCTCCGCCACTTGACAGGGGGCGTCCCGTTTATTGCACAGCTTGTGGACAAGGCTGTGCAGAACACGGGTTCGGACCGCCGATACGGGCGGAATCCATCACCGAACGGTCGAATTGCGCCGTCACCCCCGGGGTGAGCGGCGCGATTCATCACCCCAGCAGGGGCTCCCCGGTCATCTCGGCCGGCACGTCCCAGCCCATCAGCGCGCAGGCCGTCGGGGCCACGTCGCCGAGCTTGCCGTCGCGCAGCGGCAGGCCGGGCCGGTCGATCCACAGCGGCACCGGGTTGATGGTGTGCGCCGTGTTCGGTGACCCGTCGGGTTCGATCAGGAACTCGCTGTTGCCGTGGTCGGCGGTCACCACCAGCAGGCCGCCCGCGGCGGCGACCGCCGGACGGATGCTGGCCATGCACTCGTCGACGGTCTCGATGGCGCGCACCGCGGCGGGTACGGATCCGGTGTGCCCCACCATGTCGGCGTTCGCGAAGTTCACGACCAGCAGCTCGTGCCGCCCGTCCGCCAGGCCCCGCACCACCGCGTCGCGCACCCCGGCGGCGCTCATCTCGGGTGCGTGGTCGTAGGTGGGGACGTGCTGCGGCGACTGCACCAGCACACGGTCCTCGCCGTCGAACGGCTCCTCGCGCCCCCCATTGAAGAAGAAGGTGACGTGGGCGTACTTCTCGGTCTCGGCGATGTGCAGCTGCCGCCGGCCGGCCGCGCTGGACGCCTCCGCCAGGCCCTGCCGCACGTCGTCGGCCCCGAACACCACCGGCAGGTCCCACTCCCGGTTGTACCGGGTCAGGCACACCTGGTGCGGCCGCACGAGCGGGGTGCCCCGGTCGAAGCCGTCGAACGCCGGGTCGGTGAACGCCTGCGTGAGCTGCCGGGCCCGGTCGGGGCGGAAGTTCACGAAGATGAGCGCGTCGCCGTCACGCACGCGGCCCGTTGCCGGGTCGCCCACGACGGTGGCCTCCAGGAACTCGTCGGTGACGCCGCGGTCGTAGGACGCGCGCACCGCCTCCGCGCCGGTGGCGGCGGTGTGGAGCCCGCGCCCGTGGACGATCGCGTCGTACGCGGCCCGGGTGCGCTCCCACCGCTTGTCGCGGTCCATCCCGAAGTAGCGCCCGCACACCGTGGCGACGGTCGCCCCGGCGGCCTCCAGCTCGGTCACCGCCGCCAGGCCCGAGTCGGGCCGCGTGTCGCGCCCGTCGGTGAGCGCGTGCAGGTACAGGCGCTGCACGCCGTTGCGGCGGGCGATGTCGATGAGCGCGAGAAAGTGGCGCTGGGAGGCGTGCACGCCGCCGTTGCCCACCAGGCCCACCAGGTGCAGGGCCCGTTCCCGGCCGATCGCGAGGGCCTGCTGGACCTGCGGGGCGCGCTCCAGCTCGCCGGAGCCGATGGCCTCGTCGATCCGCACCAGCATCTGCGGCACGCGGCGGCCGGCGCCCAGGTTGAGGTGGCCGACCTCGCTGTTGCCCATCTGGCCGTCCGGCAGCCCCACCGGGAGCCCGGAGGCCTGCAGCCGCGCGGCGGACCCCTCGCGGGCCAGCGCGTCGAGCGCGGGCGTGCGGGCGAGGGTGACGGCGTTTCCGGGCCCGGGCGGCGCGATCCCGAACCCGTCGATGACGATCAGGACCAGGGGGCCCTTCACCCAGCGGCCTCCACGATCGTCGCGAAGCCCTCGGGGTCGAGGCTCGCGCCGCCCACCAGAGCGCCGTCGATGTCCGGCTGCGCCATCAGCTCGGCCGCGTTGGCCGGCGTGACGCTGCCGCCGTACAGAACCTTCACCCGGGCCGGGTCGAGCCGGCCGCCGGCGGCGGTGCGGACGACCGCACACGTGTCCTGGGCGATCTCCGGTGTGGCGGTGCGCCCGGTGCCGATGGCCCAGATGGGCTCGTAGGCGATGGCCACCCGGTCCACCTCGCCGGCCTCCACGGCCTCCAGGGCCTCGTTGACCTGCGTGCGGACGTGGTCGTCGGTCTCCCCCGCCTCGCGCTGGGCCAGCGACTCGCCCACGCAGAGGATCACCCGCAGTCCGGCGTCGAGCGCCGCGCGGATGCGGCTGGCGACCATGGCGTCCGTCTCGCCGGCGGCCCGCCGCTCGGAGTGGCCGAGGATGACCCCGGTGGCGCCCGTGCCGAGCACCATGCCCGCCGACACCTCACCGGTGTGGGCGCCCTGCGGGGCGTCGTGGATCGTCTGGGCGGCCACCCAGGCGGCGTGGCCGTCCAGCGCGGTGGCCACGGCCTCCAGCGACGGGAACGACGGGCACACCGCCACCTCCACGGCCGGGCCCGGCTCGCGGCGCACCACGCGCGCGCCTCGCCCGGCGTGAGGTTCATCTTCCAGTTGCCCGCGATGAGCGGAACGCGTTCGGACATCGTCATCCCCCCTGGGGAAGCGCCGCGACACCGGGCAGCACACGGCCCTCGAGCATCTCCAGGGAGGCGCCGCCGCCCGTGGAGACGTGCGTGAGCCGGTCGGCCAGGCCGAACGCGGCGAGGGCCGCGCCCGAGTCGCCGCCGCCGGCCACCGTGGCGCCGGGGCACTCCGCCATCGCCTCGGCGACCGCGCGGGTGCCGTCGGCGAACGGCGGGATCTCGAAGGCCCCCATCGGGCCGTTCCAGAAGACGGTCGCCGCCTCCCGGATGACCTCGCGGTAGGTCGCGGAGGTCCCGGGGCCGATGTCGACGCCCATCCAGCCGTCGGGGATCGCGTCGCTGGGCACCACCTGCAGCTCGGCGTCCGCGTCGAACCGGTCGGCGATGAGGATGTCGGCGGGCAGCTGGAGCAGGCAGTTGTACCGGATGGCCGTCTCCATGAGGCCGCGCGCCATCTCCTGCGCCGTCTCGTCCTCGTGCAGGCTCTTGCCCACCGGATCGCCCATGGCGGCGAGGAATGTGAAGCACATGGCCCCGCCGATGAGCACGCGGTCGCACTTCTCGAGCAGCGACTCGATGAGCGGCAGCTTGTCGCTCACCTTCGACCCGCCCAGCACCGCCACGAAGGGGGGCGCGGGGCGCGTGAGCAGGCCGCCCAGCACCTCGACCTCACGGGCCATGAGCAGGCCGGCGCGGGAGGGCAGCAGGCGCGCCACGCCCTCGGTGGACGCGTGCGCGCGGTGCGCCGCGCCGAACGCGTCGTTGACGTAGTGCGTGAAGCCGGCGGCGAGCGACGCGGCGAAGGCCGGGTCGTTCTTCTCCTCCTCCGCGTGGAAGCGGAGGTTCTCGAGCATCACGACCTCGCCCGGCTTCAGGGACTCCACGCGGGACGCGACGTCCGCGCCAACGCAGTCCCCCAGCAGCTCGACCCTGCGGGTGAGCAGCTGGCCCAGCCGCTCGGCGCAGGGCGCCAGCGACAGCTCGGGCCTGCGCTCGCCCTTGGGGCGGCCCAGGTGGCTGCACACCGCCACCGCCGCGCCCTGCTTGAGCAGCTCGCGGATGGTGGGGACCGACGCCCGGATCCGGGCGTCGTCGGTGATGCGGCCGTCCTCCAGCGGGACGTTCAGGTCCGCGCGCACGAGGACGCGCGCGCCCCGCCACTCGATGCCGGGCGCGTCGATCGCCAGCAGGCTCATCCGTGTCCCCTTACGGCAGCAGCTTGGTGGCCAGGTCCACGACCCGGCTCGAGTAGCCCCACTCGTTGTCGTACCAGGAGATGATCTTCACGGTCTTGCCCGCGGTCATCGTGAGCTGGGAGTCGAACAGGGACGAGTGCGGGTCGCCGATGACGTCGCGGGAGACGATGGGGGCCTCGGTGTAGCCGAGGATGCCCTTCAGCGGGCCCTCCGCGGCGGCCTTCATCGCGGCGTTCACCTCTTCCCGGGTCACCTCGCGGCCCACCTCGGCCACCAGGTCCACCACCGAGCCGTCCGGCGTGGGGACGCGCAGCGCGATGCCGTCGAGCTTGCCCTTGAGGTGCGGCAGCACCTCGCCGATGGCGCGCGCGGCGCCGGTGGAGGTGGGGATGATCGACAGCGCGGCGGCGCGGGCGCGGCGCAGGTCGCTGTGCGGGAGGTCCAGGATGCGCTGGTCGTTCGTGTACGCGTGGCACGTGGTCATGAAGCCGTGGACCAGGCCGAACGACTCGTCCAGCACCTTCGCGACCGGCGCGAGGCAGTTGGTGGTGCAGGAGGCGTTGGAGATGACGTGGTGCACGGCGGGGTCGTAGTCCGCGTCGTTCACGCCGAGGCAGACGGTGAGGTCCGGGCCCTTGGCGGGAGCGGAGATGATGACCTTCTTGGCGCCGCCCTTCATGTGCAGCGCGGCCTTGTCGCGGTCGGTGAAGATGCCGGTGCTCTCGACCACGATGTCGGCGCCCACCTCGCCCCAGGGCAGGTTGCCGGGGTCCCGCTCCTCGAACACGCGGATCCGCTTGCCGTCGACCACGATCGAGTCGCCGTCGGCGTGCACCTCGCCGGGGTACTTGCCGAACACCGAGTCGTACTGGAGCAGGTGCGCGAGCGTCTCGTTGTCGGTGATGTCGTTCACCGCCACGATCTCGATGCCGGGGTTGCCCACCGCGGCACGAAAGACGTTGCGCCCGATTCGGCCGAAGCCGTTAATGCCCACGCGTACGCTCATGTCATCCCTTCGGGTCAAGGACCGGTGTCCGAACACGCGCGAGCCTACCAAAGGGCCCGTCGGCCCCAGCGGCCTGTGCCAGGATCGCCGGGATGCCCCGGATCCCCCGCGCGCTGGTGTTCGCCCTGCTGCCGCTCACCCTCACCGCCGGGGGTTGTGACGGTTCCGACACGTCGGGCGCCGAACGACTGCCCGACGCGCTCGCCCCGGCGACCGTGCCGGGTGGCAGCGCCGCAGCGTCCGGGGTGGTGGAGCGGGTGGTGGACGGGGACACCATCGTGGTGGACGTCGGCGACGACCGCGCGCGGGTGCGGCTGCTGGGGATCGACACGCCGGAGTCGGTGAAGCCCGACGCCCCCGTCGAATGCTTCGGTCCGGAGGCGTCCGCCCGCACCGCGCAGCTGCTGCCCGAGGGCGTTCGCGTGCGGCTGGAGACCGACCCCAACGCCGGCCCGCAGGACGACTTCGGCCGCGTGCTGGCCTACGTCACCCCCGAGGGGGCGCGCTTCACGGTGAACGAGGCGCTCCTGCGCGAGGGCTTCGCGACGCTCTTCGTGTTCGACCGCTCCCGCCCGTTCACCCGGGCCACCGCGTTCCGGCGCGCCCAGGACGCCGCGCGGGACGCCGGGCTCGGCCTGTGGGGGTCGTGCCCACGGCCGGGGCGCTGACCCGATCCGGAACGACGTCGGGGGGCCCGATGGGCCCCCCGACGGATCCTTCAGCTGCCGGCGTCCGTGCCGGCGATCAGCCCGATCAGGCCTCGGCGGCGCGAGGCTTGGGGGTGATGGCGGCCGCGACCTTGGCGGAGACGATGCCGAGGATGCAACCGCAGACCAGCGTCACGAGCGTGTTGAGCCAGACGAAGGTCCAGGGGGTGGAGATGACACCACCGAACGCGCCGGTACCGGCGGTCGCCGGGTCGCCGAGGGCGGCGATGCTGTTGCCCACGCCACCACCGTTGGCGGCCCAGCCGTCGAGGCCGGTCGCGATCCACCACAGGAACGTGGCGGCGAAGGCCGGGAACGTTCCGGCCACGTAGTACCAGTCGCCGGCGATCAGGATGGCGACGAGGACGAACGCGAAGATGCCGACCCAGAGGGCGATGCCCCAGAAGTCCGGCAGAGCAGCGGTCTTGAACGCGAGCGGCATGGTGACCAGGGCGGCCACGGTGCCGAAGATGCAGGCCACGAGGACCTTGCCGAAGGCGGCGTTGTCACCACCGGCCATGAAGAACATGCCCCACGAGATGAAGGCGGTGGGGAGGATCAGGTGAAAATTGCTGGGAAGCGCAAGGCCGATGCCCAGGTCACCATCGGTGACCAGCGCGAACTCCGTCCACAGGAAGGACAGCACCCCTACGACAAGAGCGAGCGGCAGGATTGCCTGTGCACGAGCACCCATGAAGGCGACTCCTCTTGGGGAAATGAAAAGAATCCTTCCGCGCAGCGGATGAACGACAGTGCCGCGCGACACGCCGGTCGATGTGGGCGACCGGTTTGTGCCGGATGAGCCTAATGGGGCGCCAGGGTTCGTTGCAAGCGTTGCATACCTACGGTTTCCAGCCGCTGAAACCTTCGGAAAGCGTCAGGGGCTTCGTGTATATGCGCGCCCGCTCAGGGCGCCGCGGCAACCCGTGACGGGATCTCGAACATCCGCGGCCAGAGCTTCCCGGTCACCAGGACGCGGTCGCGGGCGCGGTCCCAGGCGATGCCGTTGAGCACCTCGGGCCGGCCGCCCCCGAGAGGTCGAGCCGGGCCTCCACGCGGCCGTTCCCGGGGTTGATGACCACGATGTCGTCGCGCTGCCAGATGTTGGCCCACACCCGCCCGCGGACGACCTCCAGCTCGTTGAGCCGCGTGACGGGCACGCCGTCGTCGGTGACCCGCACGCGCCGCACGACCCGGAACGTCGCGGGGTCCAGGAACCGCAGCGTCGCGGTGCCGTCGCTCATGACCAGGCGCTTCGGCAGCGTCGCCAGCCCCCAGCCCTCCCCGGCGTACCGGAACCGGCCGGCGGCGGCGAAGGTGTCCCTCGACCAGACAAACGCGGTGCGCTCCCGCCAGGTGAGCTGCACCAGGCGATTCCCCGACAGCGCGAGCCCCTCCCCGAAGTAGGACGGCGACAGGTCGCGCCGCCGCAGGACGCGGCCGGTGCGCAGCGCGACCTCCCGCACCGAGGACGCCCCGTAGAGGCCGGTGCTCTCGAACACGCGGCCCCGGTGCCACACCAGGCCCTGCGTGTAGGCGGCCGCGTCGTGGGGGTGGGACGCGATCGGGACGGGCGCGGACACCGGCGCGGGGGCGGCGACGGCGGACCCGACGCCCGCGGCCAGCGCGGCCGCCGCCGCGGCGGCGGTGAGGAGGGGACTCAGCATGCGGCCATCCTCACACGGCCCTCCGGGCTGCCGGAAACGTCCCGGTCCTCAGCCGCGCAGGAACGCCAGCACGGCCAGCACGCGGCGGTGGGCCTCGCCCCCGGCGGGCAGCCCGAGCTTGCCGAAGATCGCCGTGACGTGCTTCTCGACCGCGCGCTCGGTCACCACCAGATGGTCCGCGATGCCACGGTTGGAGCGCCCCTCGGCCATCAGCTGCAGCACCTCCCGCTCCTTCGGGGTGAGGGCGTCCAGCGGGTCGTCCCGGCGGCGGCGGCTCAGCAGGCCGGCAACGATCTCCGGGTCCAGGGCCGAGCCGCCCTCGGCCACGCGCCGCAGCGCGTCCACCAGCACGGCCACGTCGGTCACGCGGTCCTTCAGCAGGTACCCCAGGCCGGATGCGTCGTCGCCCAGCAGCTCCACGGCGTACGCCTCCTCCAGGTGCTGCGACAGCACCAGCACCCCGCAGGCGGGGAAGCGCTCGCGGATCTCCCGCGCGGCGCGCAGTCCCTCGTCGGTGTGCGTGGGCGGCATGCGGATGTCCACCAGCGCCGCCTGCGGCGCGCGCAGCGCCACCATCCGCATGAGGTCCCGGGCGTCACCGGCCTCCCCCACAACCTCCACGCCGGCGTCGGTGAGCAGCCGCGCGATCCCGGTGCGCAGCAGCACCGAGTCCTCGGCGATCACGACGCGCACGGGATCTCCGCGCGCACCAGCGTCCCCGCGCCGGGCGGGCTCTCCACCAGCAGGCGCCCGTCGAGGGCCGCCACTCGGTCGGCCAGGCCCGAGAGGCCCGTGCCGCGGCCGGGGTCGGCCCCGCCAACGCCGTCGTCGCGCACCTCCACCACCGCGTGCCCGTTCTCCCGCGCCACGCGCACCGTGGCGCCGGACGCGGCCGAGTACCGGGCCACGTTGGTGAGGGCCTCGGCCACCACGAAGTAGGCGGCGGCCTCCACCGGGGCGGGCAGGCGCTCGTCCAGCGGGGCGTCCACGTCCACCGGCAGCGGCGCGCGGCCCGCGAGCCCGGTGAGGGCGGCGGGCAGGCCGCGGTCGGTGAGGACGGCGGGGTGGATCCCGCGGGCCAGCTCGCGCAGCTCGTCCAGCGCCTGCTGGAGCTCGGCCATGGCGCCCTCCAGGAACCGCGCGGCCTCGGAGTCCGCCTCGACGCATCCGGTCGCCATCCGCAGCCGCAGGGCCAGGCTCACCAGCCGCTGCTGCGCGCCGTCGTGCAGGTTGCGCTCCAGCCGGCGGCGCTCCTGGTCGGCCGCCGCCAGCAGCCGGGAGCGCGATGCCGACACCTCGGTCACGCGCGCCCGCAGCTCGGCCTCCAGCCGGGCGTTCTCGATGGCGAGCGCCGCGGTGGCCCCCACCGCGGCAACCAGCTCGCGGTCGCGCGACAGGGCCGGGTCGTGGGCGATGCCCGCGATCGTGCGGCCGTCGCGCGCGATGGGGCTCCAGCCGCGCGCCGGCCCCTCCCACGGCTCGGTGGCGCGGCCCGCGACGTCCACCCAGCCGCCGTCGGGCCGCGCGAAGAGCAGCTCCAGGGTGGGATCCCCCAGGGCGCGGGCGAGGCGGTCGCGCAGGCCGTGCGCGTCCACGGGCGTGGCCAGGTCGGCCACCAGCCGCCGCACCGCGCGGCCGGCCAGCACCCGCGCCCGGTACAGGCCCAGCAGGAACGCCAGCGCCAGGCCCGTCATGGCCACCAGCGACAGGATCTGCAGCACCTGTCCGGCCGCCGCGCGCGAATCGGTGCCGTACAGCGCCATCCACAGCGCGTAGAGGAGCGCCGCGACGGTGCCGGTGCCGACCACGGGCGCCAGCTCCCGGCGCTCGGGGGGGCTCGAGCCCGCCCACCGCAGCGCGAGCGCGACCACCAGCAGGACCGCCACCGCCGAACCGGCGAGCTGGTAGGCGGTCCGGGCACCGGCCACGTCGGCCACCGCCAGCAGGTTCTCGGGCTGGCCGGCGGGCGCGGGCTCCAGCAGGGCGGTCACCAGCGCCCCCGCGGTGGCCCAGACCCAGGCCGCGGCCACCACCAGCCGCTCCGGCCGCGTCACCAGATGCCCGGTCGGGAACGCCGCGAGCATGAACGCCACCGGAAGGCTCACATGGCCGATCACCAGCCCCGCGGTGTGCAGCCCCGGCGTGTCCGCGAACTCCAGGCCCATCAGGAACCACGTGAAGCCCACCGCCGTCAGGATCGCGCCCATGCGGTTGTCGGGCCGCCGGTCCCACACGAACAGGCCGACGCCCAGGAAGCTCAGGCCCACCACGGTCTTCAGGACCGTCACGCTCGCCCACTGCTCCTGGTGCCCGCCGCCGGTGACCAGCAGCACGTACAGCGCCGCCCACACGACGCCCAGGACGCCCAGCCCGCGCAGGGCCTGACGCAGGCCGGTCACCCCGCCACCATCTCGGCCAGCGCCGGCACCGACAGATCGGCCTTGGCGATGAACCCCCGGGCGCCGGCCTCGGTGGCCAGCTGCCCGTATCCGGCGTCGTCGCGGCTGGAGGTGAGCACCACCGCCGGCGGGTCGGGGTCGGCGGCCAGGTGGCGCGCCACCCAGAAGCCGTCCTCGCCCGGCAGGTTCACGTCCAGCAGCACCACGTCGGGGCGGGTCGCCCGGACGGCCACGAGCGCCTGGGGACCGTCGCCGGCCTCCCCGACGACGCGCCAGCCGCCGTGCTCCAGCAGCAGGCGGGCCGTGTCGCGGAACCCCGCGTGGTCGTCGACGATGAGCACGGTGACGCCGTCCATGCGGCGATCCTGCACCATCGCGGCGCCCCGCGCGGTACGGCTGGCCGCACCATCACCCCGGGTCAGCGCGGGGGCACCGCCCGGGCGGCCCCCATCGCCAGCTCCAGGAGCACCGTCGCCAGCGCCTGCGGGCTGTGCCGCACCACGCTGCCGGTCTCGGCCAGGTCGGCGGTCACCAGCCGCGCGCCCAATGCCTCCACCCGCGCCCGGTCCGGGGCCACGGGGACCTGCCCCAGCGCCCCGTAGGCCTCGACCGCGGCGGGGTCCAGGGGCCCCTCGTGGGCCACCACCACGTCCAGCCCGCCCGGCGACGCCTCCAGGATGCGCTCCGCGTGGTCGGCCGCCGAGAACCCGTCGGTCTCGCCCATCTGGGTCATCACGTTGCAGACGTACACGCGCAGCCCCGGCGCGGTGGCCACCGCCTCGGCGATCTCGGGGACCGCCAGGTGCGGGAGCACGCTGGTGAACAGGCTGCCCGGCCCCAGGACGATGAGGTCCGCGGTGGCGATGGCCTCCACCGCCGGGCCGTGCGCCACCGGCGGCGGGTCCAGCCACACGCGCCGGCAGGAGCCGACCCCCGAGGCGATGTTCGTCTCGCCGCACACGTGCTGCCCGTCCTCGCGCTCCGCCCACAGCCGCACGTGCTGCAGCGTGGAGGGGAGCACCGAGCCGCGGATCTTCAGGACCCGCGAGCACTCCTGCACGGCCAGGTCGAAGCTGCCGGTCACCTCGGCGAGGGCCGCCAGGAACAGGTTCCCGAACGGGTGGCCCGACAGGTCGCCGTCGGCGAACCGGTGCTGGAACAGGCGGCCCATCAGGGACTCGTCGTCCGCCAGGGCGACCAGGCAGTTGCGGATGTCGCCCGGCGGGAGCACGCCCAGCTCGCGCCGCAGGCGTCCCGACGAGCCGCCGTCGTCGGCGACCGTGACGATCGCCGTCAGGTCCACCGGAGCCCGCTTGAGGCCGCGCAGCAGCGACGACAAGCCGGTGCCGCCCCCGAGGGCGGCGATGTGCGGGCGCACGCTCACGATGCGCGCTGCGGGATGCCGGAGTCCTCCGGCGAGCGGAGCGTCGCGCGGCCGATGTCGCGGTGGGTCACGGCCACCTGGAAGTCCGGCCGGCCGCGGAAGCGGCGGCCCATGAGGTCGGCCATGTAGACGCTGCGGTGCCGCCCGCCGGTGCAGCCGAAGCCCACCACCAGGTGGCTCTTGCCCTCCTTGGCGTAGGCGGGCAGCAGGTAGTCCATGAGGGACTCCAGGCGCGGGACGAAGCCCTTGGTCTCCTCCGCGTGCTCCACGAACGCCGCCACGTCGGGGTCCAGGCCCGTCTTGGGCGCGAACTCCGGCACGTAGTGGGGGTTGGTGATGAAGCGGACGTCGAACAGCAGGTCGGCGTCGCTGGGGGCCCCGTACTTGAACCCGAACGAGACGAACAGCACCTGCATGCGCGGGCGGGCGTCCGGGTCGATCATCGACTCCACGACGGTGCGGCGCAGGTCCCAGATGTTGAGCGTGGACGTGTCGATGACCGTGTCGGCCATGGTCCGCAGCGGGACCAGCAGCTCCCGCTCCCGGCGGATGCCGTCGGTGAGCGGCCCGTCACCGGCCAGCGGGTGGCGCCGCCGCGTCTCCCGGTAGCGGTTCAGGAGCACGTCGTCGGATGCCTCCAGGAAGAGGATCCGCGGGCGCACGCCCATGGTGGCCTCCATGCGCTCCACCTCCGCGCCCAGGTCCGCGAAGAACTCGCCGCCCCGGATGTCGCACACCACCGCGGCGCGCTCCACCCGGTGCTCCTGCGCGAACAGGCCGGCCAGCGACGGCAGCAGCTTGGGCGGCAGGTTGTCCACCACGAAGAACCCGGAGTCCTCGAAGACGCCCATCGCCTGGCTCTTGCCCGCCCCGCTCATGCCCGTGATGACGGTCAGCTCCACGTGTCTCCCTCGCTCATGCGCGTCCCGAACCGGCCAGGCGCGGCACGTCCCCCGCGTCCGGCGCCCGGTGCAGATGGTCCCAGATGTCCCGGGCGACCTTGGGCGGCAGGCCCGGCACCGCCTCCAGCTCCTCCCGGGTGGCGTTCACGAAGCGGTCCGGCGTGCCGAAGTGCCGCAGGATGGCCTTCCGGCGGGACGGTCCCACCCCGGGCAGCGCGTCGAAGATGCTGGTGGTCATGCCCTTGCCGCGCGAGGCGCGGTGGTGCCGAAGCGCGAAGCGGTGCGCCTCGTCCCGGATCTGCTGCAGCAGCTTGAGGGCCGCCGACCCCTCGGGCAGCAGCAGGGGGTCGCGCGCCCCGGGCAGGAAGACCTCCTCACGCTGCTTGGCGAGGCTCACCACCGGCACGTCGGTCACCCCGGCCTCGGCCATGCCCTCCATCGCGGCGCCCAGCTGGCCCTTGCCGCCGTCGATGATCACCAGCCCCATGTCCCCGTCGTCCTGCGCCAGCCGGGTGAAGCGGCGCAGCAGCGCCTCGCGCATGTGCGCGAAGTCGTTCTGCCCGCCCTCGAACCGCATGCTGAAGGTGCGGTAGTGCGCCTTGCTGGGGGCGCCGCCCTCGAACACCACCATCGAGGCGACCGCGTGCGTGTCGCCGAGGTTGGAGATGTCGTAGCACTCCATGCGGATCGGCGGCGCCGGCAGGCGCAGCCACTCCTGCAGCTCCGCCAGGGACTCGCGGCGCCGCTCGCGGGTGCGGGCGTGCCGCCGGCGGTCCTGGTCGAGCGCGAGCGCGGCATTGCGCTGCGCCAGGTCCGCCAGCCGCGCGCGGTCGCCACGGCCGGTGCGCACGTCGGTACCGGCGCCGCGGCGCTCGGACAGCAGCGCCGAGAGGTCCGGGAGGCTCCCGATCGCGCGTGGCACGATCACCACCGGGGGGATCGCCATGGCCACCGAGTAGTACTCGATGGCGAAGCCCTCCAGCACGTCGGCCGGCTCCTCGTCGCCCACGCCCTCCAGGAAGAACGACTGCCGGTCCGACAGCACCCCGTCGCGCACCTGCATGACCTGCACGTTCGCGGTGTCCTCGGTCACGGCGACGCCCAGCACGTCCACGGTCCCCAGGTGCTCACCGGAGGCGACCTGCCGCTCCATGAGATGGCGCACCGCCGCCAGTCGGTTGCGGTACACGGCCGCCTGCTCGTATTCCTGGGCGGTGGCCGCCGCGCGCATCTGCGCCTCCAGCTCCTGCTCCAGCCCGCGGTAGCGGCCGGACAGGAACGCCACGATCTGGTCGATCAGCGCCCGGTACTCGCCGCGGGACACGTAGTCCACGCACGGCGCCAGGCAGCGCTTGATGTGGTAATCCAGGCACGGGATGCCCGACGGACGCCCGGGCTCGGTGCCCTCGCAGGGCCGGCTGGGGAAGATCTTGCCGATCAGCGACAGCGTCTCGCGAAGTAGAGCCGGTCGCGCCGGTGCCGCTCGCGGGTGAAGTAGACCCGCGGGTAGGCCTCGTCCATGCTGATCGCGATGTACGGGTAGCTCTTGTCGTCGCGCAGCTTCACGTTGAACGGCGGCCGGTGGCGCTTCACCAGGTTCGCCTCGAGGATCAGCGCCTCGCCCTCGGACGCCGTCACGATGGTCTCCAGGCGGTGGATCCGCCCCACCATGTCCCACACCTTGGCGTGCTGGCCCACGCGCGCGGTCATCGGCGCGGAGGTGTCGACGGCCTGGTGGGGCCGCAGCGGCGCCTGGAAGTAGCTGAGCACCCGCTTGCGCAGCGACTTCGCCTTGCCGACGTAGAGGACGCGGTCCTCGTCGTCGCGGTAGACGTACACGCCGGGCTGGTCGGGCAGCTCGGCGAGCTGATCGCGCAGGAGGGAGCGCTCGGGCATCGCCCGACAGGGTAGACCACCCTCCCGGCCGCGCCCTCCTCAGCCGCGGGTGGGCGACCGGTTCACCGGCGGGCGCACCGGCGGCGGCGCGCCGCCCGGCTCCCGGAGCGCTCCGCGAGGGCGTCACGCGATGGGTCGTCGTCGACCCACACCGCGATGTGGCGGATCGGGTCACCGGAGAGGTCCGCGGATGACGGGGTCATTCCCCGGGATGCGCTCCCGGGGCCGGGCGTTCGGTGTCCTCGGCCATGCTGAGCGCCCGGGTGAGCGCCCGCACGCCGTCCACCAGGGCCGCGCGGTCGCGGTCGGAGAGCGGCGCGATGAGCGCGGTGAACCGGGCGTCCCGCAGGGCCAGGCTGGCCTCCAGGATGCGGCGGCCCTCGTCCGTGAGGCGTGTGTTTCGCCGCCGCCGGTCGTCCCCGGCGGGCTCGGCCTCCACCAGCCCCATCCGGGCGAGCCCCTGCAGCATCCGCGTGGAGGTGCTCACCGCCACGCCCGTGCCCTGTGCCACCTCCGACACGCCCAGCGGTCCGTCACGGAGGGTGAGCAGGGTGAGCTGCTGCTCGGGGCTCAGACGCCCCTCCGGGGTGTCGGCGTGGCGGCGCTGTTCCAGGCGTCCCAGCACGAGCCGCAGCACCGCCGGGTACAGCGCGCCCAGCGCCGCGGCGGCGTCCTCGGGACTGTCGGCGCGGGGCGGGTCCATGGACTGAGCGTATCGGCCCCCGCGGGCGCCCCCGGCGCCACGCCCGGTCCCGTTGACCCGCGCCGGTGCTCGGTGCATACTTGGTATGCATACTCGGTATGCACTCACCGGAATCTCCGCCTGAGCGGGAAGGAGTTCACATGGGGCGAACGAATGTTCTGTCCGAGGCGGCGTCTACCGTCGTCCCCCCAACCACACCGGAACGGAGGTCCCCCGTGGTCCGAGCAGTCCCCAACCCCCCGTCGCTCCGCCGCCGCGTCGAGCAGGCCCTCTCCGCCCACCCCGGCGGCCTGGCCTGGCAGACGCTCGCCGAGGAGGTCGCGCGCCGCGCGGTCGCCGCCGGCGCGCCGGCGCCCCGCCCCGCCGAGGTGGTCCGCGAGCTCGGCGGCCTCATCGTCGAGGGTCGCGTGGACGACCGGCAGGGCAGGTTCGTCCTGCTGCCGTCCACGCAGCGCCCCGCGCTGCCGTTCATCCACGACCAGGCGGCGTGAGGTCGTGCCGCTCCGGGAGCGCCGTCAGGCCGCGATGGGCAGCAGCACCACCGCACCTGACGGCATCCCCGGGGCCAGCGCCGCCGCGCCGCCGGCGAGCGCCATGATCCGCGCCACGTA
>LNFL01000151.1 GCA_001464275.1 Actinobacteria bacterium Ga0077560 | reverse complement strand
CGAACCGAACGCCCGGATGTGCCCGCCCAGCAGGCGCCCGGCCGCCGGGATCGCCTGCGCCGGATCGAACGGGTCGCGCAACCCCATCCCCGCCGCCGTGCCCGGCATGAACTGCGCGATTCCCTGCGCCCCCGCCGGGCTCACCGCGTCCGGCCGGTACCCGGACTCCGCCTGCAGCAGCGCCGCCAGCACCGCGGGCGGCACGCCGTTCGCCAGCGCCGCGGTCGTCACCATCACGCGATAACGCCCGGGCACCCATCCCGGCAGGGATGCGGGTTCCCGCGGTACCGGGCGCACCGCCGCCGTGGCGCCACCACCCCCGCACCCGGGCAGGTACCCGTAGTGCCAGGGCTCCCACGAGTACCGCTGCAGGAAGCCGAAGCGGCCCGCGTTGGCCGCCAGCCACGCGCCCGCGCCGCCGCCGGTGGCGATGTCGAGCTCGGTCGCGTCCCGGTGCCGGCTGCGCCCGGGCGGCGCCACCCAGCGCGGGTCCGGGTGACGCGCGAACAGCACCGCCTGCTCGGCGTCGGACCGGAAGCCGCTGACCACCACCAGGTCGATCCCGTCGGCGCGCGCCGCGGCGTCCATGACGTCGAACGCCCCGGCGACGGCGGGGCAGGTGGGCTTGCCGTCGCGGTACACCAGCGGTCCGGCGTACCCGCCCCCGGTGGCCATCGCCACCCGGCCGTCCGTCATCGCGACCGTTACCGCCAGGCCGGCGCGCGCACGTGCCCGGGCGGTGGTGCCCAGCGGCCCGGGAACGGCGACCACCACGTCCACCGACACCGGCGGCCACGGGGTCCCGTCGGGCGCGTCGACGTGGTCCAGCCGCCCGCCGGCCGCCAGTGCCGGCCCCTCTGCCGCGGCCCGGACCGCGGCGCGCAACATGGCCGCATCGCCCGCGTCCGCCGCCCCGAGCCGCGCCACCAGCGCGCGCCCCGCCGACAGGGCCGCCAGGTCGGCCGCCCGCTGCGCCCGTGCCGCGGCCGCGTGGGCCGCGCCCAGCACGCCCACGGCGGCGGCCGCCAGCAGCACCAGCACGCCGACCGCCAGCACTGGGATGGTCGCCTGGCCACGGCTCACGGCAGGCGGACCACGCCGCGGGCCGTCGCCCGCACCCCCGCCCCCAGCGGGCCGGGGACGGGGACGGCGACCGACAGGGTCACCGACGCGCCGGCCGGACCGGTGGCGCGCAGCGCCGCGCGCCGCAGGGACTCCTCGGCAAGCACCGCCGCCCACCCGGCGGCGGCGAGCTGCCACGCCAGCAGCGCGGCCAGGAGCAGCACCGGAACCGCCGCGAGCAGTTCCACGGCCGCCTGCCCGCGGGGCCTCACCGCGCCACGGCCTCGGCCGCGGCGCCGATGCGCACCCGCCCCACCCACGGCAGCGGCGGGGCGGTGAGCTCCACGCGCACCCGGCCCGGCCGGGCCGGGTCGGCACGCACCACGGCGGCCGGGGCGAACCCTTGGACGCGGACGACGGGGTCCTCACCGACGACCGCGGCGCGGGCGCCCGCACGGGCCGCCCCGCCGGCCTGCAGCCACGTCGCCGCGCCCGCCACCAGCCACCATGCGGCGACCGCCAGGACGGCCAGCGCGGGGAGCACCGCCACGAGCTCCACCGTCGCCTGGCCGTCCTGGTTCGCCGTTCGCCGCATGACCCAACGCTAGGCGGGGCCCTGTGCCGGGGGGCGCGCGGTTCGTGCCGCCGGGCGCGCGGCGGTGCGCCGCGTCAGGCGGTCAGTGCCAGCGGCGGCTGCGCCGGACCATCCAGACGATCGCCAGGGCCAGCGCGGCGGCCAGGGCGATGACGCCCAGGGGCGAGATGACCGGGCCCAGCAGCGGGATCCCGACCGCGAGCAGCACGAGGATCCCGATGGCGCAGGCGATGATCGCCTTGCGCTGGATCGCGGGGATCACCATCCACGCCAGCTCGTTCTGGCGGACGTACTGGTAGGCCATCACCGCCAGCCCGGCCAGGAACAGGACGAAGATGATCCGGTTGAGCGAGAAGGCGACGGCCCCGAAGCCGCCCTGGGAGACGAACACCAGCGCCGCGATGCCCATCACGATCGCGACGTTCCGGACGACGGTCATGTTCAGCTTGTTCATCGGCCGGGGATGGTAGCGCGGCGCCCGGCGCCCGCCGACCACCGGGTGATCCGCCATGCGGCGGGACCCGTAGTCACTGCGACCGAGGACTCCGACCCCCACGACGAGGCAGCCATGTTCGACATCTCCCCCATCCAGATCATGCTCGTGCTCGCGCTTGCCCTGATCGTCTTCGGCCCGAAGCGGCTGCCGGAGCTGGGCCGCAACCTGGGCCGCGGCCTGCGCGACTTCAAGGGCGGCCTCAGCGGCGAGACCGTCGAGGCCGATCCCACCGCCGCCCGCGTGTCCACCGCGCCGGATGGCGCCCGCCCCGCCCCGGTGCGCGTGGTGGCGGACGAGCACGAGCCGCCCGGCGCGCCCCGGGCCGCGTAGCGCCCCCGACCGCCCGCCGCGCCTGGCGAACCGGGCCCGGCGGGCGTAGCGTCGCCGCACGACGGATCGACCGGGAGGCGGGCATGGCGGACGGGATGCGGGCGCACGTGGTGGCGCCGGGCGGCGGCGACGCGCTGCAGGGACCGGCCGGCGGCCCGCTGCGGGTGAAGGCGCGCGGCGAGCACACCGGAGGCGCGCTCACGGTGGTCGAGAACGTGATCGGCCCCGGCGAGGGCCCGCCGCTGCACGCGCACGCCGACGAGGACGAGTCCTGGTACGTCCTGGAGGGCACGCTCCGGTTCCTGCTGGGCGACGATCTGGCGGAGGCGCCGGCGGGCACGTTCGTGTTCGTGCCGCGCGGCCTGCCGCACTGCTTCCAGAACATCGGCGACACCCCGGCCCGGATCCTGGTGATGTTCACGCCGTCCGGGATGGAGCGCTTCTTCGAGCGGTTCGCGGCCATGCCGGCCGGCCCGGTGACCCCGGACACCTTCGCCCAGGCGGGCGGCGCCGTCGGGATGACCGTGCTGGGACCGCCGCTGGCGGTCACCCACCCCCGCTAGGGGGGTCAGGCCAGCCCGGCGTCGTGCACGCAGATCGCGATCTGCACGCGGTTCGTGGCGCCCAGCTTGTCCAGCAGACGTGACACGTGGGTCTTGACCGTCGGCACCGACAGGTGCAGTGACGCCGCGATCTCGGCGTTCGACAGCCCCGCGCCGACCGCCACCGCCACCTCCCGCTCGCGGTCGGTGAGCGCCTCAAGCCGGCGGCGGGCATCGGCCGACCGGTCGCCGGCGGCGTCCGCGCGCACGCGGCTCACCAGGCTGCGCGTGGCCGAGGGGGACAGCATCGCCTCCCCGTCGGCCACACGCCGGATGGCCTCCACGATCTGGGCCGGCGGCGTGTCCTTGAGCAGGAAGCCGTCGGCGCCGGCGGCCACCGCGCGCACCACGTTCTCGTCGGCGTCGAAGGTCGTGAGCACGATCACCCGGGGCGGTGATGGGTCGCGCAGCAGCCGCCGCGTGGCCTCCAGGCCGTCGAGGACCGGCATGCGGATGTCCATGAGCACCACGTCGGGGCGCAGCTCCCGCGCCCGGTCCAGGCCCTCGGCGCCGTCGGCGGCCTCCCCCACCACCCCGATGTCGCCGGGGCCGCCCAGCATGAGCGACAGCGCCGATCGCACCAGCGGGTCGTCGTCCACCAGCAGCACCCGTATCACGCCGGCCACGGCAGCCTCCCCCGCAACGTGAACGCCCCCGCTTCGGCCCCGGCCTCCAGCGTGCCGCCGCTCAGCTGCGCCCGCTCGGTGAGCCCCACCAGCCCGAGGCCCGCGCCGGGCGCGGCGGGTCCCGTGAACCCCAGCGGGTTCGTGACCGACACCTCCAGCCCGCGGCCGGGGCCGCCGGACAGCCGCACGCCCACCGACGCCCCGGGCGCATGTTTGCCCGCGTTGGTGAGGCCCTCCTGGACGATGCGGTAGGCGGTGCGGCCCAGGGCGTCGGGGACGTTCCCGGCGACGTCGGCGGCCAGATCCACCGCCATGCCCGCCGCACGGCACTCCTCCACCAGCCGCGGCACGTCGTCGAAGGTCGGCTGGGGCCGGTCGAGGGTGCCGCCGGTCTCCGGGTCGCGCAGCACGCCGAGCACCTCGCGCAGATCCTCTAGTGCGGCGTTCGCGCGGGACTGGATGTCCGCGGCGCCGCGGCGCAGCTCCCCGGCCGGCAGGTCGTCGCGGAAGGCGAGGGCGCCCGCGTGCATCGAGATCTGCGAGATGCGGTGGGCGAGCACGTCGTGCATCTCCCTGGCGATGCGGGCCCGCTCGTTCGCCCGCGAACGCTCGGCGCGCAGCGCCTGCTCGGCCTCCGCGCGCTCGGCCCGGTCGCGCAGCTGCCACATCAGCTCGCGGCGGGAGCCGATGTACATCCCCCACCCACCGAGCGCGGCCGTGAATGCCACGCCGACCAGCACCGTGAGCCAGACCGGTTCTGCGGCCTCCTGGGGAACCACCAGCGAGTAGAAATGACCGCTGAGGACCAGGACGGCGGCCACCGGCACCACCTCGGCCCAGCGGCGCCGCGTCGCGACCGACACGAGGGCCAGCACGGCCGGACCGGCGGTCAAGCCCGACACGATGCCCATGAGTGCGATCGCCAGCGCGACACCCACGGGCCACCTGCGGCGGTGGTACACCAGCACGAACGCCGCGGCGCCGAGCGCCAGATCGGCGGCCGCCCAGAGCAGGCGGCCGTCCTCGGCCAGCCCCACGAGCGGCTCGGTGGCGACGACGACGCTCACCAGGAAGGCCACCGCCAGCCGCCAAGCCTGTCCACCGGGCGTCAGGGGCGGTTGCCAGGGAACGGGATCCGTGCGGGTCACGGCAACAAGGCTAGGGGACCGTCCCCGGGACGCCCATCCGCCCACGGTCGCCGCCCCCGTACGACTTTGGTCGCACACGGCTCGCGACGCCGGCCCGATGTGCCGGCGGGCTCGTGCGGCCACGCTGGACCCCATGATCAACGTATCCGGACTCACCAAGCGCTACGGCGCCTTCACCGCCGTCGACGACGCCACCTTCACCTGCCGTCCCGGCCGCGTCACCGGTTTCCTCGGCCCCAACGGGGCGGGCAAGACCACCACCATGCGCATGATGGTGGGCCTCGCCGAGCCGACCTCCGGCGAGGTCACCATCGGCGGCCACCGCTTCACCGACATCCCCAACCCCGGCCGCCACGTGGGCGTGCTGCTGGACGCGTCCGCGCAGCACGCGGGCCGCACCGGACGTGAGGTGCTGGTGCTGGGCGCCCGCACCATGGGCCTCCCGGACGCCCGGGTGGACGAGATGCTGGCCCTCGTGGGCCTCACCGCGACCGAGGCCCGGCGGCGCGTGCGCGACTACTCGCTGGGCATGCGGCAGCGCCTGGGCATTGCCAACGCCCTGCTGGGCGACCCGTCGGTGCTCATCCTCGACGAGCCCGCGAACGGCCTGGACCCCGCGGGCATCCGCTGGATGCGCGGCCTGCTGCGCGACTTCGCCGCCCGCGGCGGCACCGTGCTGCTGAGCAGCCATCTGCTGCACGAGGTGGAGCAGGTGGCCGACGACATGGTCCTCATCGGCCACGGCCGCATCGTCGCCTCGGGCGACCGGGCCTCGCTGGTGGAGGGCCACGGAGGCGTGATCGTCCAGGCGCTCGATCCCGCCGCCCTGGCCGCCGCGCTGCACGAGGAGGGCATCGCGAGCCGCCCGGACGCCGGCGGCCTGCGCGTGGAGGCCGAGGCGGTCGCCGTGGGCACCCTCGCCGCCCGCCGCGGGATCGTGCTCACCGGCCTGCGCCCCGCGGGCGACGGCCTCGAGGACGTCTTCTTCCAGCTCACCGCCGACACGCAGCGGGACGCCGTCCCCGCCGCGCAGGAGATGGCCGCATGACCACCCAGACGCTCGCCCCGCGGGTCCTCGACCTGCGCACCACACCCGCCGTGCCCTTCACCCGCCTGGTCTCGGTGGAGACCCGCAAGATGGCCGACACCCGTGCCGGCCGCTGGCTGCTCATCTCGATCGGGCTCGCCACCGCCATCGTCCTGGGGGTGATGCTCGCCGTGGTCGTCGCCCGGGACATGCGCGTGTCGTTCGGCGACTTCCTGGCGGCCGCCAACGCCCCCATGGGCGTGCTGCTTCCCGTCCTCGGGGTCATGTCGGTGACCCAGGAGTTCGGGCAGCGCACCGCGCTGACCACCTTCACCCAGGTGCCATCGCGGATGCGCGTGTACTCGGCCAAGTTCGCGGCGGCGCTCGGGCTCGCCCTGGGGGCCGCCGTGCTGAGCCTGGTGATCGCGGCGGGCGCCTACCTGGCGTACGACGCGATGTCCGACACGGCGGCGGGCTTCAGCGCCGGCCCCGGCGACCTGGGCAGGTTCCTGCTCGTGCAGGCGCTCGGCCTGGCGGGCGGACTCGCTTTCGGCGCACTGTTCCTGAACACCGCGGTCGCCATCGTCGTGATGTTCTCGGTGACCTTCGTGCTGACCGGCCTGTTCGAGATCGGCGCACAGACCATCGGCTGGTTCGGCGACCTGCGGCCATGGATCGACTTCCAGGCCGCCCAGGGCCCCCTCATGGATGCCGGGGTCACGGCCACCGAATGGACGCGGCTGCTGGTGTCGGGGCTGCCCTGGCTGGTGCTGCCGCTGGCCATCGGCCTGTGGCGGGTGCTGCGCGCCGAGGTGAAGTAGCGCCCTCAGTCCGGGGCCGTGCGCTCCTGGAAGCCCACGCAGCGGCCGACGGGGACCGGCGGGTACTTGGGGTACCGCCGGTCCCCGTCCGCATGCCGCCCGCACATGGAGAACACCGAGCGGCTGGTGCGCACCAGCCGCTGATGGGCGCAGCGGTCGCACAGACCGAACCGGCCCGGCGGCACCGGCGGCGGCGTGCTCAGGCCGGGACGCCGCCGGCGGCGTCCAGCGCCACCAGCTCGTCGCCCACCGCGGCCAGGGGCCGGGAGCCGGCGTCCGCCCCGTGACGGGCGCGCACCGAGACCTCACCGGACTCGACCTCGCGGTCGCCGACGATGAGCAGGTACGGGATCTTCCAGAGCTCGCCGTCGCGGATCCGCCGCCCCATGGACTCCGAGCGGGCGTCCATCTCGGCGCGCAGGCCGCGGGCGCGCAGGGTGTCGCGCACCGTCGCGGCGTAGGGCTGGTGCCGGTCCGAGACCGGGATGATCCGGACCTGTTCCGGCGCGAGCCAGAACGGGAAGTCCCCGCCGCAGTCCTCGATGAGGATCCCCATGAAGCGCTCGATGGACCCGAGCACCGCGCGGTGGACCATCACCGGGCGCTCCTCGGTGTCGTCGGCGGAGGTGTAGGTGAGGTCGAACTTCTCGGGCATCGAGAAGTCCAGCTGGCAGGTGCCCAGCTGCCAGGACCGGCCCATGGTGTCGGTGACCTGGAAGTCGATCTTCGGCCCGTAGAAAGCGCCGTCGCCCTCCTTGAGCTCGTACGCGCGGCCCTCCAGGGCCTCGCGGAGCCCGGCCTCGGCCATGTCCCACATCTCCTGGGTGCCGGCGGCCTTCTCGGGACGGGTGGAGAGGAACGTGCGGACCTGGGTGAAGCCGAAGCGGCCGTAGAAGCGCTCGATGAGGCCCAGCACCGCCTGCACCTCGTCCTTCACCTGGTCCAGGCGGCAGAAGATGTGGGCGTCGTCCTGGGTGAACGCGCGGACGCGGAACAGCCCGTGGAGCACACCGGACAGCTCGTGCCGGTGCACGTGCCCGAACTCGGCGAGCCGCAGGGGCAGGTCGCGGTAGCTGCGGCGGCGGCTGCGGAACACCAGGCAGGCGCCCGGGCAGTTCATGGGCTTGATCGCGTAGCCCTGCTCGTCCACCTCGGTGAAGTACATGTTCTCGCGGTAGTGGTCCCAGTGACCGCTCTTCTGCCACAGGTCCTGGCTCAGGATCGTGGGGGTGCGGATCTCCTGGTAGCCCATCGCGTCGAGCTCCTGGCGCACGGCGCCCTGGATCTCGTTGACGATGACCATGCCCCGCGGCAGGAAGAACGGAAACCCGGGGCCCGCCTCGTCGAAGTGGAAGATCTCCAGGTCGCGTCCCACGCGCCGGTGGTCGCGGGCCCGGGCGAGCTCCAGCTGCTCCAGATGCGCGTCCAGCTCGGCCTGGTTCGGGAACGAGGTGGCGTACAGCCGGGTGAGCATGGGGTTGTTGCTGTCGCCGCGCCAGTAGGCGCCGGCCACCGACATGATCTTCACCGCGCCGATCTGGCCGGTGTCCTGCACGTGCGGGCCGCGGCACAGGTCGATGAAGTCGTGCTGGCGGTACAGGGAGACGGTGGTCTCGCCCTGCTCGGCCAGGGTGTCGATCTGCTGGACCTTGTACTCCTGGTCCTGCTCGGCGAAGAAGGCGCGGGCGTCCTCAACCGACATCACCGACCGGCTCATCGGCGCCCGGTCCTTGGCGATGCGCTTCATCTCGGCCTCGATGGCCGCGAAATCGTCCTCGCCGATGGGACGCGGCAGGTCGAAGTCGTAGTAGAAGCCGTCCTCGATGGGCGGCCCGAACGCGAACTTGGTGCCCGGGAACAGGTTCTGCACGGCCTCGGCCATCACGTGGGCCGCGGTGTGCCGCATCGGGTAGAGGTAGTCGTCGCCGCTCTTCTTGGTGACGATCGCGATGGCGGCGCCGTCCGGCAGGGGCAGCGCCAGGTCGCGCATGTCCCCGTCGGCGATCACCGCGACGGCGGCCTTGGCCAGCCCGGGGCCGATCGCCGCGGCGGCGTCATGGCCGGTGGCGCCGTCGGGCAGCTCGAGCGGGGTTCCGTCTGGGAGGGTGACCGTGACCACGGCGGCGGATGGTAGCAACGGCGCCGGGGCCCGCCGCGGACCGGTGCCATGATGGGCGCATGCCGCACCCCCCACGTGACTGGAACGAGCGGTACGCCGGTGACGAGTACGCGTTCGGCACCGAGCCGAACGACTTCCTGGTCTGGGTGGAGCCACTGCTGCCCCGGGGCCGGGTGCTGAGCCTGGCCGAGGGCGAGGGCCGCAACGCCACGTGGCTCGCGGGGCGTGGCTTCGACGTCTGGTCGGTCGACGGATCCACGGTGGGCGTGGAGAAGACGCTGCGGCTCGCGGCCGAGCGCGGCGTGAGCGTGCACGCCCAGGTGGGCGACCTGGCGGACCTCGCCATCGCGCCGGGCGCGTGGGACGTGGTGGTGTCGGTGTTCGTGCACCTGCCGCAGCCGCTGCGCGGGGCCCTGCTGCGCCGGGCGGCCGCCGGTCTCGCGCCCGGGGGGATGTACGTGATGGAGGCGTACGCGCCCGACCAGATCGGCCGGGGCACGGGCGGACCGCCCGACGCCGCCCTGCTCGCGCCGCTCGAGGAGCTGGTCGAGGGGCTGGGAGGCCTCGAGCTGCTGCATGCCGCGGCGCTGGAGCGTGAGGTGACCGAGGGGCGTCTGCACTCGGGCCTGGCCTCCGTCGTGCAGATCCTGGCCCGCCGTCCCGCCTGACGGTTGACACCCCGTCCGTGGGCTGGGCGTCATATCGATGCGGGACCCTGTCGATTCCCGTCCCGCTGTTCGTCACCGCGGTGAACGCCCCCGCCGGGGGCCCGCGTCCAGGGAGGACACCCATGCGCTACATGCTCCTGATCCACGGCGACGAGTCGCGGTCGAACCCCGATCCCACGCCTGAGGAGATGGCGGCCTCGATGCAGCCCTGGTTCGACTTCGGCCAGCGGTACGCGTCGGTCATCCGGGGCGGGGACCCCCTCCACCCGGTCGCCACGGCCACCTCCGTCCGGGTGCGCGACGGCGAGCGGCTGGTCACCGACGGCCCCTTCGCCGAGACGCGCGAGCAGCTGGGCGGCTACTACCTCCTGGAGTGCGACACCCACGAGGAGGCCGTCGAGGTCGCCGCCGCCTGCCCCGGCGCCCTGTACGGCACCGTGGAGCTGCGCCCGATCATGGACATCCCCGAGATCCCCGCCTGAGCGGAGGAGGCCGACGATGCGATACCTGCTGCTGATCTACGGCGACGAAACCGCCGCGGACGCCTATCCGTCCCCGGAGGACATGGAGGAGTACATGCGGCCGTGGGTCGAGTACGGCGCGCGGTGGGAGTCGGTCATCCGCGGTGGCGAGGCCCTCATGCCCACCTCCACCGCGACGGCGATCCGGGTGCGCGACGGCGAGCGGCTGGTCACCGACGGGCCGTTCGCCGAGACGCGGGAGCAACTGGGCGGCTACTACCTCCTGGAGTGCGACAGCCTCGACGAGGCCCTGGAGGCGGCGGCCGAATGCCCGGGCGCGCTGGACGGGACGGTGGAGGTCCGCCCGATCATGGACATCCCGGAGATGCCCTCCTGAGCGACCCGGCCGCAGGCGCGGTCGAGTCCGTCTTCCGCGAGAGCTGGGGACGGGCGGTGGCCGCGCTGATGGCCGCGTTCCGCGACCCGGACCTCGCGGAGGAGGCGGTGCAGGACGCGCTCGCAACCGCCCTCGAGGTCTGGCCGCGGGACGGCGTGCCGGCCACGCCCGCGGCGTGGATCGTGGCGACGGCCCGCAACCGGGCCCTCGACACGCTGCGCCGTCGCGCGGCGCTGGGGCGCGGGCTGCGGACCCTCGCCGCGGGCGAGACCGGCTGGGTGTCCCCGCCCGAGCCGGACGACGACATCGAGGAGCCCGAGGCCGACGTGCCCGACGAACGGCTGCGACTGATGTTCACCTGCTGCCACCCGGCGCTGGCCGAGGACGCCCGGGTGCCGCTCACCCTGCGCCTGGTGGCCGGGCTCACGGTGCCCGAGATCGCCCGCGCGTTCCTGCTGCCCGAGCCGGCCGTGGCGCAGCGCCTGGTGCGCGCCAAGCGCAAGATCCGGGAGGCTGGCATCCCCTTCCGCGTCCCGCCCGACCACCTGCTGCCCGACCGTCTGGGCGGCGTGATGCGGGTGATCTACCTGGTGTTCACCGAGGGGCACTCCGCGGCGGGCGGCGACGTGCTGGTGCGCACCGACCTCTGCGCCGAGGCGATCCGGCTGGGCACCGCGGTGGACGAGCTCATGCCGGGCGAGCCGGAGGTGCGGGGCCTGCTGGCCCTGATGATGCTCACCGACGCCCGCCGCGGCGCGCGCGTGGCGGCCGACGGGAGCCTGGTGATGCTCGCCGACCAGGACCGGCGCCGGTGGGACCGGGACCGCATCGCGCGCGGCCGGGAGCTGCTCGAATCGGCGCTGCGCCACCGGGCGCCGGGGCCGTACCAGGTGCAGGCGGCGATCGCGGCGCTGCACGCCGAGGCGCCGGACGCCGCGGCGACCGACTGGCCGCAGATCGCGGCGCTCTACGACGCGCTGCTGGACATGACCGGATCGCCGGTGGTCGCCCTCAACCGGGCCGTCGCGGTGGCCGAGGCGGACGGCGCCGCCGCCGGCCTGGCACTCGCCGACGACCTCGCGGAGCGACTGGACGGCTATGCCCCGCTGCATGTGACCCGCGCCGAGCTGCTCGCCCGGCTGGGGCGCGACGCCGAGGCGGCCGACGCCTACCGGGCCGCGGTCGCCCGCACCGCCAACGCGGTGGAGCGGCGGCACCTGGAGGGGCGGCTCAGGGGCCTGCGGTCCGGCGGCCCGGCCGCCGCAGATCCCTGAGCAGCCGGTCGATCTCCAGGGCCACGCCCACCGCGTCGGCCTTCAGGGTGCCCTCCGCGCGGTCGGCCACGTGCCAGGCCTCGCCCGAGAGGTAGGTGAGCCGCGCGGAGGCGTCCGGCAGGTCCATCGCCCGCCTGGCCTCCGCGCGCAGGTACTCCAGGATCTGCCCGGTCTCGTCCGCGCTCCAGACCACCGGTCGGCCCGGCCACTCCTTGTTGCGCACGATCAGCCACCAGCAGAAGCCCACCAGCGGGAACTTCAGGACGAACACGGCGAAGATGACCCAGGCGGTCTGGATGTGCTGCTGGCCGTTCCAGATGGGCGTCAGCACCACCAGCACGCTGCCCAGGAGCGCCGCGGCCACCAGCAGCACCACCGTGATGATCATCCGGCGGACGCGGATCCTGCCGTCCGGCGTGAAGAGGTGGCGCTCGAGCATCCCGGGGTCATGTTCCACCGTCGGGCACGGCACGGCAAGGCCGGTCGGCGCGATGGGGACGGGTGCCCCGGCGCTCACCGTTCCGGGCAGGTCAGCCCACGCATGTCCACGTAGCCCTGCCAGCGGTCCGCGAGCTCCCCGAAGCCCATGTCCGGGTACGGGCGGGCGAGCGCCCGCAGCAGGAACACGTGGTAGCAGTGGTAGTTGAGGTCCGCGCGGTAGGTCCCCCGGGGCCGGCCGGGCGTGAGCAGCCCGTAGAGGCTCCAGTCGCCCAGGTCATGGGCGGGCAGGGCATCGCGCAGGGTCACGGTGCCGCGGTCGGCGAGCGTGCGGGCCAGCTCGGCGGCGCGCAGCGCCGCGGGGTCCGGAGGCGGCCCGGGGTCCGCCGCCACGCTGCCGGTGGTCCCGGCCGTCTCGGCGGCCTCCGGGCCGCGCGCCAGCCGGGCGCCGGTGTTGCGCAGCGACAGGAGCGTGACCATGAAGCCGTTCAGCGCGGCGCCCTTCCACGGGTCGTCGCCGGGGAAGGCGCGCTCCACGTACCAGGGCCGCGCCGCGTCCCACCCGGGCAGGCGTACCCGGGAGGTCGCCCCGCCCTCGTCCACGGGCAGGGCCAGGCCGGCCAGGGCCAGGCCAGCGGCCTCGGCGAACCGGGCCTCCCCGGTGCGCCGGTACGCCGTCGCCATCAGCTCCGCCATGCGCCCCTGCGCCATCCCCGACACGCCGGGACGCATGGCATCCGGCTCGGTGGCCACGTCGTAGTACTCCCAGGCCATCGAGGGCCGCGGGTCGTCGCGGCGCACGCCCATCGTCAGCAGCCGGTCGGCCAGCGCCTCGGGGGTGAGCTCGTCGTTGAGCCCGCGCCACCGGCCGGTGGTGGCGACCGGGTTCATCATGAACCCGTGGCCCTCGCGGTAGGTGAGGATCATGCCGTCCGGGTCGCGCAGGATCACGCGGCGCGCCGGGGCGTCGCGGTCGGCGAACCACCAGGCGTTCACGCGCAGCGCCCGGGCGATCGTGGCCCGGCGCCCGGCGGGCGCGTCCGCGGTGAGGTGGCGCCGGTCGAGCTCCAGCAGCCAGCCCAGGTCGCCGCGCTCCCGCGACCCCGGCGCCGCGGCGCGCAGACGTGCGCGGAGCACCTCGCGGGCGCCGGCCGCGTCCGGCAGCACCCCGGCCGGGATGACCGCCGTGGGTGGCGGCACGTAGGGCCGCAGCGGCGGCGGCTGGGGCGTGACGGGGGTGGTGGCGGCGGTGGTGGTGGGCGCCGGCTCCGGGGCGGGCACCTGGGGCGCGGTCGTCACGGGATCCCGCGGTGGGGGCGCCGGTGCCGGCGGCTGCGCCGCGGGGGTGCCCGGCGCCGGGAGCTCGGGGGCCGGAAGCCCGGGAACCGCGGGCTCCGGCGTCGCGGGCACCGTGGCCGGCGCCGGCGGGGGGAGCGCGTCGGGCGCGGGGGCCTCCGGCACGTCGCCCGGCTCGGCGCCGGGCACCGGCAGCGGCACCGCCGGGGTCACCACCGCCGGCGGGGGCGTCCGCGCGAGGGGGCCGACCGCCCCGCCCGCGGTGTTCCCGTCATCCAGCAGCGCCGAGCCCAGGGCCCCGCCCACGGCGATGGTGGCGCCGAGCAACAGGAGGAGGCCGGCCACCGGCGACGGCGGGCGGCGGTCGGGACGCGGTGCTGACGGGGGCACGGCCGGAGTATCGCGCCCCGGCCGGAACCCCCGAAATCCGGGCGGGCTACCCGGTGATGGCGGCCGCCAGCGCCGCGGGCGCCTCCAGCGGCACCAGGTGGCCCGCCCCCGCGACATGGGTGAGGGTGGCGCCCAGCCACGCCACCGACACCGCGTCATGGTCCACCAGGGCGTCGTGCTCGCCCACGATCACCCGCACCGGGACCTCGCCGGTGGCGGTGGGATCGGCCGTGGCGAGCGCCGCCACCAGCGACGCCCACCCCTCGGCGTCGATGCGCGCGACCCGGTCCCGCGCGTAGCGGGCGGCCCACGGGTCGGCGGCGAACGTGCGCGGCTGCAGCCAGTGCGCCAGGTCGCCGGCATCCGGCGCCTCGCCGGAGGCGGGCGACCCGCCGGCCCCGCCGGGCCGCAGCGGGCCCACCAGCACCAGCTCGGTCACGCGGCCCGCGGCGGCCCGCGCGAGCGCCGCTCCCAGCGGGGCGGCGCCGCCCAGGCACACCACGCGCGCCGTCCGCAGTCCCAGGGCGTCCATCACCCCGATCATGTCGGTCGCCAGCGCCGCGTGGTCGGCGGCGGCGGGCGCGCCCACGGCGGCGCCGGCGCCGCGCAGGTCCGGCGCCACGATCCGGCCCTCGGGCATGGCGGCGATGAGGTCGCGCCACACCCGGCGGTCGAGCTCGGGGGCGTGCAGCAGCAGGTCGCCGTGCTCGCCCTCGCCGCGGTCGGTCACGAGCGTCCCGTGGTCGGCCAGCGCCACCTCGGCCACGGGCGCCGGGTAGGCGATCCCCCGCTCGTCCAGCACCGCGCGCACCGCGCGCAGGGCGTTCAGGGCACGGGGGAACCCGCAGTACGGCGCGATCTGCTCGCACAGCTGCAGCAGCTCCTCCGGGTCGGCGCCGCACCGCAGCGCCGCCGGCACGTGGACGCCCAGTTGGTTGTCGGCCGCGCCGATGGCGGCGAGCACCGTCACGGTGATCATCTCCCGCTCCCGCGCGCCCAGCCCGGACCGCGAGAACACGTCCGCGAAGATGAACTGGTTCACCCCGTCGGCGAGCACCGGCGAGGCCGCCCGCACGACGCCGGTCGCCACGGGCCCGCGCCCGTCGGTCGCCCGGGCGAACTCCCTGAGCCCCACCTCGCGGCGGTTCATGCCAGCACCCGCAGGTGCTGCCAGCGGATGAACGCCTCCAGGCCGGGACGGCCCAGCTCGGCGCCCACCCCGGATCCCCGCCAGCCCGCATACGGCGCGTACGGCACCACGACCCTCCACCCGTTGACGACCACCGTCCCGCACTCCACCGCCTGCGCGACGTCCATGGTGCGGCGCATGTCCTGGCCGCACACGTAGCCCACCAGGCCGTAGTCCGGCCGGTTGGCCTCCTTCACGGCATCGGCGACCTCGTCGTAGGCCATCACGGCGACCACCGGCGTGAAGGGCTCCTCGTCCACCAGCTTCGTGCCGGGTCCCGCGCCGGTCACCAGGGCGGGGGCGACGTATCGCCCGCCCAGGTCCTGGCCGCCCTCGATCTTCGCGGCGCGGCCGCGGGCGTCCTCCATGAGCATCCGGTGCCGCTCCAGCCCGCGCTCGGTCGCCATGGGGCCCAGGGTGAGCCCGGCCAGGCGCGCGCGCATGCCGTCCAGCACGTCGGCCACCAGCGAGCGGTGCACCAGCACCTGCCCGGCGTTGGCGTACCCCTGGGTCATGGCCACGTCCACGACGGTGGCCACGTCGGCGTCCGGCAGGGCGATCAGCGGGCCGTGCCCGCCCAGCTCCAGGCTGAGGTGCTTGAGCCGCGGCGCCGCCCAGCCGGCGATGAGCTCGGCCACCCGGCGCGACCCGGTGAACGCCACCTTCTCCACGCCGTCGGCGGTCGCGAGGGCCTCGCCCAGGGGCGGCCCCTCCCCGGTGACGCAATTCACGACGCCCGGGGGGAGGATCCGCTGGGCCACCTCGCAGACCGCCCACGCCGCCATGGGCGCCTCCTGGGCGGGCTTCACCACCAGCGTGCAGCCGGCGGCGAGCGCCGGGGCGAGCTTCCACACCACCAGGGCCACCGGGAAGTTCCACGGGGTGATGGCGGCCACCACGCCCACGGGGTCGGGGCGCACCGTGCTGCCCAGCCCCCCGGGGCCGGCCGGCAGGTGGCTGCTCCACAGCCGCTCGGCCTCGGCGGCGAAGTGGTGCACCACCTCGTTGGCCCGGGCCACCTCGGCCTGGGCCTCCCCCAGCGGCTTGCCCTCCTCGCGGTGGATGAGCTCCGCGATGCGCGGCGCCTCCTCGTCGAGCGCGCGGGCCAGCTGGGCCAGCAGCGCGCCGCGGGCCAGCGGCGGGGTGGCCCGCCAGCCCGGCAGCGCCGCGTTGGCGGCGGCCACCGCGCGCAGCGCGTCGGCGGGGGTCGCCGCGGCCATCTGCGCGATCACCTCGCCGGTGGCCGGGTCGTCCACGTCCATCCAGTTCTCGGTCTCGACGACCTCGCCGCCGATGAGCAGGCCGTGCCGGGGAACGCTCATGTGGCGACCCGGTCATAGGTGTCGGACGTGATGCCCTCCATGCGCAGCTCCACCTTGCGCACGCGTTCGGTGGGCGTCTTCGGCAGGTGGTCCATCACCCGCACGTACCGCGGCAGCGCGAAGTACGGCATCTTGGGCTCCAGGTCGTCGAGCAACCGCTTGGGATCGAGCGTGTCGCCCCGGGGGACCACGCAGATCAGGATCTCGTCCTCCGCCGACGCGCCCTCCCCGGCCTTCACGCCGATGGCGGCGGCCTCCAGGACGTCGGGGTGGCTCAGCACCGTCTGCTCCACCTCCACCGACGAGACGTTCTCGCCGCGGCGGCGGATGTAGTCCTTCAGGCGGTCACGGAAGTAGAGGTAGCCGTCGGTGTCCATCTCGCCGAGGTCGCCGGTGTGGAGCTTCAGGTTCTTGAAGTCCTCCGCGGTCTTCTCCGGCATCCCCACGTACGCCCGCATGACGATGTTCGGGATCTTCATGTCCACCACGATCTCGCCCTGGGTGTTGGGCGGGACGGGCCGGTCGGTGCCGGGCTCCACCACCTGCACCTCGAAGCCCGGGGTGGCGATCCCGCAGCTGCCCGGACGGGGCGAGCGGCCCGGCGGGTGGTAGGTGACCATCCCGGTCTCGGTGAGGCCATAGCCCTCGATGAACCGGATGCCGAAGCGGTCCTGGAAGTCGAAGTAGATGTCCTTCGGGGCCGGCATGGCCATGATCCGCGTCACCGCGTGGCCACGGTCCAGCTCGCTCGGCGGGGTGTTCCAGATGAAGTAGTTGATGGCGCTCACCGTGTTGAGGATGGTGGCGCCGCACTCCGCGACGGTGGGCCAGAAGCGGGTGGAGGAGTACCGCTCGTGGAACTGCACGCGGGCCCCGGCGATCATCGCCGGGTACGCCGCCAGCACCTGCGCGTTGCTGTGGAACAGCGGCAGGCACGAGTAGAAGACGTCGTCCTCGGTCACGTCGCAGACCAGCGTGTAGGTCCGCCCCGAGAAGTAGTCGGAGGCGTGCTGCTTGATGACGCCCTTGCTGCGGCCGGTGGTGCCGGAGGTGAACATGATCCGGGCGTCGCCGGTCCAGGAGACCTCGACGCCGGGGTCGGCGTCGGTGGCGCCGTCCAGGAACGCCTCGTAGGTCTCCCAGGGCAGGCGCGGGTCGGGGCCGTTGCGCTTGCCGGTGGGCACCACCACCACGCGCTCCAGCTTCGGGAGCTCGTCGACGATGTTGTCGAGCTCCTCCAGGAACACGTCGCCGATCACGATCATCCGTGATTGCGGCAGGTTGATCGCCCACGACAGGAAGTCGCCCCGGTACGCGGTGTTGATGGGGCACTGGGTGGCCCCGGCGGCAAGGATCCCGAACCAGATCTCCAGGTGCGGCTCCATGTTCGGCAGCAGCGTGGACACGACGTCCCCGGCCCCGATGCCGTGGCGCGACAGGGCGTTCGCGACCCGGTTGCTGCGGGCACGCATCTCCCCGTAGCCGATCCACTGGCCGTCGCCGAAGCGGTAGTAGGGACGGTCGGGGGTCGCCTCCGCGCGTTTGGCGAGGATCCTCGGGAGCACCCACTCGGTGGGGTCCTCGTGGCGGTACCAGTCGCTCCACTCCTGCTGTGACACCCTGATCCTCCGCGTCGGTCCGCCCGGCCCGGGCGGCGCCCGGGAGTCTTGGGACCGGGTTGTCGCCGGTCAAGGCCCGGTTCGCCATCCGGGACGATCCGACGCCGGCTGCGGTGCGCCCGCAGCCGCCCGCGGCCGCCTCAGCGGGGGTGGACGGCTCCCGCGGGCTCCAGCAGCCCGTGCTCGGAGAGCAGGCCCATGGCCTCCACCACCTCGGGGCAGAACTGCGTGCCGCGCCCGGCGAGGACCCGGGCCAGGGCCTCGGCCACGGGCAGCCCGAGCCGGTACGGCCGGTCGGTGGTCATGGCGTCCCAGGAGTCGGCCACCGTCATGATCCGTGCGCCGTCGGGGATGTCCCGCCCGGCGAGCATGTCGGGGTACCCGGCGCCGTCGAAGCGCTCGTGGTGACCGCGCACCCACGACGCCTGCTCGTTGGTGAGGACGTCGGCGACGATCTGGGCGCCCAGGGCGGCGTGCCCCTCGATCTGCAGGCGTTCGGCGTCGGTGAGGCCGGCGGCCTTCAGCAGGATGGCGTCGGGCACGCCGATCTTGCCCACGTCATGCACCAGGGCGGCCTCGCGCAGCGCCACGATGCGCTCGGACGGCCAGTTCAGCACCGTCGCCAGGCGCACGCAGAGGTCCGCCACGCGCTCGGAGTGCGCGGCGGTGTAGGGGTCCCGGGCGTCCACGGCGCGGGCCAGCACGCGCATGGCGTTCAGGGCCTGGGCCCGCATGAGCTGCCCCGCCCGCTCCTCGGCCGAGAGCGCCCGGACCACGTCGGTGGAGTAGCGGAACACCACGTCACGGCCGTGCGCCTTCGCCCAGTACAGCGCGCCGTCCGCCAGGCGCACCAGCTCGGAGGCGTCCCGGGCGTGGCGCATGTCGGCGACGCCGCCGGACACCGTCACCCGTCCGGCCGGCGGGATGTCGGAGCTGCGCACCGAGTGGCGCGCCCGCTCCGCGGCGTCCCAGGCGGCCAGATCGTCGGCGCCGGGCAGCAGCCAGGCGAACTCCTCCCCGCCGATCCGGGCCAGCACGTCCTCCTGGCGGGCCATGTCCGTCAGGCGCACCGCCACCTCGCGCAGGACCTCGTCGCCGGCCTGATGGCCGTGACCGTCGTTCACCGCCTTGAAGTGGTCGATGTCGATGAGCACCAGCGCCATCGGCTCACCGGCACGGGCCGCGCGGGCCGATTCGTGGGCCAACCGCTCCTGGAACGCGCGGTGGTTCAGCAGCCCGGTCAGCGGATCGCGGGCGGCCAGCCGCTCGGCGGCCTCGAGGTCGCGCTCCAACGCCCAGCCGTCGATGAACTGCAGCGCGCCGCGGGCGAGCACCGCCAGCACCGCGGCGGCGGCCAGCACGACGGCCACACCGCTGACGGGCCGGAAGCCGGCGGTCACCAGCACCGCCAGGGCCGTCACGCCGAGGGCGGCCGGCACCACCAGCGTGCGCCAGGACCCGCCGGGCCGGGGCCGGGCCACCCGTGACGGCAGCCAGCCCGACAGGCCGATGACGGCATACGCGAGCGGCCAGAGCACCTCGCTGAGCGACCCCAGCACCCCGTGGGTGATCCCGGCCACGTACGCGGCGTCGGCCAGCACCATCAGCCCGAAGCCCGCCATCAGTCCCAGCGCGTCCCGGCCGGGTCGCCAGCCGCTGAGCGCGACCGCTCCCACCGCGCTGGCCACGAGCGCCACGTCCCACAGCGGATAGGCGAGGTTCACCGCGACGGCGAGCCCGCCGTCGGCGCCGGCCATCGCCCAGGGGACCACGACCGCCACGCCCACGGCGGCCAGCGCCAGGCCCGCGCTGGCGGCGTCCAGCAGCATCACCCCGGTCGCCCGGGTGACGTGGCTGTGCACCAGCCCGATGAGGCCCACGTGCAGGGCGGCGAGCGCCACCAGGTAGAGCCCGTCCACGGCGGAGAGCTCCGGCTCGCCGATGGCGGCCCACACGGCGTCGCCGATGCCCAGGGCGAGGATCCCCAGGCCCAGCAGCGCCCACTGCCAGCGGTCCTCGCGCACCAGCAGGGGCCGGGCGAGGGCCGCCACACCCGCGGCGCAGGCGACCGCCTGCCCCCAGGCGGTGACCACCCAGGAGGGGACCGCACCGCCGTCGAGGGCGAGCAGGGGCCAGTACACCGCCACCGCGACGACGACCGCCAGCCACATCCCGGCGAGGATGCGGCGCTCCGCGGCGCCCTGCGCGACGAACGGCCGGTGCGACACGGGGGAGTCGCCGGCATGGCCCATCACCTGCGTATCGGCTCGGGCACGCACGGACATGACGCCATCGCGCCATCCCGCGGGATCCGGCACGCGGGCGGCGAGAATGACCGGGACATCCGACCGAGGGAGCACGCGATGGGCAATGACGGCACGCCGCTGCACGACCTGGTGATGACGGCCCTCCGGGCCGCGGGTGAGCCGGTGCGGGAGGCCGCGCTCTTCGAGCGCGTCCGCGCCCGGGGGGCGGACGCCACCCCCGAGCGGTTCATCGACGCGATGGAGCATCTGGGCTCCGAAGGCCATGTCCACGTCGCCTTCGACCACGACACGCCGGGATCGGACCCGGACCCCTTCCAGCCGCGCCTGTGGCGGGTGGTGGAGTAACCGCCGCCGGGTGCGCACAGAGGGAGGCCCCGCGTCAAGCACGGCGCGCAGGAAGGGGCATCCGTCAGCGCCGGGGGGGCGCGAACGGACCCGAGCCGTGTGCGGCACTGGCACGGCTCCCCCGGCGGTGGGAGTGTGACCGGTCATACCCGGCCCTCCCGGCCGGGCGACCCACCGAGGACCCCACGCCAGACCACGCATTCACCGGCCCGGAGCGGCGGCGCTGACCACGGCGCCCGTCACCGGCGGCGAGGAGCCGATCGTCCTGGAG
Source organism: Actinobacteria bacterium Ga0077560 (assembly GCA_001464275.1). GTDB lineage: Bacteria > Actinomycetota > Thermoleophilia > Miltoncostaeales > Miltoncostaeaceae. The sequence continues at coordinate 26,669 of LNFL01000151.1, read as the reverse complement.
CAGCGGGACGTCCAGGCCCGCACGCCGTGGCAGCTGTTCCTCATGCGCTTCCGGCGCGACCGCTGGGCGATGGCGTCGCTGGTCTTCATCGGGCTGCTGGTGATCCTGGCGTTCGCGGCGCCGCTCATCGCGACCATCAGCGGACATGGGCCCAACGAGCTGTTCCGCGACATGACCGACGACTTCGGGCTGCCGAAGGGCCCGAACGGCTCCTTCTGGTTCGGGGCCGACGGATCCGGCCGCGACGTGCTGGTCCGGATCGCCTACGGGGCCCGGGTGTCGCTCATCGTGGGCGTGGTCGCCACCGGGGTCGCCGTGCTCATCGGCGTGACCCTCGGGCTCATCGCCGGCTACCGCGGCGGGGTGATCGACACGCTCATCTCGCGGACGGCCGACATCGTCCTGTCCCTGCCGCTGCTGCTGTTCGCGATCGGCATCGTGACCGCCTGCGGGAGTTCCCGCGAGGGGTGCTTCGGCGGGACCGTCCAGCCCGGGCTGACCCTGGTGATCATCGTGATCGCCCTGTTCAGCTGGCCCTACGTCGCGAAGATCGTCCGCGGCGCCGTGCTGTCGCTGCGGGAGCGGGAGTTCGTCGAGGCGAGCCGCTCCGTGGGCGCGGGCGACCTCACGATCATGTTCCGGGAGATCCTCCCCAACCTGGTGTCGGTGATCATCGTCTACGCCTCGCTGCTGGTACCCCAGAACATCCTGTTCGAGGCGTACCTGTCGTTCCTGGGGCTCGGCGTTCCCGACTCCACCCCGTCGTGGGGCCGCATGATCAGCGACGCCTCCGACATCTTCGACGTCGCATGGTGGCTGATGCTCTTCCCGGGCATCTTCCTCCTGCTGACCGTGCTTGCGTTCAACCTGCTGGGAGACGGGCTGCGTGATGCGCTCGATCCGAAGGCGGACCGGTGACCACCAAGGAGGACATGACGTCATGAGACCCCGGAAGAAGGGGACCTGGGCCCTGCTCGGGGCGCTGGTGCTGGCGGGCTCTCTGGGCCTCGCCGCATGCGGAGGCGACGACTCCGGCGACAGCGACACCGACGGCGGGGGCGACACCGCCGCCGCCAAGGGCGGGATCTACCGGGTCGGGACCACCGACTTCGGCTTCAACGGCGGGTTCGACCCCAGCGGTGAATACCTCGGCTGGGCGTGGGGGCTGTACTCGAACCTGCTCACCCGTCAGCTGACCGGCTACCGCCACACCGAAGGGGCCGCGGGCTCCGAGGTCCTCCCGGACCTCGCCGAGGCGATCCCGGAGGCCACCGACGGCGGCACGACCTGGACGTTCAAGATCAAGAAGGGCGTCAAGTTCGCCCCGCCGGTGAACCGCGAGGTCACCAGCAAGGACATCGCCTACGCCTTCGAGCGCATCGGCACCGGGTCCGTGGTGGCGCAGTACGGCTTCTACTACAACGACATCGTCGGCATGGCCGAGTTCAAGGACGGCAAGGCCAAGACCATCGCCGGCATCACCACGCCGGACGACTCGACGATCGTCTTCAAGACGACCAAGCCCGTCGGCGACTTCCCGTTCCGCCTGGCCATGCCGGCGACCGGGCCGTTCCCGAAGGAGGTCGCGGGCTGCTTCACCAAGGCCGGTGAATACGGCCGGTACCTGATCGCCTCGGGGCCCTACATGATCAAGGGCAGCGACGCGCTGGACATCACCAGCTGCAAGACCATGAAGCCCATCAGCGGCTTCAACCCCACCAAGCAGCTCAGCCTGGTGCGGAACCCGAACTACGACGCCGCGACCGACAGCACCGAGCGGCGCGAGGCGCTGCCGGACGGCTTCGAGTTCATCATCAACACGAACGACAAGGACATCTTCGACAAGATCGAGGCCGGTGAGTACGAGGACTCGGTCGACGCGGTTCCCCCGGACGTCGCGCGGCGCTACAGCGGCGACGACGCCCTCAAGGACCGTCTCAAGGGCAATCAGGACGACCGCACGAACTACATCTACATGAACCTCGCCGAGGCGCCGTTCGACGATGTGAACGTGCGCAAGGCCGTGAACTGGATCATGGACAAGGACGCCCTGCGCAAGGCCTGGGGCGGCCCGTTCTACGGTGAGATCGCCACGCACATCGCGCCGGCCACGCTGTACCCCGGCTCGACCGCCCTCGACGGCTACGACCCGTACGCCACCGAGAACAGCGCCGGCGACCTCGCGAAGGCGCAGGAGGCCATGAAGGCCTCGGCGTACGACACCGACAAGGACGGCGTCTGCGACGCGGACGCGTGCAAGGACGTGCTGTTCATGAACCGCAGCATCGACCCGTACGTGAAGATGACCCCGATCATCCGTGACGCGCTCGGGAAGATCGGCATCACGGTCAAGGTGCGCGAGCTGCCGACCGGCCCGGCCTACGAGTCGAGCGGCGTGATCGCGAACCGCATCCAGGCGGGCTCCAACGCCGGCTGGGGCAAGGACTACCCCGACGCCAGCACGTTCATGGTGCTGTTCGACGGCCGGAACATCCTGCCGACCGGCAACAGCGGCTACGCGCTGGTGGGCCTCACGGCCGCGCAGGCCAAGGAGTTCAAGATCGACTACCCGAAGGGCGGCGTGCCGTCCGTCGACGCGGACATCGACAAGTGCTCCGAGGAGGTCGGGAACGCCCGCAGCGACTGCTGGGCGGCGCTCGACAAGAAGCTCATGGAAGAGGTCGTTCCGTGGGTGCCGTACCTCCACGTCAACAACACGACCCTGCTCGGGCCGGCGGTGACGAAGTGGGACTACGACCAGTTCTCCGGCGAGGCGGCATACGCCCACGTCGCGGTGGACCCGTCGAAGCAGAAGTGACCTGAGCCGGTCGCGGCGGGGCGCCTCCGGGCGCCCCGCCCGCGCCGGACGCACGTGAGGAGCGTGGATGGGCCGCTACATCATCAGACGACTGCTGTGGACCGTCCTGGTCGTGGTGCTCGTCACGCTGCTCACGTTCGTGATCTTCTTCGTGATGCCGAAGGGCGACCCGGCGCTGCGGTTCGCCGGCAAGAGCCCCACGCCCGAGCTGATCCAGGAGGTCAAGGAGTCGCTCGGGCTCGACAAGAGCGTCCCGGAGCAGTACGGCCTGTTCCTCGAGCGCCTGGTCACCGGTGACGAGTACGGCTGGCCGGGACTGGGCAAGTCCTTCCAGACCAAGCAGGCGGTCAAACCGGAGCTGGTGCAGCGCGCCCAGGTGACGATCACCCTGATCATCGGCGGGGCGCTGCTGTGGCTGGCCATCGGCATCCCGGTGGGGGTGATCTCCGCGCTGCGGCGCGGCAGCGCCCTGGACCGAATATCGATGGGCACGGCGCTGTTCTTCGTCTCGGCGCCGGTGTTCTGGCTGGGCCTGCTGTCGCTCTACGTGTTCTGGAAGAAGCTGGGCTGGCTTCCGGGCACCGGCTACGTGTCCTTCGGGAGCGATCCCGGGGCCTGGTTCAGCCACATGATCCTGCCGTGGATGGTCCTGGCGCTGCTGTTCGCGGCCATCTACGCGCGGGTGGTGCGCGGCAACATGATCGACGTCATGACCGAGGACTACATCCGCACCGCGCGGGCCAAGGGGCTCTCGGAGCGCCGCATCGTGCTCAAGCACGAGCTGCGCACCGGGATCACGCCCGTCATCACGCTGCTGGCCATCGACCTGGGGGTCCTGGTGGGCGGCACCATCGTCACCGAGACGGTGTTCAACCTGCAGGGCCTGGGCAACTGGCTGCTGGTGGCCGCCCAGAACAACGACCTGCCGGTCACGCTCGCGGTGACCGTGCTGGTGGCCATCGCGGTGAGCCTGTTCAGCCTCATCGCCGACATCCTGTACGCCATCCTCGATCCCCGGGTTCGGTACCAGTGAGCGACGTGCTGCTGGAGGTCCGCGACCTGAGGGTCCACTTCCCCACCGCGGACGGCGTGGTGAAGGCCGTGGACGGCGTGAGCTTCACGGTCGAACGGGGCCACACGCTGGGCGTCGTCGGCGAGTCGGGGTCGGGCAAGAGCATCACGTTCCTCACCGTGATGGGCCTCATCAACCGCAAGAGCGCGATCGTCTCGGGCGAGGTGCTCTTCGAGGGACGGAACCTGCTGGAGGCCACCAACGATGAGCTGCGGCACATCCGCGGCGACCGCATCGGGATGATCTTCCAGGACCCGATGACCTCGATGCACCCCATGTACCGGGTGGGCGACCAGATCGCCGAGGCGATCCTGGCGCACCGCAGCGTGAGCAAGGGGGACGCGCGGGCGCGCGCGGTCGAGGCGCTGCGCCTGGTCGGGATTCCCGCCCCCGAGCAGCGCGCCCGGCAGTACCCGCACGAGTTCTCGGGCGGCATGCGTCAGCGGGCGATGATCGCCATGGCGCTGGTGCTCGATCCCGACTTGCTCATCGCCGACGAGCCCACCACCGCGCTCGACGTGACCGTGCAGGCCCAGATCCTCGAGGTCATCGACGAGCTCAAGCAGCGGCTCAACATCGGCGTGGCCCTCATCAGCCACTCGCTGGCCACCGTCGCCGACGTCTCCCAGGACGTGATGGTCATGTACGCCGGGCGGCCCATCGAGCAGGGCACCCGGGACCAGGTGTTCACCGCGCCCCTGCACCCCTACGCGCTGGGCCTGCTGAGCTCGGTGCCGCGGGTGGACCGGCGGGTGGAGCGGCTCGTGCCCATCGAGGGCTCCCCGCCGTCGCTCATCCACGTGCCCTCCGGCTGCGCGTTCCACCCGCGGTGCCCCTACCGGTTCGCCCCGTGCGACACGGAGCGGCCGGACCTGCGCGACCGCGGGGGCGGGCACGCGGACGCCTGCCACCTGAGCGTCGACCAGAAGGCCGCGAACCGCCGGGAGCGCCTCGACATGCAGGAGCCCGTGGCATGAGCACCGAATCCCCCGCGCCCGCCGCGAACGGCGTGGAGCCCCTGGTCGCCGTCCGGAACCTGGTGAAGCGGTTCCCCATCACCCGCGGGATCCTCTTCCAGCGGCAGATCGGCGCGGTGCACGCCGTGGAGGACCTGAGCCTGTCCATCGCCCCCGGCGAGACGCTGGGCCTGGTGGGCGAGTCCGGCTGCGGCAAGTCCACCACCGCCCGGCTGATGGCGCGCCTGCTGGAGCCCACGTCCGGGTCGATCCACTTCGAGGGCGAGGACATCACGCACCTCGCGGGCCGCGCGATGCAGCACGTGCGCCGGCGGGTGCAGATCGTGTTCCAGGACCCGTACGCGTCGCTGAACCCCCGCCAGAGCGTGGGCCAGATCATCGGCGCACCGCTGCGGATCCACCACGTCGAGGGTGACCGCCGCAAGCGCGTGCAGGAACTGATGGAGCAGACCGGGCTCAACCCGGAGCACTACAACCGCTACCCGCACGAGTTCTCCGGCGGCCAGCGGCAGCGCATCGGGATCGCCCGCGCCCTGGCGCTCAACCCCAGCCTCATCGTGTGCGACGAGCCCGTCTCGGCCCTCGACGTGTCGATCCAGGCGCAGATCGTGAGCCTGCTCACCGACCTGCAGCGTGAGCACTCCCTCACGTACCTGTTCATCAGCCACGACCTGGGCGTGGTGCGCCACGTGTCGGACCGCGTGGCGGTGATGTACCTGGGACGGCTGGTGGAGCTCACGGACCGCGACACGCTCTACGAGAACCCCCGGCACCCCTACACCGCGGCGCTCATCTCGGCGGTGCCCCACGGCACCGGCAGCAGCGGCCGGCGGCGCATCGTGCTGCAGGGGGACGTCCCGTCGCCGGCGAACCCGCCCGCGGGGTGCCCGTTCCACCCGCGGTGCCCCAAGGCCCGCATCATCTCCGGCGACCCCGCGGTGGTGCCGGAGCGCTGCGCCACCGAGGTGCCGCAGGCGGCCGAGATCACCCCCGGGCATCAGGTGGCGTGCTGGTACCCGCTGGAGCCCGGCGACGACCTCATCGCGGCGGCCGAGGCGATGGCCCCCGAGACCGTCGAGCAGGCGGAGGAGGCGGCCACCGCCTGACCGCGGGTCAGGAGGTGGCGCGCTCCGCGGTCCAGGCCTCGACGCGGTTGCGCCCGTCGGCCTTCGCGCCGTAGAGGGCGAGGTCGGCGAGGCGGTACAGCCCGGTGGCGTCCTTGCCGCAGGAGAGGTCGGTGACGCCCGCCGAGATGGTCACGGTGCCGACCTCCGGGAAGGGCTCACCGCCCACCGCCGCGCGCGCCCGCTCGGCGGCCAGGACGGCCTCGGCGGCGTCCGCGCCGGGCAGGAGCCACACGAACTCCTCGCCGCCGAGCCGCGCGATGGGCTCCTCCTCGCGGGAGACCCTGGCCAGGCGGTGCGCCACCTCGATGAGCACCATGTCGCCCACCTGGTGCCCGTGGGTGTCGTTCACCGATTTGAAGTGGTCGATGTCGAGGATGACCATGGCCAGCGGGGCGTCGTGCCGCAGGGCGTGCGCCACGCGCCGCCCGAGCTGCTCCTCGAAGGCCCGCCGGTTGTGCAGCCCGGTCAGCGGGTCGCGGAGCGCCATCTCGGCGATCTCGTGACGGGTCTGCGCGTTGGCGATGGCCAGGCTCACCAGCTCCGCGAAGCGGCCCAGCCGGCTCTCGGTGCCGTCCGGCAGGCCCTCCGGGCGCGTGCTCACGGCGCCGACGGTCCCCCACAGGCGGCCGCCGACGCGGATGGGCGCCGCCACCGACGAGCGGCGGGCGTGCTCGGTGGCGCCATCGCCGTAGTCGTCCAGGCGCGCGGGCGCGCCGGTGCGCAGCACGTCCGCGGTGACCCAGTGCTCGGCCAGGTCGAGGGGCATCCCCACCCAGCTCTCGAAGCCCTCCTCCGCGGAGTGGGCGCCCACCAGCACGGCCGCGTCACCGTCGAAGCGCGCGACACCACCGCCCTCGCAGCCCAGCAGGCCCGCCACCTCGCGGGCCACGAGCGAGAAGACCTCCTCCGGCGTGCGGGCCGACGCGACGGTCGCGGCGACGCGGCGCAGCGACGCCTGCTCGTGGGCCATCTCGCGGTGCGCCGCCTCGCGGGCGCGCAGCTCCTCCATCACCGCCGACCGCTCGCGCTCGAGCCGGACGATCCGCATCGCCGCGGCCACGCGGGCCACGAGCTCCTCGGGCACGAACGGCTTGGCGACGTGGTCGTCGGCGCCGGCGTGCAGGGCCGCCACCAGGCCGGAGGTGTCGCCGTGGGCGGTCAGGACGATGACCGGCGTCGCGGTGAGGGCGGCGTCCGCCCGGATCGTCCGGCACAGCTCCCCGGCATCCGCGACGCCCGGGATCTCCCAGGCGGTGATGAGCATGTCCGCCCCGCCGTCCCGCAGCACGGCGAGCACCTCCGCGGCATCCGCGGCCATCGCGACGCGATGCCCCGCACCACCGAGGACGCGCGAGACCACGGTCGAGACCAGCGTGCTGGGCTCCGCGAGGAGCACACGGCCGGGGGCCGCGTCGGGGAGGTTCATGCGCAGGGCACCGGCGGCGTTCGGGAGCGTACGAAATGTGCCGCTGTCCCTAGGTCGGCACCGGCGGCCGGCCGCTTGAGCGCTAGCCCAGGTCGGCCTCGGCGGCGTCGGCCGCGAGCGCGTCCACGATCCGCCGGGCGATATCGGCCGGCTCCCGGCCCTGCGCCAGCCGCGGCGGTTCGCCCGCCAGGGGGCGTTCGGTGAGGCCCGTCTCGGTGTGCGGGGGCCGCACGTCCAGCACGTGCACGCGCGCGCGGCGGGCCTCCCGGCGCAGCGCCGCGTCGAACGCGGTGAGCGCCGCCTTGCTGGCCGAGTAGGCGGCCATCCCGGCGGTGGGCATGTCCGCCACGATCGCCGAGACGTTCACGATCGCGCCGCCCTCGCCCAGCGCGCCGAGGGCCGCCCGGCTGAGCCGGATGGGCGCGAGCGTGTTGACGTTGAAGAGCTGGGTGAGCACGCGGTCGTCCAGCTCGGTGACCGGCCCGAAGGCGACCACCCCGGCGGCGCACACGACGGCGTCGAGCCCGCCCAGGGCGTCCGCCGCCTGAGCGACCAGCTGCTCGGGACCGGTGGGCTCGGTGAGGTCGCGCACCAGCGCGACACCACCGGTCGCGGTGGCGATCGCCGCGAGCCGCCCCGGGTGGCGCCCGCTCACCGCCAACCGGGCGCCGCGGTCCGCCAGCTCCCGCGCCAGGGCGCCGCCCATGCCGCCGCTCGCCCCCGCCACCAGCACCCGTGCGCCGTCGATCTCCATGCGGGGGATCGTACGTCGCCCGCCCCGCGGGCGGGGCGGGGACCCGGCACCGCGCGTACCCTGTCCGGCATGACCTCCTCCCCCACCGTGCACATCGACGCCTTCGGCGACCCCGCCTGTCCCTGGGACTTCTCGTCGGAGCCGGCACGCCTGCGCCTGATGTGGCGGTACGGCCCCCACGTCGAGCTTCACCACCGGATGGTCGGCCTGTCCAGCTCGCCCGACGAGTACGCCGCCCGTGGCATCACCACCGCCCAGCTGGCGGCGGGGCGGGAGATGATCGCCGCCCGCTTCGGGATGCCCATCACGACCGCCGAGCCGGCCCGGCACCTGGTCACGGTGACGGCCTGCCGCGCGGTGGTGGGGGTGCGGCTGCGCGACCCCGAGGGGGCCGCCCGCCTGCTGCGGCGCCTGCGGGTGCTGGGCATGAGCGAGGGGCTGCTCATCGACGAGCCCGGGACGATCGCCCGGGCCGCGGAGGAGGCGGGCCTGTCGGCGAAGGACGTGGCGATGTGGTCCGAATCGCCCGCCGCCGCCGAGGCGCTCGCCGCCGACATGGCCGAGGCGCGTTCCCCCGCGCCGCCCGCGCTGGCCATGGCCGAGCGTCTGGCGCGCACGCCGGAGGGTGGCTGGCGGTACACGTGCCCCAGCTACATCATCACCTCGGGGGGTCGCCGCCTGGACTCCCCGGGCTTCCAGCCCGCACGCGTGTACGAGGTGCTGGTGGCGAACGTCGCCCCGGACGTCGTCCCCCGCCCCGAGCCCGGTGGCGTCGCGGAGGTGCTGGAGTGGGCGCCGTACCCGCTGGCCACCGCGGAGGTCGCGGGGATCATGGAGGTGCCGCTGGACACGGCGCGGCGGCTGCTGGCCGAGGCGGGCGCCCTCGCCCACCCGGCCGCGGGCGACGCCTACTGGTCGGCGGGCTGACCCACCCCGTCCCACGGGGCGGGCGGGTCGAGCACCGCTGAGGCGTACCCGAACATGGCGATGGCCGACGCGCTGCCCACGTTGATGCTGCGCGTGGAGCCGTACTGCGGGATGTAGACGGCGTCGTCGGCCAGGGCCAGTGACTCGGGCGAGACGCCGATGGACTCCTGGCCGAACACCATCACGGTGTCCCGGTGCCACTCGTACCCCACCAGGCTGCGGGCGCCCTCGATGTTGTCCACGGCCACGATGCGCATGCCCTCACCGCGCAGCCGCGTGAGCAGCTCCCCGGGCTCGGGGGCGTGGTGGACGTGCTGGTAGCGGTGGGTGCCCATCGCGCCGCGGCGGTCGTACCGGCGGCGGCCCACGATCCAGACCTCACGCGCCAGGAACGCGTTGGCGTTGCGGATGGCCGTGGAGATGTTGAAGTCGTGCGCGAAGTTCTCGAGCACCACCACGAACGGGTTCCGGCGGGTGTCCAGCGCCGCCCGGATCGCGTCGTGGCGCCAGTACTTGAAGTGGTCGATCACGTTCCGCGGGTCGTCGAAGGCCGCGCGGGCGGGGTACGACGGATTCCGGAAGCGGTCCACCGCCCCAGGATAGAACCCGCCGCGGTCCGGGGCGCCCGACGGGCGCCCCGGTTCCGGGCGAGGGGGCTCAGCGCGTGCGGAGCGTGCCCTTCAGCGTGGTGACCTTCCGGGTGGCCGTGAACGTGACGGTCACGCGGTAGGCGCCGGCCTTCACCTTCCGGGTCTTCAGGACCACGGTGGTGGCGCCGTTGCGCAGCGTGACGGTCTTCGCGACGAGGGCCTTGCCGCCCTGCACCAGGCGCACGACCGCGCGGCCGGTGCGGTTGGAGCGGACGATCACCTTCACGCCACGCGTGCGGGCCGTGAGGAACGCGAGGCGCGACGGCAGCGTCCCGGTGAGGCGCAGCGCGGCCGGGGTGACCGGCGGCGGGGTGACCACCGGCGGGGCGGTCACGGTGACCGTGCCGGTGCGGACGCGGGTCTGGGTGCCCAGCGTCGCGGTGAGCGTCACGTCGTAGTTCCCGGGGGCGGTGCCGGCCGGGACGGTGACGGCGACCGACACGGGGTTGGTGCTGTCGGTGGCGGGCAGCAGGCTGCCGGGCGTCACCACCGCGGTGCCGCCGGGCACGGCCGTGGTCGCCGAGAGGGCGAAGTTCGCGGAACTCGTCGACGTGCCCGCGTACTTGGCGGTGAAGGGCACGGTGACCGTCGTGCCGGACTGCCCGGTCGCGGTCGCGCCGGTCAGGATGCCGAGGTCGCGCGTGGTGCGGGTGAGGTCGGGCTCGCTGAGCGTGGCGAGCAGCGGTGAGTCCAGGCAGACCGTCGCAGAGGGACCGACGTTCGCGAAGTCGGGGCCGCACTGCACCGGCGCCTCGGCCGGGGTGGTCGCATCGGGAAGCCGGCTGCCGATGATCGGACGGAAGGCGAGCGGGCCCGCGAACGGGCTGCCGTCGGCGCCCTGGGGCAGCTTCCAGGTGCTGATGACGCGCAGGTCCTTGTCGGCCGCGGCGGTGTCGATCGTGTTGCTGATGAACCCGACCCACTTCCGGCCCGCGCCGGCGGGGCTCAGGCGCTCCAGCTCGGCGGCATAGCTGGGGCTCGCGGTGAACGTCACGACCGGGGCGTCCGTCTCGATCGTGGTGGGCGCCGGCAGCGACGCCGGCACGCGGTACGCGACCAGCAACTGCGCGGGAGCCGTGAAGCTCGGAGCGATGTCGATGTTCACGACGTCGACGTTGGAGCAGTCTGCGCTCCCGGACTGACAGGCGGTGGCGCCGATGAAGACATCACCGACGACCTCCCTCTGGCCGGCGCTGATGTTGTCCAGCGAGACGCAGCCGGACGATGCGACGGCCGCGCCACCCAGGGCCAGCGCGGCCACGGCACCGCGGCCCCACCGCTTCCAGTGGTTCATGTATTGCCTCTCCCTCTCCACGGCCCGCCTCGTGCGGATCGCCGAATACGCCGAGCATCCGCCCGCGCGCGCGTCCGCGTCCCCCGCCGAAGGTCCAGTTCAAGGGCCCCCGAGGGGGAGGTCAGCGCCGCCGGCCGGCCTGTGCACGGAACACCGCGAACGCCGGCTTGCGCTTTCCCTGGAGATCGAGGATTCCAGATGCCCAGTCGGCGTGGTCCTGCAGCAGGTACCAGATGAACACCTTCACCCGCGGCGTGGCCCGCATGCGGCGGAACGCGTCGGCCATGTACCGGGCCTGCTCGGCCGGCGTGACGAAGAACGGGTACTGGCTGGTGCGCCGGGTCGCGAACCCGAACTCGGTGATCCACACCGGCGTGCCGCGCAGGTAGGTGCGGTCGAGCGCCCGGAAGAGCTCGTCCAGGTTGTAGAGGTCCACGTAGGAGCGCTTCGGCGGCGTGGTGTCCGCGGGGCGGCGCAGCGGATACGGATGGTGGCTCCAGGCGTCCATCGGCGGGCGGAGCCCGGGGGCGTTCAGCAGCCGCACGAACTCCTGCGGGCGGATGCGGCAGTCGGGCTGCACCGGGCAGGCCTGCGGGTCCAGGTCGCCCGTGGGCGCGGTGACGCCGCCGGCCACACGGGCGCGCGGGCTCACCGACTTGATCCCGCGGTACACCGATTTCGCGATGGCCGAGTAGGTGCGGGGGCTCACCGGCACCCACCGGCCCCGCACGCGTGCGTACTGAGGGCGCAGGAACAGCGGGATGCTGGGCTCGTTCCACGACTCCCAGTCCATGACGCCCTGCGGCGCGTACCGCCGGGCGGCGGCCGTGGCGAACGCGCCCACGTCGGACGGATGCAGCGGCCGGGTGCTGAAGGCCGGGAAGGCGCCCTGCGGCACGGCGGGGTCGGCGGCCCAGGCCGGCGTGGCCCAGATGACCATCAGCGGACGCAGGCCCCGGGCGCGGCTGGCCGCCACCACGCGGTCGTAGTGGGTCCAGTCGTACGCCGGGTCCGCGGGGTCGGTGGCCGTGGCGGGGCGGCGGAGCGCCACCAGGTCCCACCGCAGGTCGATCCGGACCATGCGGGCCCTCGCGCCCGCGATCTGGGCGATCCGGGGGCCGGGGTCCACCTGCGGCTGGGCCAGGCGGTCGTCCTGGATCCCCACCACCAGGGGGGTGGCCGGCACCGCTCCCAGCGAGAGCGCGGCCGCGGCGACCGCCACGGCGGTGGTTGAGCGCATGGGGAACCGCATCGGGCGGCACCGTACCCCATGGGTGTGAAGGGCCCGTGTGCGCAGGTCAGCGGTTCGTGAGGGTCGCCGCGCGCCGCCGGGCGTGGGAGGCTGACCGCATGGCGAGTCCGTTCGTGATGGTGGAGGTAGCCGGCCGCGAGGTCCGGCTCTCCAACCCGGACAAGGTGTTCTTCCCCGACACGGGGGCCACCAAGCTGGACCTGTGCCGCTACTACCTGGCGGTCGCCGACGCCGCCCTGCTGCACCTGCGCGACCGTCCCACGACCCTCAAGCGGTACGTGGACGGGGCCGCCGAGGAGCCGTTCTTCCAGAAGCGGGTCCCCAAGGGCGCGCCGGCGTGGCTTCAGACCGCGACCGTCCACTTCCCCAGCGGCCGCAGCGCGACCGAGCTGGTGGCCCAGGACGCCGCCCACCTGGCGTGGGCCGTGAACCTGGGGGTCATCGACTTCAACCCGTGGCCGGTGCGCCGCGCCGACCTGGACCACCCCGACGAGCTGCGCGTGGACCTGGACCCGCAGCCCGGCGTGCCGTGGAGCCAGGTGCGCGAGGTGGCGCTGGTGGCCGGCGATGTCCTCACCGAGCACGGGCTGGTGGGCTGGCCCAAGACCAGCGGCAACCGCGGCATCCACGTGCTGGTGCGCATCGCCCCCCGCTGGGACTTCACCCAGGTGCGCCGGGCGGCGCTCGCGCTGGCCCGTGAGGTGGAGCGCCGCATGCCCGGGCGGGCCACCTCGAAGTGGTGGAAGGAGGAGCGCGAGGGGGTGTTCGTGGACTACAACCAGAACGCCCGCGACCGCACGCTCGCCTCCGCCTACTCGGTGCGGGCCGTGCCGGGCGCGCTGGTCTCGTGCCCGCTGCGCTGGGACGAGGTCCCCGACGCCGAGCCGGGCGACCTGCGCCTGGACACGGTGCCCGCCCGCCTGGCCGAGCGCGGCGACCCCGCCGCGGGCATCGACGACGCCGTGGGCGACATCACCCCGCTGCTGGAGCTCGCGGCCCGCGACGAGGCCGAGGGGCTGGGCGACGCGCCGTGGCCGCCGCACTTCCGCAAGCAGGCCGGCGAGGGCCGGCGGGTGCAGCCCAGCCGCCGAAGGGATCAGCCCGAGAGTTGATCCGTGCCGCAGCTCAGGGGGTCGCGGTCCTCGCGCACCCCCACCAGGCGGGCGCCGTGGCGGATGCGCCCGTCGCTCACCTGGTCGGCCCGCACCTCCACCACCAGCTCCGGGCGCAGCGCCACCCATTCCAGCTCGCGGTCGGCGCTCCAGCGGCTGGGGTCTGCGGTCCCCCGCTCCCCGGTCTCGTAGGCCCGCACCAGTCCCCGCAGCTCGCGCTTCTGCGCGGCCCGGAACCCGGCGGCGTGCCCCACCACGCGCAGCCGGTCACCGGGCTCGTACATCCCCAGGATGAGCGACCCCACCGTGTCCTCCCCGGCCTTGCCGGGCCGCCACCCCACCACCACGCAGTCGAACGTGCGCACGCGCTTGACCTTGACCATGCCGGTGCGCTCACCGGGCCGGTAGGGGGCGTCGCCGCGTTTGGCCACCACCCCCTCCCCCGCGCCCTCCAGCCAGCGGGCCGCCTCGGCCCGGTCGGCGGTGCCCGGTGTGAGCCGCATGGGATCGGCCACCAGTGCCTCCAACCGCGCGCGGCGCTCCGCGTGGGGCTGCTCCAGCAGTGACGCGTCGTCGAGCGCGAGCAGGTCGAACGCCACGAACACCGCGGGCATCTCCCGCGACAGGCGCTCGATCCGGGAGGCCGCGGGGTGGATGCGCTGCTGCAGGGCGCCGAACTCCTGGCCGCCGTCGAGGCCCGGGATGATGATCTCCCCGTCCACCACATAGCGGCCGGGCGGAAAGGCGATCTCCGGGAAGTAGCGCTCCAGGGGCTTGCCGTTGCGGCTCTGCAGGGCGGTCAGGCCACCATCGACGAAGGCGATCGCGCGGAAGCCGTCCCACTTGGGCTCGTACCACCAGCCGTCGCCGTCGGGGAGCTCCGGCGCCGGGCGGGCCAGCTGCGGCGCGAGGGGCGGCTGCAGCGGCGGGGCCATGGGCCGAGTCTAGTGCCGCGGGGTGAGGGACGACCCGGCGGCCGGCGGCATCCGCCGCCGGCCGCTCGAGGCGTCGGCCCGGTGTGAGCGTGCCTGCCAGCGGTGACCGGCCAGTGCCCCCACGACGCTTCCCGCGACGATGGAGAGCACCTCGAACATGCGAACGTCGCTCACGGACGCGATTTCGAGGATGGAGATCAGGTCGTTCACCGTGTGCCCCTGGGAGGCTTATGGACCGGGCGGGATCAATCAGACCGGCTCGCGCCGGCCCGTCCCAGACACCCAAGGGGTGCTGGGAGCTGACCCCTCCTGCGGGTCCTTCGTTCCCTGTTCCGTCACGGATCACACGCCGGTCACAGCGCCGCTTGCGCCCGGCGTCCCGACTGGACGACAGTCCGGATGACAACGGCATCCGAGGGGGACACCCGAATGGATCTGAGAGGCAACTCCGTCACCTGGCTGGGACACGGCAGCTGGCTGTGGACGACTTCCGAGGGCAAGCGGGTCATCGTCGACCCGTTCCTGGAGAACAACCCGTCCTGCCCGGAGGCGCTCCGGGATCCCTCGGTCGACGCCATCCTGGTGACCCACGGGCACATGGACCACATCGCCGACCTGCCCGGCCTGGCCGCGAAGAACCCCGACGCCCCGGTGATCGCCAGCTGGGAGGTGGGCGCCTACCTGCAGGGAGAGGGCGTCGGCAACGTCGTCCAGATGGGCGTCGGTGGCACCGTCGACGCGGCGGGGATCGCCGCGACGATGGTCACGGCGGTGCATGGCAGCGGCATCGGCGCGCCCGACCAGGCAATGCTCCAGGGCGGCGTGGCCGCCGGGTACATGCTCGAGTTCCCCGACGGGCTGGTCGTCTACCAGGCCGGTGACACCGACGTGTTCGGGGACATGGCCCTGCTCGCCGAGATCCACCGGCCGCACGTCGCGGTGCTCCCGATGGGCGGGCACTTCACCATGGGGCCCTCACGCGGGGTGCACGCGGTGCGCCTGCTGGGCGTGAAGCAGGTGCTCTGCGGGCACTTCGGCACCTGGCCCCCGCTGGCCGGCCGGCCGGCGCAGCTGCGCGCGCTGGTCCCCGCGGACGTCGAGGTCCCGGAGCTGCAGCCGGGCGACACCTTCGGCGGCTGACTCGGGCGGGCGGCGGGGCCGGACCCCGGGCCCGCCGCCGGCCGGCGGAATGAGCGGGCCGGGCTATTCTCCCCGTCAACGGTTGCCGTTTCCCCCGAATGGAGCCCCATGCCCATACCGACGCTGCCGCCAGCCGATCCGGACAAGGCCGACCCCCCCAACGGCTGGGGCACCGCGTCGCTCGCGCTCGGGTTGCTCGCGCTGCTCGCGTTGCCCCTGGTGCTGCTGTCCCCCATCCTCGCGATCTTCGGGGTGGTGTGCGGCATGGTGTCCGTCGCCGTCGCCGGGGAGCGCGGCGCCTCCCGCGTTCCGGGCTGGGTGGGCGTCGCGCTCGGGATCACGGCCGGCGGCGTCGCAATCGCCCTGCTGGTGAGCGGCCGCTGGCTCATCATGTCCGGCGGCTGAGGGTCACGTGGAGCTCGCCCAGGTGAACGTGGCGCGCCTGCGCGAGCCCCTGGACTCGCCGCTGCTGGCCGGGTTCGTGGCCGCGCTGGGCCCGGTGAACGCCCTCGCCGATGCCGCCCACGGCTTCATCTGGCGCCTGGCGGATGACGGCGGCGACGCCACCGGGGTGCCGGTCTTCGACGACGACATGCTCCTGGTGAACATGTCGGTGTGGGAGTCCCTCGACGTGCTGCGGGCCTACGTCTACAACGGCCCGCACCTGGAGGTCATGCGCCGCCGGCGCGACTGGTTCGCGCGCATGGCCGAGGCCTATCAGGCGCTGTGGTGGGTGCCGGACGGGCATCGCCCCACCGTCGCCGAGGCACAGGAACGGTTGCTGCACATCCGAGAGCACGGTTCGACGCCCAGGGCATTCACCTTCGCCCGGCCGTTCGGACCGGACGGCACCAGCTGGGCGCCGCCGGAGCAGGAGACCCGCACCGGATTCGTCCCGGGCCGGACCTCAGACGGCTGAGCGCCAGCGGCCGGGGGCGTGCCGCTCCACGGCCCGGCGGATGTCCTCCCGGCCGGTGTCGAGGCCGCTCAGGCCCAGCACGAAGGGCGAGCACAGGGGCACCCCGCGCAGGGCGGCGCTGACCCTCGCGCCCACCGGGCGTCCGCAGGCCCAGGCGGCGGGATCCCGCAGGGCGATGCGCACCGAGGTCCCGCGGCGCCACGGGCCCACCCCGGAGATGTCGTCCCAGGCCACCCTGCCGGCGCCCAGCACGGCGATGCCCTCGGGCCCCACGCGCCAGACCGGCCGCCACCGGACCACGAACACCGCGCCCAGCACCATCCCGAGCGCCCATGCGGCGCAGGACGCCGCCAGCGCCACCGCCGCCACGGCCCCGGCGTGCGCCGCCAGCCAGCCGCTCAGCACCAGGCCGGCCGCCGAGAGCACCGACCCGGCGGCGAAGCACCAGCGGGGGTAGCCGAGCGGGATCTCGCCGGTGTCGTCCATGTCCGCCCATCGGCACGCCGCGCGCGGAGCTGGAGGGGGATCAGGGCAGATCACCG
The DNA here is from genome assembly GCA_001464275.1 of Actinobacteria bacterium Ga0077560. Lineage (GTDB taxonomy): Bacteria > Actinomycetota > Thermoleophilia > Miltoncostaeales > Miltoncostaeaceae. The sequence goes on along the minus strand of LNFL01000151.1, from coordinate 9,724 downwards.
GCCGCGCGGCGCACCGGCAGGAGGGCGTCGTGGATGCGGCCCAGCGCCGCCGCCGGCAGCTCGTCCAGGCCGAACCCCGCCGCGGTGAGCGCGGACGCCGCGGCCACGACCGTCTCCCGGCCGTCGGGGGTGATCTGCGCCAGCACGGTGCGGCGGTCGCGGTCCGACGGCACCCGGCGCACCAGCCCATCCCGTTCCAGGCGTGAGATCGCGTTGGTGACGCTGGTGGGGTGCACCTGCAGCCGTTCCCCGATCTTGCCCATGGGCAGCGCGCCGCGCCGGCTGAAGTGCAGCAGCGCCAGCGCCTCGAAGCGGGCGAAGGTGAGCCCGTGCGGTTCGAGCGCCGCGTCCACCGCCGCCAGCACGATCTGGTGGGCCCGCACGACGGACACCGCCGCCACCATCGCGTCCGGGGCCGCCCACCCGGCGGCCTCCCAGTTGCGGCGGGCCTCGGAGATGGGATCGCGGTCGAGGGGCGAGATGTCCGAAGACTACGAGCGTGGTAGCGTGGACGTCCAATAGTCGGACGTCAAAGGACTTGTCGATGGCGCCGGAGGCGGACGAGGGGACCGACACGCGGGCCTGGCGGGAGGCCTACCGCCGCGCCCCGCTCCGGGAGGTCCCGTTCGAGACCATGTCCGGGGTTCCCCTCGAACCGGTGTACGGCGGTTCGCCGCTGCCGGGCCGGTTCCCGTACACCCGCGGCGTCCACGCGTCGATGTACCGCTCGCGGCTGTGGACCATGCGGATGTTCGCGGGGTTCGGCGGCGCCGCCGACACCAATCTGAGGTTCAGGGAGCTGCTCGCCGCGGGCGGCACGGGCCTCTCGACCGCCTTCGACATGCCCACCCTGATGGGCGCGGACTCCGACGACCCGCGGTCGCGCGGCGAGGTGGGCCGGGCCGGTGTGGCGGTCGACACGCTCGCCGACGTCGAGGAGCTCTACGCCGGGATCGACCTCGGTTCGGTGTCGACCTCGATGACGGTCAACGGCCCCGCCCCGGTGCTGTTCGCCATGTACATCGCGGCCGCCGAGCGCTCGGGCGTCGCCCGGGCGGACCTCTCGGGGACCATCCAGAACGACATCCTCAAGGAGTACCAGGCGCAGAAGGAGTTCATCTTCCCGCCCCGGGAGTCGGTGCGGCTGGTCACCGACATGATCGCCTTCACCACGGCACAGATGCCCCGCTGGAACCCCGTGTCGATCTCCGGGTACCACATCCGCGAGGCCGGCAGCACGGCCGTGCAGGAGCTCGCCTTCACCCTCGCCAACGGCTTCGCCTACGTGGAGGCGGAGATCGCCGCCGGCCTGGAGGTGGACGCCTTCGCCCCCCGGCTGAGCTTCTTCTTCAACTGCCACAACGACTTCTTCGAGGAGATCTGCAAGCTGCGGGCCGCGCGGCGGATCTGGGCCCGGTGGATGCGCGACCGGTACGGCGCCGCCGACGAGCGGAGCCTGCTGTGCCGGTTCCACACCCAGACCGCCGGGGTCTCCCTCACCGCCGCCCAGCCGGAGGTCAACATCGCCCGCGTGGCGATCCAGGCGCTCGCCGCGGTGCTCGGCGGCACCCAGAGCCTGCACACCGACGCCTTCGACGAGGCGCTCGCCCTGCCCACCGACCGGGCCGCCCGCATCGCCCTGCGGACCCAGCAGGTCATCGCGCACGAGACCGGCGTCACCAACGTGGCCGACCCGCTCGGCGGCTCGGACTACGTGGAGTGGCTCACCGACGAGCTGGAGCGGCTGGCCGGGGAGGTGTTCGACCACCTGCTGGAGCTCGGCGGCGGGTCGATCCTCGAGGGCGTCTACGCGGGCATCGAGGACGGGTACTTCGTGGGCGAGATCGCCGACGCCGCCTACCGGTTCGAGCGTGAGGTCAACGCCGGGCGGCGGATCATCGTGGGGGTCAACGCCTTCACCGAGGGCAACGACGAGCAGGTGCGCGACACGCTGCGCATCGACCCGGAGGTGGAGCGCTGCCAGCTGGCCCGCCTGGCCGCGGTGCGCAGCGCGCGCGACGGGGCGGCGGTGGAGCGATGCCTGCGCGAGGTGGGCGCCTGCGCGGCGGACCCCGCGCGCAACATCATGCCCCCGCTCATCGACGCGGTCACGGCACTCGCCACCGAGGGAGAGATCGTGGCGACGCTGGCCGCGGTGCTCGGCACCCACGTGGAGCGGATCGTCGTCTGATGACCGGCGCGCCGCCCCGCATCGTCCTGGCCAAGCTCGGCTTCGACGGCCACGACCGCGGCCTGAAGATCGTCGCGCGCATCCTGCGGGACGCCGGCATGGAGGTGGTCTACCTGGGCCTGCGGCAGACCCCGGAGGGGGTCGCGGCGGTGGCCGAGCAGGAGGACGCCGACGCGGTGGGCATCTCCATGCACAACGCCAGCCACCTCACCCTGGGCCCCGCGATGGTGGAGGCGCTTCGCGCGCTGGGCCTGGCCACGCCGGTGGTCGTCGGCGGGATCGTGCCCGCCGACGACGCCGAGACGCTGCGGGCCGCCGGGGTGGCGGCCGTGCTGGGTCCGGGCGCGTCGGCCCCGGAGGTGGTGGCCGCGGTGCGGCGGGTCGCGGTTCCGGACGACGGGTGAGCCCGTCGCCCTCCCCCGGCCCGGCCGCGCTCCTGCGCGTGGCGCGCGGTGGGGACCGCCGGGCCGTCGCGCGGCTCATCACCCTGGTCGAGCGCGGCGGCGACACGGCGCTCGAGATCGCCGGACTGCTGCCGGCCGCGGACGACGCCGGGCACGTCATCGGCATCACCGGGGCCCCGGGGGCGGGCAAGTCATCGCTCACGGGCCGGCTGCTGGCCTGCCTGGCCGACGCCGGGCGCACGCCCGCCGTGCTGGCCGTGGACCCCTCCTCGCCCCTCACCGGGGGCGCCATCCTGGGCGACCGCGTGCGCATGGACGGCTTTGCCGCGGGGGCGTTCGTGCGGTCGATGGCGACGCGCGGCCAGCAGGGCGGCCTGGCGTTCGCCGTCCCGGCCACCACGCGGCTGCTGGCCCACCTGGGGTTCGACCCGGTCATCGTGGAGACCACCGGCGTCGGACAGGTGGAGGTCGACATCGCCTCAGCGGCCGACACCACCGTGCTGGTCACCTCCCCGGGGTGGGGCGACGCCGTGCAGGCCAACAAGGCCGGCCTGCTGGAGCTCGCCGACGTCCTGGTGGTGAACAAGGCGGACCGCCCGGGCGCCCGCGACGCCCGCCGCGACCTGGAGCTGATGCTCGATCTGGGCCACATCAGCGGCCTGGAGGCGCGGGCGGGCCGCCGTCCCGAGATCGTCCTCACCGTCGCCACCACGGGCGACGGTGTGCCCGAGCTGCTCGCCGCGGCCGACGCGCACCGCGCATCGCTGGCCGCCGGTGACGGACTCGTCGCCCGGCGGCGGCGCGGGCGGCGCCTGGAGCTCGCCGCGACCCTCGAGCGCAGCCTGCGCGCGCTGGTGGACACCGCGATGGACACCCCGGCGGGCCGCCGGGTGCTGGCGGACGTGGAGGCCGGGACCATGTCTCCCGCCGACGCCTGCGCGGTGCTGCTCGCCGGGATGGGCCCCCAGCCGCCGCGCGGCGCGTGACCGTCGTCGGCGGCCGGCGCCGGATGAGCGGCCGGCCCGGTCCGAGAACGACGAAACCCCGCACGTGGCGGGGTTTCGTATGGGCGCAACAGGGCTCGAACCTGTGACCCCCAGCTTGTCGAGCTGGTGCTCTCCCAACTGAGCTATGCGCCCGGGCCGGTGAGCAGTGTACCAAGGCTCGCTCGATGCGACCGGGACGGGGCTTGGTAGCGTCCCCCGCGTGACGACCACACCCACCGACGAGGCGCCCTACGACGTCGGCATCGCGGGCGCCGGTCAGCTGGCCCGCATGACGTGCCTGGCCGCCTGGCCCCTGGGCCTGCGGGTGGCGGTGCTGGGCGACCCGGCCGAGCCCGCGGGGCTCGTGGCGGCGGGCGTTGTGCGGGGCGACTGGCGCGATCCCGCGGCCGTGGCCGCGCTCGGCCGCGTGTGCCGCGTGGTGACCCTCGAGAACGAGTTCGTCGACGCCAGGGCGCTGGCCGCGGTGGAGGTCGCCGGCACACCCGTGCGGCCCCGGGCGGCGACCGTGGCGGTGGTGCAGGACAAGGCGCTGCAGAAGGACCGCCTGGTCTCGGCCGGCCTTCCGGTGCCGCGGTTCCTGGTGGCGGACCGCCCGTCGGACATGGCCGCCGCGGGGCGCGACCTGGGCTGGCCGCTGGTCCTGAAGTCCCGCACGCTGGGGTACGACGGCTACGGCAACGCCAACTGCCACACCCCGGAGGAGGCGATGGCCGCCATGCCCGGCCTCGACCGCGGCGAGGGCGTGCTGGTGGAGGCATGGGTGCCGTTCGAGCGCGAGCTGGCGGCGATGGTGGCCCGCAGCACCACCGGGGAAGAGGCCTGCTACCCGGTGGTGGAGACCGTCCAGCGCGACCACGTGTGCCACGAGGTGATCGCCCCCGCGGAGATCGATCCGGCCGTCCGGAACCGGGCCCAGGCGATCGCACAGGCCGCCGCGGCCGCCGGCGAGGGCCTGGGGGTGATGGGCGTGGAGATGTTCCTGCTGCGTGACGGCGGCGTGCTGGTGAACGAGCTCGCCCCGCGCCCGCACAACAGCGGGCACTACACCATCGAATGCTGCGAGACCTCGCAGTTCGAGAACCACCTGCGGGGCGTGCTGGGCATGCCGCTGGGCCCCGTCAACCTGCGCGCCCCCGCCGGGGCGATGGTCAACATCCTGGGCACCGCGTCCGGCCCCAGCCGGCCCGACCTGCCGGCGGCGCTGGCGGTGCCGGGCGCCCACCTGCATCTCTACGACAAGGCGGAGGTCCGCGTGCGCAGGAAGATGGGGCATGTGACCGCGATGGCGGCGACGCCGGCGGAGGCGCTCGAGGTCGCGCGGCACGGCGCCCGGGCGGTGGCGCTGTGAGCGCGGCGCCGCTGGTGGGTGTGGTGATGGGCAGCGACTCCGACCTGCCGGTCATGCGGGCCGCCGCCGAGGCGCTCACCGAGCTGGGGGTCCCGCACGAGGTGCGGGTGGTCTCCGCCCACCGGACCCCGCACGACATGATCGCCTACGGCACCGAGGCCGCCGGGCGCGGCCTGCGCGTGATCGTCGCCGGCGCCGGCGGCGCCGCCCACCTGCCCGGCATGCTCGCCGCGGTGACCCACCTGCCGGTCATCGGCGTGCCCGTTCGCACCACCGCCCTGGACGGCATGGATTCCCTGTTGTCGATCGTGCAGATGCCGCGCGGGGTGCCGGTCGCGACCGTGGCCATCGACAACGGCCGCAACGCGGGCCTGCTGGCGGCCCGGATCCTCGGCGTGGCCGATGCGGAGCTCGCCGCGCGAGTGGCCGCGCTGCAGGCCGCGCAGGCCGACATGGCCCGGGCGGCCGACGCGCGGGTGCGCGCCGAGCACGAATAGCGCGCGCCCCACCCGCGGGACTCCACTTCCCGCGTCCGCTGCCGATTCCACAGGCAGCCGCCCGCACCGGGGCGGCCCGCGCCCATGGCCGACAGCGAACACATCCCGAGCACCGACGCGGCATCCGACGCCACCTGGGCGGCCGCCGCCCGGCGGCTGCGACGCCTGCACCGCGTGCAGCTCGCGGTCCTCGTGGCGTTCAGCCTGCTCATGGTGGCGGTGGTCGGCGGATCGGTCGCCCTGAACCAGGTGCAGGAGGAGCGGCACGGCCGCCTCGACGACGCCATCTACGAGGTCTCGGACGCCTTCGACGAGCTGCGCGCGGTGCACACCAGGATCATCGAGCGCGGCGGGGTGATCACCGCATCCGACGGCATCACCGTCCTCCGCTCGCGCGGCCGGCTGGTGGCCGTCCAGTCCACCCAGGGGACCACGTTCACCGGCAACCCCGAGATGGCGGCCGGCGCACGGGACTCGATCGCCGCCCTGGACGCCATCGTGGCGCTCGGGCAGAGCCCGGTGAACCTGCTGAGCCAGCCGGACCTCAGCGACCCGCTCAAGCGCCTCGACGCCGCCGGGGCCAGGTGGTTCGCCGCGATGCAGGTGGCGCGCGACACCGATGACGCCGAGGGTGACGCGATCCGCCGCCGGCTCCTGCTGATCACGGTGGCGATGGTGCTGCTGCTGAGCATCGCCGCACTGTTGCTGTGGCGCGGCCTCGGCCGTGCCCGCGGCCGGCTGGTGGACGAGCTGCACCGCACCGGACGCGAGCACGACGCCATGACCCGCATCGCCCTGGCCGCGGCCGGCTCGGCGGACATGCGGGAGCTGCGCGCCATCGCCGAGGAGGCCATCGCACTGCCGCTGGAGGGCGCCCGCGTGCGCGTGGTGGACGGGCCGGAGGCCGCGGCCGAGCGCGAGCTCGCCGCCTCGGGCACCGCCCGTCCCGGGCTGCTGCGGCGCGAGGTCACCGCCGGCGACGCGCCGTGGGGCGTGGTGGTGGCCGAGTGGGAGGGCGACGTCCCGCCCCCCGACGCCGCCGCCCGGATGGAGCGCCTGTCGGAGACGCTCGGCCTCGCGGCCGAGCGGATCGCCGCGCGCGAGGCGCTGGAGGCCCAGGCCGTCACCGACAGCCTCACCGGGCTCGCGAACCACCGCGCGTTCCACGAGGCGCTGGCCGACCGGCTGACCCATGCCGAGGCGCACCTGGAGCCGCTCGCGGTGGCCGTGATCGACGTGGACGCGCTCGGCGACGTGAACGCCGCCTTCGGCCACGCCACCGGCGACGAGGTGATCGCCGAGGTCTCCCGCCGGGTCGCCGCCCTCGCCGAGCCCGGGGAGATCGTCGCCCGCATCTCCGGCCAGGCCCTGGGCTGGATCCTGCCCGGGCACACCGCGGCCACCGCGGCCCAGCGGGCGCTCACGGTGCGCCGGGCGATCGCCGGCGTGCCGATCCCGCCGGCCGGCGGGGTGAGCGTGTCGGTGGGCATCGCCGACCTGGAGGACGCCACCGTCCCCGGCCGACTGGTGGCCGCGGCCGACGCCGCCCTACGCGCCGCCAAGGCCTCGGGCCGGGACGCCACGCGCACCCACGCCGCCGCCCGGGCCGCGGGCGAGACCCGCGAGCAGGACACCGCGTCACAGCGCCGCGAGTTCGCCGCCCTGCGCGCCCTGGCCCGCGCGGTCGACCTTCGGGACGAGAACACCCAGCGGCACTCCGAGCGGGTGGCCGCCCTGTCGCACCGGCTGGCGCTGGAGCTGGGCTGGGAGCCGGCGCGCGCCGCACGGCTGCGGCAGGCCGCCCTGGTCCACGACGTCGGCAAGGTCGGGGTTCCGGACTCGGTGCTGCTCAAGCCCGGGCGGCTCACCGCCGAGGAGCGGGCGGTCATCGAGACCCACGTCACCCTGGGGGCGCAGATCGTCTCCGAGGTCCTCGACCACGAGCAGGTGCGGTGGGTGCGCGGCCACCACGAGCGGATCGACGGCGGCGGCTACCCCGACCGGCTGCCGGGCCATGAGATCCCCGACGGCGCGCGCGTCATGGCCGTGGCCGACACCTGGGACGCCATGACCGCCGACCCTCCCTACCGCGAGGGCATGCCGCCCAAGCAGGCCCTGGCGATCTGCCGCGAGGTGGCCGGCAGCCAGCTGTGCCAGCACTGCGTGAACGGGCTGGTCGTGCTGTACGAGCGCGGCGCGCTCGACGGCGCCGACCCCGTCTGAGCCGTCAAACGAACGGGGCCCGCCGATGGCGGGCCCCGTCGGGTACGTCATGGGCGAGCCGGGGTCAGGCGACCGGCTTGCCGATGGCCACGCCCTTGCGGGCGCTGAAGGCCTCCAGCATCGTCGCGACGTCGTTGTCCGGCGTCCGCTCGATGAGGGCCTGGTACTTCTCGCCGAGGGTCGGACGCAGCTCGCGGTAGAGGATCCCGAGCTTGAACCCGCCCTTCAGCGCCAGGTCGAACGCGGCGACCTTGTCGGAGGGGTCGTGGTCGGGCGCGACGTCGGTGACGAGCTCCTTCCACTCCTCCTGGTGGTTGTTGAACATCACGCAGGGCGACATGGCGTCGATGTAGCTGAAGCCCTTGTGCTCCACGGCCTGCACGATGAGCTCGGTGAGCGTCTTCGTGTTGAACGACGCGCCGCGGGCCACGAAGCCGGCGCCCGAGGCGATCGCGAAGCCCAGGGTGTTCAGCGGCGTCTCCAGGTTCCCCCAGGGGGTGGAGGGCGCCTTCTGGTCGGTGAGGGACGTCGGGGAGACCTGGCCCTTGGTGAGGCCGTAGATCTCGTTGTCCATCACCAGGTAGGTGATGTCGATGTTGCGGCGGGCGGCGTGCGGGAAGTGCCCCGCGCCGATCGCGAAGCCGTCGCCGTCACCGCCGACGGCGACCACGGTGAGCTCCGGGTTGGCGAGCTTCACGCCCATGGCCACCGGCAGCGCCCGGCCGTGCAGGGTGTGCACGCCGTAGGTGCTGACGAAGCCGGGAAGGCGGCTGGAGCAGCCGATGCCGGACACGACCACGGTGTTGGCCGGGTCGAGGTTCAGCTGGGCGAACGCCCGGTACAGGGATGCGAGGACTCCGAAGTCGCCGCAGCCCGGGCACCAGATCGGCTTGAGGTCCGACTTGTAGTCGGTGGGCTTGCGGGTCGCCGGTGCGGTGCTCATCGGGCGGCCTCCGTGATCATGTCGTAGATGTCCTCGGCGGTGAACGGAAGCCCGTCGCACTTCGCCTGGCTGTCGACCTTGATGCCCACCTCGCTGCGCACGAGGCGCGCGAGCTGGCCGGTGAAGTTGACCTCGGGCACGATGACCCGCTTGGCCTTCGCCGTGAACTCCTCCACCTTGCCGGCCGGGAACGGGCCGAGCACGCGGGGGTAGAACGCGCCGACCGAGAGCCCCTCGGCCTGCGCCCGCTCCACGGCCTCGCGCACCGCGCCGAAGGTGGAGCCGAAGCCCACCAGCGCGATCTCCGGCTGCTCCTCGCCGATGGAGGCGTGGCGCGCCGCGCCGTTCTTGAGCGGCTCGAGCTTGTTCCAGCGCTTGTTCTGCATCGCGACGTGGTTCTCCGGCGTGTAGGCCGGGTGGCCGAGCTCGTCGTGCTCGATGCCGGTGGCGACGTACTGGCCGCCCTCCTCGCCGGGGATGCCCATGGGCGACACGCTGTCGCCGCCGAGCTCGTAGCGCTTGTACTCGCCGTTGGCGTCCTTGGCGGTCTTGCGAGGCCACCGCTCCACCTTCGAGAGGTCGGGCTTGGCGATGACCTCCATGCGGGTGGCCAGGCCCTGGTCGGTCAGCAGGATGACCGGTACCTGGAACCGCTCGGCGTAGTTGAAGGCGTCAACGGTGGCCCAGAAGCAGTCCTCCACCGTCGTGGGGGCGATGACCACCCGGGGCGCCTCGCCGTGCCCGCCGTAGAGGGCGTGGTTGAGGTCCGACTGCTCGGTCTTGGTGGGCAGGCCCGTGGAGGGGCCGCCACGCTGGGCGTCGATGATCACGCAGGGGATCTCGGCGGTGCCGGCGTAGCCCAGCAGCTCGCTCATGAGCGACAGGCCGGGGCCGGAGGTCGCCGTGGCGGCCTTCTTGCCGGCGTAGGACGCGCCGATGACCGAGGCCAGGGAGGCGATCTCGTCCTCGCACTGGATGGTGATGCCGCCCGTCGCCGGCAGCTTCGCCGACAGCCACTCCAAGATGTCGGAGGCCGGGGTGATCGGGTAGCCGCCGAAGTACTCGAGGCCGGCGGCGACGGCACCCAGGGCGATCGCCTGGTTGCCGGACA